>JAJCZP010000160.1 GCA_029262315.1 Deltaproteobacteria bacterium | reverse complement strand
CAAGGAGCGCGTCGTCGGCATGGCGGGTGTTCTGGACTCGTCGCGCTATCGTACCTTTCTCGCCATGGAACTCGGCGTCTCGGTCGAGAGCGTGGCGGCGATCGTGCTCGGCGGCCATGGCGACGACATGGTCCCCGTCCGGAGTGCCTGCACCGTGGGTGGCGTGCCGATCGAGAAGCTGATCTCGGCCGATCGTCTGAACGCCATCGAGGAGCGTGTGCGCAAGGCGGGAGGCGAGATCGTGGGGCTCCTGAAAACAGGCTCGGCTTTCTACTCGCCGGCGTCGGCCGCGGTGCAGATGGCGGAATCCTATCTACGCGACCGCCGTCGCATTCTTCCGGCCGCCGCATATTTGGATGGCGAGTACGGGGTCAAAGGCTTCTACGTCGGCGTGCCCGTGATGATCGGTGGTGGCGGCGTTGAACGCGTGATCGAGATCGCCCTCACGGCTGACGAGCAGCGTCAGTTTGCCGAGTCGGTCAGTCACGTCGAAGAACTCGTCGGCGCCATGGATCGACTGCTGGCCACATGAACATCCACGAGTTCCAGGCGAAAGAGGTTCTGCGCGAGTACGGCGTTCCCGTCCTCGAGGGCGCGGTGGCCCGGACGCCGGAAGAAGTGGCCGACATCGCACGACGACTGGGCTGCCCGGTAGTGGTGAAGGCGCAGATTCATGCAGGCGGCCGCGGCAAGGCGGGTGGTGTCAAGGTGGTCTCGTCCCCGGAGGCCGCTGCCGAGTTCGCCCGCGGCCTGCTCGGGAAGCCGCTCGTGACGCATCAGACTGGGCCGGAAGGTCGGGTAGTGCGGCAGGTGTTCGTCGAGCAGGGATGTGACATCGACCGTGAGCTGTATCTCGGGGTGGTCGTCGATCGCGGGACCGGTCGTGTGGCGCTGATGACGTCGTCGGAGGGCGGCGTCGAGATCGAGGAGGTCGCCGCCAAGACCCCCGAGAAGATCCACCGCGCGATCATCGACCCGGTGATCGGCCTCGGCGCCTTTCAGGGACGCCAGGCGGCGTTCGCCCTCGGGTTGCCGAAGCCCCTCGTAAACAAGGCCGTCGGGTTTTTCAGTGCGCTCGTGCGCTGCTTCCACGAGACCGACGCTTCGATGGTCGAGATCAATCCCCTGGTCGTCACCCGTGGCGGCGACCTTGTGGCGCTGGACGCCAAGATCGGGTTCGACGACAACGCGCTCTTCCGGCATCCGGCGATTCGCGAGTACCGGGACGAGAACGAGGAAGATCCCCGTGAGACCGAGGCGGCAAAGCACGACCTCAGCTACATCGCGCTCGATGGCAACATCGCGTGCATGGTGACTGGTGCCGGCTTGGCCATGGCCACGATGGACATCGTCAAGCACGCGGGTGGCGAGCCTGCCAACTTTCTCGATGTCGGGGGTGGTGCGGATGCCGACAAGGTACGCGAGGCCTTTCGCATTCTGCTGTCGGACGCCAAAGTGAAGGCGATCTTCATCAACATCTTCGGCGGTATCCTCCGCTGCGACGTGTTGGCCGAGGGCGTCGTCGCCGCGGCGCGCGACGTCGGACTTTCGGTGCCGCTCGTCGTTCGGATGGAGGGGACCAACGTCGAGCGCGGCAAAGAGATTCTCGCCGAGTCGGGGCTGACGATTCAAACGGCCCCGGACATGGCGGAGGGGGCACGGCTTGCCGTTGCCGCCGCGGGAGGTGCCGCGTGAGCATTCTCGTCGATGCGTCCACTCGCGTCATCGTCCAGGGCATTACTGGCGCGACTGGGCAGTTCCATACCCGTGCGTGTCGCGAGTACGGGACCCAGATCGTCGGTGGCGTTACGCCAGGGAAGGGCGGGAGTGATCTCGACGGGATTCCGATCTTCGACACCGTCGAAGCCGCTGTTCGCGAGACGGGCGCCAATGCCAGTATGATCTTCGTGCCGCCGCCGTTCGCGGCGGATGCGATCATGGAGGCCGCAGCTTCCGAGATTGCACTGGCGATCTGCGTTACAGAAGGTGTGCCCACACTCGACATGGTACGGTGCCAGCGTTACCTCGAGGGCCGCAAGACGCGACTGATCGGCCCCAACTGTCCGGGGCTCATTACCCCAGGCGCTTGCAAGATCGGCATCATGCCCGGGTACATTCACACGCCCGGGAAGGTCGGTGTCGTCTCCCGCAGCGGGACCCTGACCTACGAGGCGGTTCATCAGTTGACCAAGCTCGGGATCGGGCAGTCGACCTGCGTTGGTATCGGCGGCGATCCGATCATCGGCACCGGATTCATCGATACGCTCCGCCTGTTCAACGACGATCCGGATACCGAGGGCGTCATCCTCATCGGCGAGATCGGTGGGACGGCCGAGGAAGAGGCGGCGGCGTTCATCAAGGCGAACATGACCAAGCCGGTCACGGTGTTCATCGCCGGTCAGACCGCCCCGAAGGGCAAGCGAATGGGGCACGCCGGCGCGATCATCGCGGGCGGCCGTGGGACGGCCGCGGACAAGATGCAGGCATTCGAGGACGCTGGCGTGCGCGTGTCGCGCAGTCCGGCGGATCTCGGAACAACCATGGCCGCTGCGCTCGAAGGGCGCGGCGCGTAGGCGAGGGGCATATGGCAACCGAACGAACGCTGGCGATCGTCAAACCGGATGCGGTAGCTCGAAATCTGGTCGGAGAAATCCTGCGGCGCGCCGAGAGTGCCGGGTTGCGGATCGCCGCAGCGCGCTTTCTGCACCTGACCAAGGTAGAGGCCGAGGGCTTCTACGCCGTCCATCGGGAGCGTCCCTTCTTCTCTGATCTCACCGACTACATGTGCTCTGGCCCAGTCATGGTAGTGGCGTTCGAGGGGGACGGTGCGATCGCGACCTGGCGCGGCCTGATGGGTGCGACGGATCCCGCGAAAGCCGAGCCGGGGACGATTCGGAAGGATCTGGGTGTCAATGTCGAGCAGAACTCGACCCATGGCTCGGATGCTCCCGAGACCGCTCAGACAGAGATCGGCTACTTCTTCACCGCCCTCGATCAAGTCGCGCGAAACTGACGCTGCCCGCCGGGGTCGGCGCATGGTATGACCATGGCACACGTGCGTGTTGAGCCGGCAGGTGCGAATGCGTTCGCGAAGAGATCCCAGCGCGGAGATTTCGCCAGGGAACGCTTCGTATGGTGAACCGGCTATGACGAGTCGCGCGGACATGAACGCGATGGGCGTGATGAGGGCATGACCGCTGGATTGACCGGCTATCGCCTCGGTCGGGGCCCGGGGCGGCGCGCATGGCAGACGCGCGGTGCAGGTCCGGTGCCCGCCGGAGCGCGTGACGCGCTCGGCTTTTTCGTCGCGGCGCTCGCGGTGTACGTCGGAACGTGTCCAGACGCGACGCCCTACGACCAGTACGCCCGCCTTGCCGAAGCCGCGTTGCAGGGAAGCCTGTCGCTACCGTCGCGCCCGCCGCACCTCGAGATGGCCGAGTATGCGGGGCGGGCGTACTTCACGAATCCGCCCACTCCGGCGGTTCTGCTGCTTCCCATCATCTGGCTGATGAAGCTCGAGCCGATCGCGACGTGGTTGTCGGGGTTCAACAACGGATGGCCGATGCAACTCGGTTACGGTCAGACCGGGCTGTCCCTCTTTTTGGGCGCCCTGAACGTGGCGCTGGCGCGCGTGGCCTTGGGACGGATTCCGCTGTCGCGCAAGGGGGCGAACTGGGGAGCGGTCCTCTTCGGTTTCGGATCGATCGCCTGGTACCACGCCACGATCGGTTCCGTCTGGTATCTCGCGCAAGTCGTCCACGCGACGGCGATGTGGCTTCTGATGGTGGAGTTCCTGGGTCGCACGCGACCGGGCCTGCTCGGCCTCTGGTTGGCGGTCGCGTTCTGGTGTCGCCTCGAGACGGCGGTGGCGGTGCCCTTCCTGCTCGTCGCGTGTCCGGAGCGCTGGATCTATCCGATGACCGACGAGATCGTGCCCCGGTTGCGGTGGCGCTGGCTATTCGCCATGGCCGCCCCGCTCGTCGGGGTATTGATCCTCAACTCGGTCTACAACTACGTCCGCTTTGGCGTGTTCTCGAACGCCGCCTACGCCGTCCTGCTCTCGAAGGGCGACCCCTTGTTCGCACAGGGGCACCTGCACTGGTCCTACTGGTCACGGCACATCCACGTGTTGTTCAAGGCGTACCCAATCTTCCTGGATGAGTTTCCGTGGGCGGTACCATCGGTCGGTGGGACCGCGATCTGGATCACGACACCGGCCTTCATCTACGCGTTCCGGGCCCCCCTCGACCGCCTGACCGCGGCATGCTGGCTCGGCATTGCGCTCTTCATGAGTGTCCTGCTGCTGCACGGCGGGACGGGTATGACGCAGTTCGGGTACCGCTTCGCGCTCGACTTCTACCCGCTACTCACGATTCTGACGATGCGAGGCATGGATCGCCCGCTGCGTTGGTGGCACCTGGTGCCCTTGGTGGCCAGCGTGTTGGTGAATGTGTGGGGCGTGGCGACGCTCAATCTGTTGCAGATTCAGCGGCTGTAGCCGAGTCCAGGCGGCGATAGACCTCCAGATTCAAGGGTGCCTGCACGAGGACGAGTTCGTAGTCGTCGAGGACCGATGGGTCGGGAAGCGGGACGCGCTGCAGGAGGACGAACGGCGGCGCGGCGGCGAACGCCTCGGGGATCGCATCGACGCCGCGAATCCGTCCTCCAACGGTCCAAATGCTGCCGGGGTCGTGTTGTGGTGTGATCAAATCCGTGGAGATCCCGGTGCCGAGCGCGAGCTCCAGACTGTTGATGGACTCGGACACATGCAGGACGTGCGTGTCATAGCGGATGCGTCCGGCGGCGACCTCGGCCAGAAAGAAATCCCGCACTTCTCGCCATCGGTCGTCGAGCACCCAGCGACGGTCGGGGCGGCCTCCGTGATAGCCCCGGGTGGCGTGTGTCAGGTGGTGGCCCCAGGTCTCGGCGACGGAGAGCTGCTTGGTGTCGAACTCGACCGCGTGCTGCGGGCTGTGGAACGGATAGATGGTGAGCGCCAGCGCCATGATCAGGGTAGGGAGGAACGCGGTTCGGCGGGTCAACGCGCCGAAGAGGATTCCGGTCAGCAGCGCGCACCAGTACGGCCACCAGTAGTAGAGCATCTTGGTGGTGACCTCGGAGGCCAAGGAGCGGCCCTCGATGGTGCCTTGAAAGCGCAGCGGGTCGGCGATGTAGTGATCGAGGAAGCCTGCGAGGATGGCCAGCGCGGGAATGGCGGCGGCGGGCCACCGGCTCGGCGCGCGCCAGATCGCCGTGCCGAGCACGGCGAGCCCGGGCATCGCGAGCAGCACGAGCGGACCGTATCCGAGCCACGTATCCGGGAAGAACTCGGTCGATCGATGGGCGTGTCGATAGAAGATCGCAATGACGACGGCGATGAGTGACGCCGAACGAGCCAGGATGCACCGCCGGCGCGTGCTCCGGGGCGCGCCGCCGCCGATGCGACTGGCAACACCGATGATCAGCGCTCCCGCGAGCGCGGTCAGTGGGAGGATCGCCCACGGGAGGTCCCATGAGAGCCCGATCGTGACCTGCGGTAGCGCGAAGATCGAGGCGCCAGCCATGGCGAGAACGGGCGGCCAGAATGGCCATACGCCGTCGAGGAAGGCGACAATCGTGGCGGCGCTGGCCACCTGCATGCCGAGGGCTCCGATCAAGGGATTGACCACGACGGAGGTCCCGAAAGCGAGGCCCGCGAGCGCGGTGCGGGGACCGCGGTCTCGCCTACCACTGAACATGAACGCGAGTCCGATGGCGATCAGGCTGAAGGCCAGCGCTGTGCCCCGGACATCCGGCGTACGGCGCCAGATGAAGGTCTGGAGGAGGAACAGGGCGGCCATGCCGCCAGCGACTGGGCCGTGCACGGCGCGGCCGAGCAAATAGATCGCCAGGAGCTGGAGGGCGGCCACTGGGAGGATCAGCGAGGTGATGGCCAATTCGGCCGTCTGGCCGGTCACCAGGGCAAGGAACGAGAATGCGGCATCACAGCCGACGACCTGACGCGTCGGGGCCCAGTGTCCGGCGGCGTCATTCGCGAAGGGATCGTAGAACTGGAACGTGACGATCTTTTGGGTCGACGCGACGTAGGGCAGCACGTCCATGAAGGGCGATACCGGCGAGCCCAGCTGCATTACGAGCAATGGGACGAACGCCAGAAGGAACGCCAGCAGGGCGATGGCGATGCCTGGTGACGCGCGGCGTCGGGGGCCTGCTGCAGGTCTGTGGAGGAGCGCCCACAGGACGACCGCTCCGGTCACGAGCCGGAGCAGCCACGGCTGGTAGGCGCCCGTGGGCCCCAGCGTGAGGAGCAGGCCGTAGGCTCCGCTCCACAAGAGGACGACCGCGCCCGCGATCGCCTCGCTGGGGCGGAGGCTTGGAGCCCGAGCGCGCAGCCTGCGGGCGAAGGCGAACAGGACCAGGGCCAGGAGAGCCCAGGTCTTCAATGCGGCCGGCAAGGTGGCGTCGACCGTGGTCGCGGCACCGCGTATCGCTGCCGCGAGATCGAGTGGATACGGCGTGCCGCGGACCCGGGTGTTGGCCAGTGAGGTGAACGCCGCGATCGCTCCGAAGACGACGAGGCCGGCGGCGACGTGGGAGATCCAGCGCGGGACTCGCCGGGCTATTGTCGGGGACTCGCTCATCGCGTGGGGGTACTTCGGTCGCCAGGGCACTGAAAGTCAACCCGCACTCGACGCGCATCGGGTCCGGCGTATATATCCGCATGCGGGGGATCGGTGGCCCGGGTGCGGCCGCGAAACGGAGTATGTCGACGGAGCCATCGTTGGAGCGAATTACTTGTCCGCTGTGCGGGGAGGGTGAGCATCGCCCGTGGCTGGAGAAAGACGGTTTCGCCATCGTGCGCTGCGGTGCCTGCGGGTTGACCTACGTGAACCCGCGGTTGACGGCCGAGGCCCTGCGGACGCTCTACCATGGACAAGCGATCTCACCGACCGACTACTATGTGCGGACGGCGGAGCAGGACGGCCGTTCTTTCGCCGCGCGGGTCAAACTCATCGAGCGCTATCGGGATCCTGGTACGCTCCTGGACATCGGGTGCGGTCCGGGGACGTTCTCCGCGGTTGCGCGCGAGCGCGGTTGGCAGACTGTGGGCCTCGACTTGAATCCGCAGTCGGTCGCTCACTGTGAGAGTTTGGGCCTCGACGTGGTGTGTGACGGCTTTCCGAGTGCTCGGGTGAGCGGAAGGCAGTTCGACGTCATCGTCATGAACGACTTTCTCGAGCATGTCCCCGATCCCGTCGCGGTGCTGCGGGCGGCCAAGGCTTTGCTAGCATCCGGAGGCGTGATTTTCATCAGCACGCCAGACATCGGATCGATCATGGCGCGCGTCACGGGCCAACGCTGGCTGCATCTGAAGCCGAACGAACACCTCGTGTACTTCGATCGACGGACGATCGCGCGGTTGCTGGCCAACACGGGGCTTCGGCTCGAGTACGTCCGTTCGATGGGGCGGTTTCGGAACTTGGGAGTCGCGCTGGAAAAGGTTCGGGCGTATGGCGAGCTGCCGAGCGCGATTGGACGAGCCCTGGTGCCCACGTGGCTGGCCGAGCGCGTGAACGTGCCGATCAATCCAGGTGACGAGATGGCTGTGGTGGCTCGGGCATGAGACTCTCGCTGATGCGGGGCATCGACTACTTCGTCGGTGTGCCACTCTGCTTCGTGTTGAGTCTGGTCATGCGCACGGTCGAGGCTCTCCGGGTGGCGCGGCGGCCGGTGGGGCCCCGGAACGTGCTGTTCATCGAGTTGTCGGAGATGGGTAGTACGATCGTGGCGTCCGCAGCCATTCGTACCGTGCAGGAGCGGGAGCATGGCGGCCATCACGGATTCGTCATCTTCGGCAAGAACGCACCGAGTCTTCGTCTGCTCGGGTTGTTCGAAGAGGAGGCCATCTGCACGATTCGTGACGATTCGCTCGTACACATGGCCGCGGATCTCATCGGTTTCATCCGCTTTTGCCGTGCCCATCGCTTCGACGTGGTGGTCGATCTCGAGTTGTTCTCCCGCGTGTCGTCGATTCTGAGCCTCGTCTCGGGGGCGAGAACGCGCGTGGGATTCGACAACTACCAGGGGGAGGGGCTGTACAGGGGCGATCATCTGACGCATCGCGTGCACTACAATCCGTATCACCACATGGCGCAGAACTTCATGGCGCTGATCGATGTCATGAGCGACGATGGCGGTACGGTGCCCATGCCCAAGCGCGCGATTCCGGTGCCGGTGCTGCCGGTGCGGGTGGGCACGGAACCGGAAGCGTACCGGTACGTGCAAGACGCCGTCGAGCGCTGTGTGCCGATCGCCGGTGGGCGGATGGTCGTGGTGAATCACGATGCCGGGAGCCTGTTGCCCATTCGTTCCTGGCCCGTCGATCGCTTCATCGAACTCATCCATCGGCTGCTGGCTTTCGATCCGAAACTGGTGGTCGTCCTGATGGGAATCAGCGAGAGTGCGGCCTCGGCTCGTCGTATTACCGAGGCCGTGGGGGACCCCAGATGTGGCAACTTCGTGGGGTGTACGCGCTCTCTCGTCGACGTGATTCAGCTCTTTCATCAGAGCGATCTCCTCATTACCAACGACAGTGGGCCCGCGCACTTCGCCTCCTTGACGCCGATCCCGAGCATTACCCTGTTCGGCCCTGAGACGCCCGTGCTATACGGACCCCTCGGCCCGCGGGCGGTCCATCTCTACGCGGGTCTCGCGTGTAGCCCGTGCCTGAGTGCGCTCAATCATCGCAACAGTCCCTGTACGGACAACGTGTGCTTGCAGGCGATCGACGTCGACCAGGTCTTCGAGCATGCCCGGCGTTTGCTCGAGGCATCGCCGCCGCGCCCGCGGGCCTAGGGCGCCTGGCGCGGGTGCGGAGAAAGGGCTGGACCCGATGGCGTCGATAGACGCACTCGAGCTGACACTCGGGGATCTGGAGCGCTGGTGTGAGGCCGAGGGGCTGCCGCGCTATCGGGCCTCCCAGGTGGCGCACTCCCTCTATCGCCAGGGCGTCCGCGACTTCGCGGAGATGCAGACGGTTCCGCGCGAGGTGCGCCAGTCTTTGGCCGGAGCCTACGGAATCGGGACACTCGGTGTGCGCCATGTCGCACACGCGGTTGACGGGACGACGAAGCTCCTCTTCGCGCTGCCGGATGGTGCCACGATCGAGGGCGTGCTCATTCCGGACGGGCGCAGATTGACCTTGTGCGTCTCGACCCAGGTTGGTTGTGCGATGGATTGCGCATTCTGCGCCACGGCCACGCTCGGATTTGGTCGCCATCTGACTCGGGGCCAGATCGTCGAGCAGTTCCTCTTGGCGCGGGCGGCGGCCCCGGTCGGCAGTGATGGGACGCGAGACGTCATCACGAACCTGGTCTTCATGGGCATGGGCGAGCCCTTGCACAACTACGAAGGAACCGTGGGCGCTATCGGGACGCTGACCGCGCCGTGGGGTGTTGGCGTGTCGCCTCGACGGATCACCGTTTCGACGGTCGGTTTGGTGCCGCAGATGCAGCGGTTGCTCGAGGAAACCAAAGTGCATCTCGCGGTTTCTCTGACGGCGGTCGACGAGGCGTTGCGTCGCCGGCTCATGCCGGTCACCAGGCGCTACTCGGTCGCCGAGTTGCTGGCCGCCTGCCGGAAGCTTCCGTTGCCGCGGAGGAAACGCATCACTTTCGAGTACGTCATGCTGGCAGGGGTCAACGACGCGCCGGAGCAGGCGCGGGCACTCATGCGCGCCCTGCACGGCATTCGATGCAAGGTGAACCTGATGCCACACAATCCGTGTCCCGGGGGCGAGTTCGCGCGGAGTGAGGACGCGGTGGGCGCCAAATTCGCCGACATTCTCCGCACGGGCGCGGTGCACGCGACGGTCCGCGAGAGCCGCGGCAGTGATATCGCTGCCGCGTGCGGTCAGTTGGTGGCCGAGGGCGAAGCGCGGCCGGCGCAGGACTGACCGCGGTGCCGGGTATCGGAGTCATCGTCAACCCGCACGCGGGCCGCAATGGGAATACGGCGCGCCGTGTACGTCGCTTCGAGCAGATCGTTGGCGGCGAGGGCGTGGTACGGGTCACGCCGAATCTCGCCGCGATCGAGCAGGTGGTGGGCGAATTGGCGCGCGAGCGTGTCGACATGCTCGCGGTGTGCGGTGGGGATGGCAGCCACTTTCGTGTGCTCTCGGCGTGGCGGCGTTTGCATCCCGAGGGGCCGTGGCCCCTCTACCTGCCCTTGCGTGCCGGTACGATGAACTACATCGCTCGGTCGATCGGTTGCATGCGTGGTGGGCCGGAGCACGTGCTGAGCCACGTCCTGCACGACTATCGTCACGGGCATATGCACGACATCGTGGAGCGTGAGCTGTTGGTCGTGAACGACGAGTACGCGGGCTTCACCGTGGGTGGAGGCATCGTCGTCAACTTCCTGCAACTCTACTACAGCTCGCCGCGACAGAGTGGGCTGACGGCGATCGCACTCCTCGGGCGGCTCGTTGGCTCTGCGATGCTCGGCACATCGCTGGTTCGGGGGGCGTTTCGTCGCGTCGAGGCCGATATCGATTGTGATGAGGAGCGGGTCCCGTTCCGGACCTTCACGGTCATTCTGGCCGGCACCGTGACCCACGTTGCGCTCGGCTTCAAACCGATGTATCTGGCGGCCCGCAAGCGTGAACACTTTCATCTGCTCGCGGGACCGATCGGACCGTTGCGGCTCGCACGCAACATACCTCGCCTCTGGCGAGGCGTGCCGCTCGAGGATCCGGAATTCTACGACAATCTGGCGCGCATGGTGAAGATTCGTTTCGCGGCCCCGACACGGCTCATGATGGACGGCGACTTGCTCGATCCCGTGTCGGAACTCAGCATTCGTACCGGGCCAGTCATTTCCCTCATCCGGGGCTGAGCCGAAAGGAGGCAGGCAGTGGGCACAACGATCGGGATCATCGGTGGGAGCGGACTCTACGAGATGGAGGGCTTGGCCGACGTACACGAAGAGACGGTCGAGACCCCGTTCGGTGCGCCGTCCGATGCCATCATCAGAGGGCGGCTCGCGGAGAACGAACTGCTGTTCCTCCCGCGCCATGGCCGCGGGCATCGGATTCTCCCATCCGAGCTGCCGTTTCGCGCCAATCTGTGGGCGTTGAAGAAGCTGGGTGCGACGCACGTCATCGCCGTCGGCGCGGTGGGTAGCCTGAGGGAGGAGATCGTCCCGGGGCATCTGGTCGTGCCCGATCAGTTCCTCGATCGGACCCAGGGTCGGATCGGCACGTTCTTCGGGAACGGCGTCGTCGCCCACATCGCTTTCGGCGATCCGGTGTGTCCCATACTGCGGTCCGCTCTCGTCGAGGCGGCACGGCGCGTTGAAGCGACCGTGCATGACGGGGGGACGTACGTGTGCATGGAGGGGCCGCAATTCTCCACCCGCGCGGAATCCGAGCTGTATCGCAGCTGGGGTGCCTCGGTGATCGGTATGACGAATTTGCAAGAAGCCAAACTCGCCCGTGAGGCGGAGCTTTGCTTTGCAACGCTGGCGCTCGCGACTGACTACGATTGCTGGCGTCAGGATACCGAGGAAGTGGCGATTGCCGATGTCCTGGCTGTGCTGAACGCGAACGTGACCATGGCCAAGCGAGTGATTCTCGAAGTAGCGCCTGGTATTGGTCCTTCGACAGGGTGTGATTGTGACCATGCCCTCGAGCATGCGATCATCACCGATCCCGCACGGATTCCCGAGCAGGTGAAGCGGGATCTTGCGCCGATCATTGGCCGGTACGTAGGAGCCTGAGCATGAGCCAGACTGAATTCGGAGTGGTAGGTATCGGCAACGCGATCGTCGACGTCCTCGGGGACGCCGACGATGGATTCTTGGCCCGACACGGCATGCCCAAGGGCGCGATGACGCTCATCGACACGGCGCGCGCCGAGCAGCTGTACACCGAGATGAAGGGGGCGGTCGAGTGCTCGGGGGGCTCGGCCGCGAACACGATCGCGGGCTTCGCATCGCTTGGTGGTCAGCCGGCGTTCATCGGCAAGGTGCGCGACGATGCGCTCGGGCAGGTGTTCGCTCGGGAGATCCGGGCCAGTGGGGTTACCTTCGACACGACCGCGGCGACCGCGGGGCCACCGACGGGCCGCTGCCTCATCTTCGTGACGCCCGACGCGCAACGAACGATGCAAACCTTTCTTGGTGTCAGCGCGACGCTTTCTCCCGAGGACGTGCACCCGGAGACGGTGGCGGCAGCACGCATCACCTTTCTGGAGGGCTACCTTTGGGAGGAGGGGGCCGCAAAGGAGGCGTTCCTCCGAGCGGCGAGTCTCGCGCACGATGCGGGCCGCAAGGTCGCGTTGACTCTTTCAGATCCATTCTGCGTGGAGCGTCACCGCGCGGAGTTTCGCGATCTCGTCGAGCACCACATCGACATTCTCTTTGCCAACGAGGTCGAGGCGTTGTCGCTGTACGAGACGACGAGCTTCGACGAGGCGGTTCGCCGGCTGCAAGGGCATTGTGAAGTGGCCGCGGTCACGCGCAGCGCCGAGGGGTCGGTCGTGCTTGCCAACGGCAAGACCGAACATTTCCCGGCCGAGCCGGTCGACCGGGTGGTCGATACGACGGGAGCCGGGGATCTCTACGCAGCGGGGTTCTTGTTCGGGTTGTCTTCGGGGGCCGATACGGCGACCTGCGCGCGGTTGGCCAGCATTGCGGCGGGCGAGATCATCAGTCACTACGGCGCCCGTCCCGAGACCTCGCTCCAGCAACTCGTGCGGACGAAGATGGAGCGTGCTGGTTGAGGACCCCGACGGGTGACCTGTGATGCCTGAGCTTTCGATCGTCGTTCCGGTCTACAACGAGGCTCCCAACGTGGAGCCGTTGGTGGCCGAGCTCCGGGCAACCGTGGATCGCATGGCGCAGTCGACCGAGATTCTCCTCGTCGACGACGGTAGCTCGGACACGACGTTCGCGCTCGCGGTTGAAGCGACACGCGACGACCCCCGCTTCCGCCTCATCCGGCTTCGACGGAATTTCGGACAGACCGCGGCGATCGCGGCCGGGATCGATCACTCCGAAGGCGCCATCATCGTCACCATGGATGGAGATCTGCAGAACGACCCTGCCGACATCCCGCGTCTTCTGGCCACACTCGACGAGGGCTTTGACGTCGTGACGGGCTGGCGGCAGGACCGGAAAGACGCACTCGTATCACGGAAGATACCGTCCCAGATCGCGAACGCCATCATAGGCGCGGTTACCAGCGTGAACATCCACGACCACGGGTGTGGTCTCAAAGCGTTTCGCGGCGAGATCGCACGGTCGCTGCGGCTCTACGGCGAGATGCACCGCTTCATTACGGCCATCGCCGGCGATCTGGGTGCGCGCGTGGCGGAGATTCCAGTGCATCATCGGCCGCGGCGGCGTGGACAGTCGAAATACGGGTTGTCGCGCACCGTACGCGTCCTGCTCGATCTATTGACGATCAAGTTTCTCTCTGGTTTCGCGACCCGCCCGATCCATGTCTTCGGGACGGCGGGTCTGCTGACGACGATCGCCGGGGTCGGAATTACCGGTTTCCTGGGAGTCGAGCGGATACTGTTCGGCGTCCATCTGGCGGGTCGCCCACTCTTGCTGCTCGGGATCCTCATGATCCTCGGAGGCGTCCAGCTCGTAACCCTCGGGCTCCTGGGCGAGATGCTCGCCCGCACCTACCACGAGTCCCAGGGGAAGCCGGTCTACCGCATTCGTGAGGTGCGCCAGGCCGGTACCGCAGAAACTGGTTTGACGGTGCCCATGCGGGCCGGTACCTTCGTCTGAGGCGGCACGGGGGGTGCCGGCCGCGCTCCGAGGCGTCCTAAGCCCGTGAAACTGGAGGTCATTTGAAGATCTGTGTGATCGGGACGGGCTACGTCGGCCTCGTCGCGGGGACGTGTTTCGCCGAGGGCGGCAACGACGTGACCTGCGTCGACATCGACCAGGCGAAGATCGAGACCCTGAAGCAGGGGAGTGTCCCGATCTACGAGCCGGGCCTCGAGGAACTCATCCGCCGCAATCTCGCCGAGCGACGGCTCTGGTTTACCACCGATATGGTCACGGCCGTCCGGGCTGCCGACATCTGTTTTATCGCGGTGGGGACGCCGGAATCGACGGACGGGTCCGCGGACCTGCGCGCGGTCCTGGCGGTCGCGGGCGGCATCGGTGAGGCCATGAACCGTCCGATGGTCGTGGTGTGTAAGAGCACCGTGCCGGTTGGGACGGCCGACAAGGTGCGCGACGCGATTCGTGCCAAGACCACCCACGAGTTTTCGGTCATCTCCAACCCGGAGTTTCTGAAAGAGGGGGCCGCGGTCGACGATTTCATGAAGCCTGATCGCGTCGTCATCGGTGGGGAGGACGCGCAAGCCATCGAGATGATGCAAGCGCTCTACAGTCCATTCGTCCGCACCGAGAATCCCATTCTCATCATGGACAATCGCAGCGCCGAAATGACGAAGTACGCGGCGAACGCTTTCTTGGCGACCCGCATCTCTTTCATCAACGAGGTCGCGAAGCTGTGCGAGCGCGTTGGGGCCGACGTCGCCGACGTCCGACGTGGTATGGGATCGGATCGTCGGATCGGCCATCACTTTCTCTTCCCCGGTGCTGGCTATGGCGGGTCGTGTTTTCCCAAGGATGTCCAGGCGATCATTCGCACGGCGCGAGACAACGATCTGCCGTTCCCGCTCCTGAACGCAGTCGAAGAGGTCAACGAGCAGCAGAAGCGTCTCCTTGCGGACAAGATCGTCGGCCTCTTCGGTGATGATCTGGCTGGGCGGCGTTTCGCGATCTGGGGATTGGCCTTCAAGCCGCGGACGGACGACATGCGGGAAGCGCCCTCGATCGTGATCATCGAGGAGTTGCTCCGGCATGGCGCGCGGGTGGAGGTGCACGATCCGGAGGCGCTGGCGATGGCACGCGAGATCTTCGGGGATCGCATCAACTACCATCGCCTGAACTACGACGCGCTCGACGGGGTCGACGCCCTCGTCATCGTCACTGACTGGAACGAATTTCGTCGTCCCGATTTTACACGCATGCGTGATCTCATGAAGAGTCCGGTCATCGTTGACGGGCGCAACCTGTACGAACAGGATTCCATGCGACGAGAGGGCTTCGCCTACTATCCGATCGGGCGGACCGCCGTGGAGCGAGCATAGTATGAGCAGAATTCTTGTCACCGGCGGCGCCGGTTTCATCGGCTCTCACCTTTGCGAGCGTCTCGTCGCCGAGGGGAACGACGTCATTTGCGTCGACAACTTCCTGACGGGCTCGCCAGACAACATCGCACCCTTGCTGGGCAACTCGAAGTTTCACTTCATCCAGCTGGACATCACGAACTTCATCTACGTCAGTGGTCCGGTCGACGCGATTCTGCACTTCGCCTCGCCCGCCAGCCCGATCGACTATCTCGAGCTGCCCATTCAGACGCTCAAGGTCGGATCGCTTGGCACCCACAAGGTGCTCGGACTCGCCAAGGAGAAGGGCGCCCGGATTCTCCTGGCCTCCACGTCTGAAGTGTACGGTGATCCACTCGTGCATCCGCAGACGGAGGACTACTGGGGCAACGTCAACCCGATCGGTCCGCGCGGTGTGTACGACGAGGCGAAGCGGTTCGCCGAGGCCATTACGATGGCCTACCAGCGAAGCCACGGTGTCGAGACGCGTATCGTTCGTATCTTCAATACCTACGGCCCCCGTATGCGGCAGGAAGACGGTCGCGTCGTGCCGAACTTCATCGCGCAGGCGCTTCGCGGCGAAGACCTGACCGTCTATGGCGACGGTGGGCAGACGCGCAGCTTCTGCTACGTGACCGACCTCGTCGAAGGCATCCTTCGCCTCCTCTGGAGCGACTACCGCGAGCCGGTGAACATCGGGAACCCGCGCGAGATGACGGTGCTGGATTTTGCCAAGCTCATCATCGAGCTCACCGGCAGCCAGAGCGGCATCACTCACAAGCCCCTCCCGGTCGACGATCCGAAGGTGCGCCAACCCGACATTACCCTGGCACGTCGTGTGTTGAACGACTGGACGCCCTCGGTGCCGGTCGAGGAGGGGTTGCGGCTGGCGATCGAGTACTTTCAGGGCAAGGTCCGCTAGGGTGGAGGTGTAGGGATGAAGGTTCTGGTGACGGGTGGCGCGGGGTTCATCGCGTCTCATATCTCTGATGCGCTGCTGGCCGCGGGGCACGAAGTCGTGGTCATCGACAATCTGTCGGGCGGCAAGCGAACCAACGTTCCGGCGGCGGCGAAATTCTATCACGCTGATGTCCGCGCACCGGAGGTGCGGGAGATCATGCGGAACGAGCAGCCGCAGGTGCTTTGCCTCCACGCGGCGCAAATGGACGTGCGGAAGTCGGTGGCCGATCCGGCCTTCGACGCGGACGTCAATGTGCTTGGCATGATCAACCTCCTGGAAGGGGCACGGGAGGTGGGCGTCCAGAAGGTGCTTTTCGCCTCATCGGGCGGCGCGGTGTACGGGGAGCAAGACGAGTTTCCGGCCTCCGAGTCTCATCCCACGCGACCACTCTCGCCGTATGGCATTACGAAGGCGTCGGGCGAACTCTATCTGTCCTACTATCACGCGGTGCACGGCCTGCCGTACGTCGCGCTCCGCTACGCCAATGTCTTCGGCCCGAGGCAGGATCCCCACGGTGAGGCTGGTGTGGTGGCGATCTTCACCGAGCGCTTGCTCGACGACAAGCCGCCGACCATCAATGGCGACGGGAAGCAGACGCGCGATTATGTGTTCGTCGGCGACGTCGTGCGTGCCAATCTGAAGGCGCTGGAGGCGGACTTCGTCGGGCCGGTGAACATCGGCACCGGTGTCGAGACCGACGTGAATACATTGTACACGCACCTGCGAGTCCTGACCGAAAGTCCGCACCAGGCGACCCACGGACCGGCCAAGGCTGGCGAGCAGCTCCGCAGTGTCGTCCTGAACCATCGGGCGGCCGATGTGTTGGGCTGGGCCCCCGAAGTGACCATTGAAGAGGGGCTCCGCCGGACGGTCGAGTTCTTTCGCGCCCGTCGGACCGCGTGACGCCGTCCGGCAGTCGCGCTTCCGCGAGATCCGTGTAAAATCCGCGCGTGCAGGATCTCGCGCGGATTCGTAACTTTTCCATCATCGCCCACATCGACCACGGGAAGTCGACGCTGGCCGACCGTCTGCTCGAGCGGACCGGGATGGTGACCAGCCGTGAGATGGCAGCGCAGTTCTTGGACGATATGGACCTGGAACGCGAGCGCGGCATTACGATCAAGGCGCGCGCGGTCCAGCTCGCGTACCGCGCTGCGGACGGTTTCGACTACCATCTGAACCTGATCGATACGCCCGGCCACGTCGACTTCTCGTACGAGGTGTCACGGAGCTTGGCTGCCTGTGAAGGCGCGCTTCTGGTCGTGGACGCGGCCCAAGGGGTCGAGGCGCAAACCGTTGCGCACGCCTATCTGGCGCTCGATAGCGATCTCGTGGTCGTCCCAGTGCTGAACAAGATCGACCTGCCTGCGGCCGAGCCCGAGCGTGTTCGAGCCGAGATCGAGGAGGTCATCGGCATCGATGCGAGTGGCGCGATCCTGGCGAGCGCCAAGGCGGGAACCGGTACCGAAGAGATCCTCGAAGAGATCGTGCGGACCATTCCGCCGCCGCGTGGCAGCGCCGACGCACCCTTGCGAGCGCTGCTTTTCGATAGCTGGTTCGATCCGTACCACGGCGTCATGATGATCGTGCGAGTCGTCGACGGTACGCTGCGGCGAGGGACGCGCATTCGCATGGTCGCAACCGGCAAGGAATCCGAGGTGACACGCCTGGCGGTCTTTACGCCGCGATTGACGGATGTCGGGGATCTGAGCGCTGGGAGCGTTGGTGTGATCATGGCGGGCCTGAAAGAGGTCGGCGATACGCGGATTGGCGATACGCTGAGCGAGGTGGCTCGGCCGGAAGTCGTCGCCCTTCCGGGCTTCAAAGAGATCAAGCCTATGGTGTTCGCGGGGCTCTACCCGACCCAGGCCAGTGACTACGAGGCGCTTCGCGACGCCGTCGAGAAGCTTCGCCTGAACGACGCTGCGTTCACCTACGAATCCGAGAGCTCGGTGGCGCTGGGTTTCGGATTTCGGTGTGGGTTCCTCGGGCTGCTCCACATGGAGATCATCCAGGAGCGGCTCGAGCGCGAGTTCGGAATCGCGTTGATCACGACGGCACCGACCGTGGCGTACCGTGTGCATACCGCTGACGGCAAGGTGCTGAACGTCGACAGTCCAGCGAAGCTGCCGCCCGAGCAGTCGATCGTCGACATGGAAGAGCCGATCATCTTGGCGACGATCCACCTCCCGATCGACCATCTGGGGAACGTGATGGCGCTGTGCGAGGAAAAGCGGGGACGTCAACACGGGCTCCGCTATCCCGGCGAGCGTCGGGCCATTCTCGAGTACGAGTTGCCGCTGAACGAGATCGTGCTCGATTTCTACGATCGCCTGAAATCCACCAGCCGGGGGTACGCGTCGCTCGACTACGAGCCCCTCGAGTTCCGTTCGTCGAAGTTGGTCAAGCTCGATGTCCGCGTGAATGGTGAGATCGTCGATGCGCTGTCCGTCATCCTTCACGCCGAACGCTCCTATCTGCGCGGACGGGAACTTCTGCAGAAGATGCGGGAGCTGGTGCCGAGGCAGATGTTCGAGGTCGTGTTGCAGGCGGCGATCGGCAACAAGGTGATCGCGCGGGAGACCGTCAAGGCGCTGCGGAAGAATGTGACCGCGAAGTGCTATGGCGGCGACATCACGCGCAAGCGGAAGCTGCTCGAGAAGCAGAAAGAGGGCAAGCGGCGCATGAAGCAGGTCGGTCGGGTGGAGATCCCGCAGGAGGCCTTCCTGGCCGTGCTGAAGGTCGGGTCGTGACGGACTAGAGGGTCACTGGCGGTCGGCCGGGCGATCCTCTATTATCGGCGCCGTGAAAAGAGCCCGTGGGAGTGCGGCCGCCGGGGACGGGAACGAGGCGGTGGCGCCCGTCGCGGACACCGAGTCGCAACAAAAGTCGACATTCCGCGAGTACGCGGAAGCCCTTTTCGTCGCGGTTCTCCTTGCGCTGTTCATTCGTACGTTCATCGTGCAGGCGTTCAAGATCCCATCGGGATCGATGCTGCCCACCCTGCAGATCGGTGATCACATCCTCGTAAGCAAGCTTCGGTACGGAATCCGGGTGCCGTTCCTGGGGCAAGTCGTGAAGTTCGCGGATCCACGCCGCGGTGACATCATTGTGTTCGTGTATCCCGTCGATCCTCAAAAGGATTTCATCAAGCGAGTCGTCGGAGCGCCTGGGGATCAGATCGAGGTGCGGCACAAGCGTATCTTCGTCAACGACACCGAGGTAGAGGACCCGTGGGGCCACTTCGTGGACGGCCCAGGGACCGACAGCCGGCTGACGCCGCGTGACAACTTCGGTCCGGTGGAAGTCCCCGAGGACAAGATTTTCGTCATGGGCGACAACCGCGATCGTAGCTACGACAGTCGCTTCTGGGGATTCGTACCCCTCGACGAGGTCAAGGGTAAAGCGTTCCTGATCTACTGGTCGTGGGACGGAATCGATCGCTGGGTGCGATGGGAGCGATTGGGCGACCTGATCCGCTGATCCCGCCGCCTGCCTCGCCCGGGTTTCCTCCAGTCCCCTGGCCGGCGCTTGGGGTCTGGGCTCTTGTCCTGACGGGGCTACAGTTTTCCACCCCGCACCTGATCGGCGTCGACTCCGCGTTTCACATTCGCTTCGCGCAGGTGGTGCGGGAGGCGGGGCTGAGCGGATTCCCGCCAGCGTTTCCCTGGATGCCCCTGACGATCCTGTCTCCGGATCGCTACGCCGATCACCACATGTTGTTTCACCTCTTCCTGGTGCCGTTCACGCTCGGAGATCTGCGAGTCGGGGCCAAGCTAGCAGCGGTCGCCGGTGCGATTGTGTTTGTCGTGGTGTTCGCCTGGATCTTGCGCCGCGAGCGCGTGCCCTATGCCTGGCTGACGCTGCTCGCGCTCGGGGCGTCGTCCGCTGATTTCCTGTTTCGCCTCGGCATGACGCGCGTGCAGGCGCTCTCGCTCGCCTGTCTGTTCCTCGGCTTTCATTTCGCCCTCGCGCATCGTGTCCGGGCGCTGGCCGGGGTCAGTCTCGTCTACGCCTGGTTGTACGACGGATTTCCACTGCTGATGCTGCCGGTAGGCGCGGTCCTCGTCGCCGACCTGCTGACGACGCGGCGACTGCGGCTTGGGATCGCGATTGGCGCGCTCGGCGGCATGCTGGCGGGTCTGATTCTCAACCCGTATTTCCTCGACTATTTCCAGTTCATGGTGCACCACTTCGGGGACAAGCTCGTGCCGGGAGAAGCGATTCGGGTCGGCCGCGAATGGCACCCGTACGATCCGATAAGCCTCATCGGGAACGGGCTCGCGGCGATCCTGTATCTCGCGTTCGGCGTCGCCGTCGCAGGCGAGCGGGGGCTGAAGGCCGATCGGCGCCTGATCGCCGCTGTGCTCGTGTCGCTCGCGTTCTTGGTCCTGATGCTGCGCTCGAGGCGCTTCGTTGAGTACTTCGCGCCGATGGCGACGTTCGCGGCGGCGCTGGCTGGGGTCCACGTCATCCCCCGCTTGGCTCCGATGCGCCGGACACTGCTGGCGCTACTTCTGGGAGCCGTGGTCGTTGCGAATGTGAGTGGTGTTGCGTGGGCTATCGGTCGAAAGGTTGGCCCGCTGGATCGCTACGCCGCCGCGGCTCGCTTGGTGGCGCGATCGACCCCGGCGGGGGCGATGCTTTGCACGACCGATTGGGACGATTTCCCGTTCCTCTACTACTACAACGTGCACAACACGTATCTGGTGGGTCTCGATCCCACCTATCTCCGTGATCGGTTTCGGGAGGTGTACTGGGAGTGGGTCGATGTCGCGCAGGGCCGGGGGGACGCGCCGTCACGGTTTTTCGGCGGACGCCTGCCGTGCGCCTACGTGCTCACCGATCGCCGCCACGCAGCCTTTCTCGCGCAAGCAACGATCGACCCGGGACTGACTGAGGTGCTCGCGGACGAGGGTATGGTCCTCTTTAGGGTGCATCGCGAGGGGGCCATTCCGATTTATCCGGACTCGGTTCGGCAATAACGGGGTCAGGGCCGAGGCGCACGACGAGTAGCGTGTCCAGCACGCCGCAACATGCTGCGTGCCGGCGTTTTCATCGGCACGCAGCATGTCCCCGGGGTCTCTGCTAACTGCCTTCGCAGCGGAACACACCACCCTTGCTGGGCACTCCGCTGAAGTCTTTCACGCGTGCGCTGTACGTGAACCAGGTTCCCGATCGCGAGAAACCGGTCTGCTCCACGATCTTGCGATAAATGGATCCGACGCCGAACTCGTCGGTCGGCACGGGGTCACTGGCGAGTACGACAGCCTCGGCAGTGCCGTTGAACACGAACGCGCCGTGCTTGGCCGGACTGGAGCGCACCTTCGAGCGAAACGCCGCATGACCGGCATCGCTCAAACCGCCGGGAGGCGCGAGTGTCTTCAGCGTGCCGCCACCCGTCCCCGGTGCGACATCCTTCTCGGCGGCGACGGTGGTGGTCGCCGGGCCGCCCGAGGGATCGTAGAGGAAGAGCGCCTTGACGTTCTGTCCTGGGACGCCACACGCCCCGTCAGGGCAGTCGGAGTCGCTGCTGCACGGCGTCCCGATCGAGGGACCGCCCAGGCAGCGATCGCCTCCGCATTCCGGCGTGGCGCATTTGTTGGCGACGTCTGGATCGGGACAGTCGGCGAGCACATCGCAGAGCTCGCCCGTGTTGGTGCCACCGACACAGATCCCCTGGCAGTCGGAATCCATGGAGCAAAGGTTGGCGGTAATGTTGTCGCACGTGTCCGCCGGGCGGACCTTGGCGCGAAACAGCACCTCGTCGCTGGCGTTGACCAGCGGTGCCCCGAATATCTTGTTGTAGGAGGTGCCGGCGATGGATGAGCCGGCGCCGACGTCCACCACGCTGGCGAACGTGCCGACGCCGGTCTGGAGCCAGACGCCGGTCGTCGTGTCGGAAAGGCAGTCGGCTGCCGTTTTTGCCTGGAAAGTGGCGTTGCCGGAATCGCTCAGGTCGACGGTACGGCCCTTGATGAAGTCGCAGAAGAATCGGCCGTCACCGGTGCTGTCGCCGATCGCCGCGACCTTCAGGACTTCCGGAACGGACTCGTCGAAGAAGAAGACGCCGTCGGCCCCGTCCGCAATGCGAGCCATGAACGCCAGGTCGCCGTCGTCGTTGACGCGCGAGACCGCTTGAATGGTATCGAAGGTGCCGCCGGCCGGCGACGCGTCGCCTGTGCCTGCCGCGCGCTTCAACGTCCCGCCGCTCTCGCGGATGAACGCGCCGTCACCCTTGTCCAGATCGGCGAAGAAACCGACGTCTCCGGCATCGTTGATGGAGGGCGATCCAAACTTCCGGAAATCGCCGCCGCCGCCCGGCGAGGTGTCATCTTGAGTCGCAACAATGATGGGGGCGCCCGCGGCCGGATAGACGTAGACGCGCCGGCCGGCAGTCCGAACGCGCGCGTGAAAGGCGACATCACCCGAGCTATTGATCGCCGGATCTTCGAAGCGCGTCTTGAAGACGCCAACGCCGGGGTCGGCCTGACCTTCCTGGACTACCGTCGAGCACATCCAGCTGAGCGCATGCGCGTCGATCGCAAAGATCGCCAAGAGGCTGAAGGTGAGCATCGGGGTGAATGGGAACGAGCGCAACATCGAGTTCATAGCGGCTCCTTTGGCAAAAATGTGCCATTTCGCGGCAGCTGCATCAACAGGGTTCGCCAGGGTTCGCCGCGCGCGCAGACTCTACAGCGCGCGCTAGCGACTAGCGGAGCTGCGGCGCACCCAGGGGGCCCGAGATCTGGAGAATCCGACCGTCGTCGGGTCCTTCCTCTCCCGGGATGAGTTTGATTGCCATGCGAAGCCCCTGTGGTGTCGCTGTCGTCGGCGTGAGGGTGACCTGCAAGTTGAGCAGGCTGGTGTTCAGCGGATCTCGAAGCAAAAGGTGGCCGCTGCCCGCGAGATCGATCTCGGAACCGTCGCCACTCAGTTGGGTGATGTCGACGCGGCCGTCGGTGACGGTACCGCCCACCTGCAGCTGGCCGAAGTGGAGGTCGGGAACGACGACTCCTCGTACGTCGAGTCCCTCGAGCCCAATGCCAACGCCGGTCAGGGAGACCTGACCGTTGAGCGTCGTCGGGGCCGTACGATCGCCGATCAGCGCGACTGCCAGATTGAGACGTCCGCGCAGGGTGCCGCCGCTAAAGTGCGCGAGCCCACCGTAGCGACTGAGGTCGAGGCCGGTGACTCGCGCATCGATGTCGAAGGATTCCGGACGAGGATCGAGCGTGCCCTCGAGCGTCCCTCCGTAGAGGTTCGCCGCGGTGGTGATTGGGAAGACGCTGCCGCGGACCAGGCCGAGAATCGACGGACGTACTCGCAGCGCTTGCACGCTCAGGAGCTTGGGGCCGGTGGCGCCGGTGGGCAAGAGTTGGAGGTCGCGGATCGTCGTCGTCAGGTTCCAGCCGAGCTGTGCCCCCGCGACGTCGGACGTTATCGACGGGCCCAGGGCCTGTCGCAGCCCTTGGCGAATCGCCAACTCGTACGGAAACGTTGCGAGCAGGAAGAGGCCAAACACGCTGATCGTATAGAGTGCATAGAGCAGGAGCGGGCGACCCGTAGCGGGGGTCAGGCGCTCGAGCGCGGCGCGGGTGTTTGCGAGGATCGCAGCGGCATTGCTCATGACGCACGTCGCAGACGGGCGACAACGAGCGTCGCGTCGAAGAGCTGGTTCTCATCGAAGCGCTTCTTCAAGCGGAGACGGCTGATGAGTAGGGGAGCCTCGCCCTTCTCGACCTCGTGAAGCAGGCCAACGAGCGCGCGGAGAGAGACACCGGACAGGCGGATCTCGACACTCTCCTCCTGGATGCCGTTCGATCGGTTGCGCGTGGAGGGGTTCATCGCGCTGATGCGCTCCCGATTGAGCGTGCGACGCGTGACACCTTCAAGATGTGAGAAGAGCGAAAAGTCAGCTCCCAACGTGGCCAGGCGACGTTGGACCGCGTCGTTCTCCGCACGAAGTCGCAAGACGTCGTCACGAATGGCGACCATGCGATCGAGATCCCGCCGCCCGGCGGCGATCTGAGCCGCGCGCGCTTCTCGTTCCTCCGTGAGACCGGTGGCCGTTACCCAGATCATGATGATGGCGGCAGCCCCAACGGCCGCCCCCAGCAGGAGGCGCTCTCGGGGTGATAGCCGTTCGAGGATCGCGGCGAGCCGAAGGCGGAGTTCGTTCATGGGCGTTCCCCGGTACTCGTGACAATGTCGAGGCCGAACGCGACGCGCTGTCCGTCGACCGAGGCGCGGACGTCTTTCGCTTGCACGTCACGAAACTCCGGTCGGGCACCCAGGCCGCGCTTGACCGCTTCGACGCCCTCGTACGTGCTGGTGGAGCCGCGGATCTTCAACGTGTCCGCATCGAGGTTGAGCTCCTCCAGGTCGAGCGCGACGTCCGGCGGTACCCCCAGAGTGAGGGCGCGGAGCAGATCGATGGCGCGGGGTGCGGAGGGCGCGAGTCGACCGTAGAGCTGCCGCCGCTTCTCGAGCGCGCTCAACTCGGCTTGGAGCTGCGCCTTCTCGTTGACGATGGTCGTCGTCGTCGGCATCGCGGCCGTGAACAGCGCGCGGATTTCGGCCTGGACGGCGTCTCGTTCTTGTCCGAGGCGACGTCCTTCGAGCATGAACGCGGCGGCCATGAGCACCAGGCCAACCAGGAGGAGAACGCTCGCGCCCGCCAGCATTTGCCAAAGGGCATCGCGTTCCCGATGATAGGTGAACTCGCCTCGTCGGAAGTCCATGCCAACGCTGCCGGTCGTGGCACGATCGCGAAGGGCAAGGCCGAGCGAGGTCGCGAAGGCGGGTTGGTCGCTTCGGAGCGCGGCCGGCACCGAGTGGATCACGAGCTCGTCGAGACGACGTGGTGGCAGGTCGAGAGCCCCTCCCATCGCCTCGGTAAGTCCCGGCGTCCCAGCTGCTTCGCCGCCGAGCCAGAGTGTCGCATCGTGTGCGGCGCCGTTCTGAGAAAGCGCCGCGACCGACCACCGAGCTTGCGAAGCGACGTTGTCGACATCCGACGGCGACGAGACGCCCGCGCTCAGCGTACGGAGCCCGAGGAGCTGCGCTTGATGTACGAGGAGCAGCGTCGTCCGATCGCGGTCGACGATAGCGATCACTGCCTCGGTGACGTTGGGTTCCCCGTGTCGGAGCAGATTCAAGGCAGCCAAGGGCGCGAGGTCGATTGCCCGCGGCTCGATTCCCGCCGCCGCAAGCGCGACGAGGTGGGATCGGATCGCGTCTTTCGGAGCCAGCGCGGCGAGGATCAGGGCCTGGCCCTCGTGTTCCCCGATGACTTGATAGTCGATCACGGCCTCGTCGATCTCGAAGGGGAGTTGCGATTCGAGTTCGGACGGCACGACTTGATCGAGCCGCTTGCGATCCCGGAACGGGAGCGTCAGCAGCCGGTGCGTGACCGCGTCTCCGGGGAGTGCCGAGACGACTTCGTCCCAGGCGAGGCCATGCGTGGCTGCAAGCGCTTTGATGTCGTGCGCCAGGTCGTCATTGGCGCTGCGCGGGACCGTGTAGGCGCCGAGGATGCGCTGCGAGCGCAGGGAACTCTCGACGAGGACGCCGCGAATGGCGGTGCTCCCAATCTCGAGCGCGAGCGTACGGTTGGGCATCCGAATCACCCGCCTACGAGAGGCGGCAATGCTTCGAGGAAATCCGAAGGCGGTAGCGTTGTCAAGGCCAGCTGCGAGACGCGCGGTGACCAGCTGACGCGTGTGACCTGGATGGGCGAGGTGCTTCGGCGCACGACCGACGTGACCCCGCGCGATGTTCCCGCCACCGTGCCGACGGCCTCGATCCGGAAGTACGTGCTCCCGTAGGTGAGTACGTCGTTCCAAATCGTTCTGCCTGCGGTCGTGTCGTCAGATTCGAGAATATCGGCGGCACGCGGTGCACGGTCGCGTACGGAGCCTTGTCCGTTGAACGCTTCCTCGACGCGCGCGGTGAGCAGTGCTTGCACCGCCGCGGGATCCCCAGCCAGGCCGGGAGACAGGGCCATCAGGACCTCGGCGGGCGCGGTGTTGATATTGACGCGGAAGGGGATCTTTTCGTCCGGGTCGAAGACGACGGTCACGAAGTTGCTGATCTTCGCGAGGATCTCGGGGGTCATGTCACGGACGCTCAGCAATTCGCGTAGGTCGACGATTGCATCGTCTCGGACGGCCACGGGAGGTCGTTGGCCGAGATAGAAAGCCTGCTCCGCGCCGGGCGGGGACTTCTCGGGACGTTCGTTGGGGTCGAGCCAATCGATGAGGGCCGATCGGATACGCGGATCGAACCCCAAAATCGAGAAGATGCCCGTGAAGGCGCGGCGCTCTGGGCTGAGGTCCGGACTGTCGCCGAACTCCTTGGCGAGTGCGTTGACGTTCAAGAAACGCGCCTCGTCCCGCACCCGCAGCATGATCGTGCCGTCTCCGAGAGGTAGGGGGGGGAGGGGCTGAGCCCAGATGTCGAGCTCGCTGTCGACACCACTGCTGAGCTGCGCATCGCGGATCAAGATGACTTCGGCGACGTTCACCCCGGAGCGGGCGAGGTAGTAGGCTTGGAGGGAGTTCCGCGTTCCACGAGCGAGCCGAGTCTCGACCTGGGTCGAGTAGGTGAACTCGATCACCGTGATCGTCAGGAGGGTGATTGCCAGCAGGACGACCAGGAGTGCGACGCCTGCCTCATCAGGCTTCCGGCTCACGGCTCGTTTCCCTCAGTGGGCGGCGGGAGGCGTCGCCTCGACGCGAGCGGTAGGTCGACCGCGGTCGCGAAGTAGTGGATATTGCCCCACGTGTCGAAGAGTCCGAGGTCGAGGGCGACGGCGCGGGGCACACGCTGGTTCGGGCGGTCTTCCGAGTCCCAGTGATCCACCCACTCGCGCCCGTCGTGAAAGCGGAGCTCGAGGCTGGCGACGTTGTCGAGAAAGAGAGTCGCCGTGGTCGGTGCCAACTCGTCGTTGCGGAGCACCCGCGATTCTCGGCGCAGCAGGCGATGCGGCGTGACGTCCTCGGGGAAGGAGCGCAGGGGGCCGAAAGCGGCGAACACGTCGAGGACGTCGTCCGCATGGCGACTGCTTCGGGCGCTCCGCATGCCGCCGCGCTCCTCGGCGAAGAAGTAGGACACGACCTGCCGAGCGGCTCCCCGTTGGCGGAGGCCGGACGGCCGCGGCGCGAGCGCCGAGAAGGCCACGGCGTCGAGAGGCAGATCATCGGTGCCTCCTGGTAGGCTGCGGAAGATCGAGGCCGCTTGTTCGCCGACCGCTGCTTTGCGTGGGTAGAACGCCGCTGAGAGTTCGTCGGTCATACGGCCGACCGCGCTACGACCCGTCCGCGTGATGTCGACGTGCTCCTCGGCAAGGGCACGCGACCGCAACGTGCGGGAGAAGGTACCGTAGAGCGTGGCG
>JAJCZP010000159.1 GCA_029262315.1 Deltaproteobacteria bacterium | reverse complement strand
GGGCCGCGATCGCCCGCTCGGGAACGCGCAGTGAGACCCCTCCTACGACGGCACGGTAGCGGTGGAGGCGTTGCATCGACGGAGCGATGCCACGGGCAGTCATTTCGAATGCTCCGAGGTCGTCGTCGAGTCGTCGGAGATGCGCCCGGCTGGTTGCGGAGTGTGCGTCGAGGCGGCGCCGTCCCAGTGGTTTTCGGTCGGGGCGTTGGGTGCGCTGACGTTGTGCGGCCGTCCGCGCCAACGGTGTCGTCTCGAGTTCGACGACGACGCTTACCAGGGGCTCGTCGGCCGCATCGATCTCGGGTGCGGCGACGAGCAGCGTCAGCGTGATCGCGGACACGGCCAGAACGGCAATCGGATTCGGGATACCCATGAGACCCGAGGCTCATCGTATCAGACACCCGGCGCACGGGCAGTTGAGAAAGGAAGCCCCGGGGCAGGGCACGTTCCGCACGTGCGCTCCGGACCGGGCGGCGATCAGTGGAAGATCCCCGTCCGGTCCGGGCGTCGCGATGGCTGAGCTACGGTGCCGGAACGACCGCGGACACGAAGCTCGGGATGCAGGCGAACTCGGTCTTCTTGGTGTCGACTTGCAGCGGCGCCGGAAACTGATTGCCGGGCTGCGTGTGGGGTGCCGTCCCCGTGGAGAGGCTCCGCTTCACGTGCTTGGATTGCTTGAGTGAGTCGCCGACGCTGACGTTGCCGAGGAGCGCCGCGTCCGCGCTCAGGACCTTGCTGGCTAGCTTCACCTGATAGCAGAGCAGGCTCTCCGTCGACGTCGGTATCGAGTTGCTGCCCCCAGGCGCGACCGTCACCCGTGGGGGCGCGCCCCCCACATCGGCTTTCACGATCGGTGTGCACAGCGACTTGACCTTGCTGAGATTGAGCAGGCAGTTGCCGGCCACTGGGCTGCCAGGGAAGCTCGGCAATCCGTTCCGATCGAGTGCGCAATCGATGTCGAGGAACTGATCCCCGAAATAGGCCTGCAGGTCCTTCCGGAACTTGCCCTTGCCGCCGGCGTCGGGTGTCTGGTCGGTGACGTCCTTGGTCGCGCTCGCCTGGTAGCAGATGTAGTGGGTATGGTTGCCGGGTGCCGGGGGCAACGCGACGAGATCCTTGGCGGCCGGGACTAGCATGGCCTCCACTTTCTTGGTCTGGACGTTGATGGTGCCGAACTGGTTCAGCAGGCTCCAGACGCGTTTCTCGTGTTTCTGGGCCTTCGGATAGCTCGGCGCGACGAATGCGCCCGCACCTTCCTTCGCTTCTTTGATCTGATAGCGGATGTAGTGCAGGTCGGCGTCGAACAGCGGTGCGCCAGCGTTCTTGACCGCGGGCACGAGCAGGCTCCTCTCCCTCTTCACCTGATAGTTCTCTGGGTCGTCGACATCGGCATTCGACAACTCGATGTCGTCGAGCAGGAGGTTGTAGTCCCTAACGGGGAATTTGCCGTTGTTGGGTAGATCGATGCGCGTCGAGCCCTTGGCCTTGTACATGACGAAGTGGTCGACTTGTGGCGTCGGCGTGACGGTCGGTGTGGGTGTGACCGTTGGCGTCGGCGTGACGGTCGGTCCGGCGGGGACGGAGTTGAAGAACCAGTTCGCCCCGGTGTTGTAGAACATGTTCCCGGTCGTGACGCTCCAGTGGTCACCGCTGAAGTTCGTCGCGTTGGCGCTGCATACCGCGAAGCCGGTCTGGCCGTTGTCGAAATCGATCACCAGATCGCACGATGTCGTCAGTCCCGCGTAGACGAACGTGACGGTATAGTCGTCCGCGGTGCCCTGAATCTCGTCGAGTCCGGCCATGCCGAGTCGAGCGGTTGCCACATCGTCGCCCGCGAGGCCACGCTGCGCTTCGTTCGTGAAGGTCCCCTGCTGCATGATGGCCTCGGTGTTGACGAAGCCGAGATCGTTGCAGACGGTGAAGTCCGCGTTGGCGGCGAACAGGTCGCCTCCGGGCAGCGAGGCCGTGTTGCGGGCGTAGGTCGTCGAGTCGATCGTGGCCGGCAGTGTTGGGTCGCACGGATTGTTGCTGCCGAGTCTGAACCAGTGCAGGTTGACGTCGTCGTCTCGGACGTCGTCGGCCGAGCCGATGATGTTGTCGACGCCATCGTCGGTGTCGAAGCTGTTGTCCACGCCGTCGGTCGCCTTGGTGTAGTTGCGGTTGTTGCCCGAGAGGCCAGACTCGGTGGCGGCGTTCACATGCGCGAACGCGAAGCCGCAGTGGCCGAGCTCGTGCAGCGCGACGGACTCCCAGTCGGTGGCGCCGGGCATCGAGAGGGTCGTGACGTTTGGCGATGCGGGGGCCAGGTTGTTCATCGTGTTGATGATGTTCTGCGTCGGGATGACCATGTCGGCGGCGTTGGCCGACGTAGGATCGATGCAGACCGAGACGATGAGTGGACCGCCGGCACCGTTGTAGCCTACGGGGTGTGAGATGACGTCGAGGTCGCCCTCTCCTGAGAAGATGAAGGCCCCTGCTTCGGCCCGAGAGGCGGTCGCGAGTGCGACCAGCATCGCAAGCCCGACCGCCGAGACGAGGTGGGAGGCGGTTCGTGTGCGCGTCACGGCGTCACCCGTGTGAGATCATCCCGCTCCATGAAGGTGAGTAGTTCACGCTGAGTCTGGGCCAGGCCCTGGATCTCCGAGACCCCGGGGTAGTGGCGTGCATCGGAGCGCAGCCCCGACCAGCGGATGGTCCGGTGGACGCCGCCGAGATCGAGCTCGACGATCGTGGTCGAAGCGTCGAGTACGATGTGTCGGGTCGGGCGCTGATCGGTACGAGCCGCGGTTGCCGCGCGTGCGTTGGCGGCGCGGGCTTTCGCGTGGGTCACGGCCGTGGCGTCGAAGTTGAGGAGTCCCCCGCCGGCGACAATGGCGATCAGGCGATCCATGTCGGCGGCGTCGAGCTGCGTCGTGTAGTCGCCAGCCCGCTTCATGAACACCGGGTAGTGTACCCGTGCGGTGCCATCGCCGTAGATTTCGATGGAAGGCCCACGGTCTCCGTCGGCGAACTCACCGAGGACCTCCTGGAAGCGAATGACGACGTTCTCGGCGCTTCGCGAGTATTGAATCTGCGCGTGGGCGGCCGTCGTCACCGTGAGAATCAGTAAGGCGCCGACGACGCCTGCGATCAGCCGTGCGGGGCTGCTGCCGACGGAGTTGGCGAGGAAGCTTGCACAGATCCCAGAGATACCGGGAGCCTGCTGCGTGTATGCTCCTGGCGCATCGTTGTAGCGCGACGGCATCGGTGCCTTCCTGGTCGTGTGGAGCAGCGCTCCAATGTGGGGGTCTCGTAGCAGCATGGAGTGGTCAGGCCCCCGACTCTCCACCTTGCCCGTCTCTGATCCCTAGCACCTCGGATCCAGGTGTATCAAGGCGATTCGTGGCGATTCGCGGCTCGGGCGACGGTGGGAGAACTCGTACGGCGCGTGTTCAGCGCCAGCGCATCTCGCTAAGGACTGAACAACTCGCGGTTGGCGCGCCGGAGGAAAAGGAGGCCGATCGCGGCATTGAAGAAAATGAAGAAATTGTGCTGCACGAAGCCGAACGCGGCCATCTCGCCCTCATAGGCGGGGAAGAGTGTTACCCAGAGGATGATCGCCACTGATCGCATCGGGCCGGGCGTGGCCGCGCCGAAGAAGATGACCGGGAGATAGCTCACCATGGAGCCAAACTCGACCGGCACGCCGAAGAGCCTGAGGGCGATGGTGTAGACGACGATGGCCCCGAGCATGGCCGGCGAGCGCAGGAGCATGATGGCGCCGTACTGCCACGGTGCGGCCTTTCGGAACGCGAGGAATATCGGGCGATCCCTCGCCGTCGAGCTCGGCGCGATGCGCCCACGGAAGTACAGGATCCACAACACGAAGAATGCAGCGGCGACGACGGCGATCCACGGGACCCAGTGAAAGACCGGCGGTAGCTCGCTCCAGCGGAGCGAGACGCCGAGACATGCCCAGGCGAGCAGGTAATAGAACTCGCAGAACATGATGAAGAGCATGCTCGAGCCGACCTCCCATCCGGGGACGCCGTACCGTCGATGGAGGTAGAGCCCCATCGCACCTTTGCCGACTTGCTCGTTGATGATCGAGAGAATGTAGGCGCTGCCACGAATCGGAAGAATGTCCGTGTAGGCGACGCGGGTATTGAACCAATTGATGATGCGCCACACGACGAGGGAGTCGACCAGGAAGAAGAAACACGAATAGCCGATCATCAGTGCCAGCCATTGGTGCCAGGGGACGCGTGTGAAAATCCCGAGCACGTAGGACGTGAGATCCAACCCCTCGCGCGCGGCCGCCCCCTCGATGCGGGTGTACAGGTAGGAGAAGCAGACGATCGTAATCAGCCACGGGATGAGGACGCGCCACCCGAGCCGTTTATCGGAGCGCCGAGCCTCGGGCGGGGTGCTGTCGGGCATTAGGGCTGTGCTCCATCGGGCGTCGCGACTCCCGCGAGAAGGCTCGAGGCCGAAACACTGCCTACCGCGTGCAGCAGCGCGATCTCCGAGGTGTCGTAGGCAAGGATGGCGGTGACGAGATTCGTGCGCGCTTCGCTCAGAGCGGCCTCGGCGTCGAGCACTTCGAGGCCGATGCCGACGCCGCCCTTGAAGCGCACCTGACTGAGGTCGAGGGCGGCCTCCGCGGCGCGCAGGCCGCGCATGGCGGCGGCAATCTGTTCCTGCGCGGTGAGGACGTCGTCACGGGCCGAGATGACTTCGACGGCGATACGGCGCTCGACGCGGGTCTGCGCGAGCCGTGCTTGCTCGACCCGAGCGTCGGCGGCCTGGACCCGTCCGATGGACGAGGGAGACAGCGTGAGGCCGATGAACCCGCCGTAGATCTGCCGGTTGTCGAGGTCGCCCGTACTGCGTCCGATTGCGCTTTCCTCGAACGATCCGAACACCGTCGGGCCGAGTGCTTCGGCAAGACTCGCGCTCTTCTCGTGCTCGGCGGCGGTCAGTCGCTGGCCTTCGGCGTTGGCGACCGGGCGCGCCGTGCGGGCGCGCTCGATGAGATCGTCGAGCGGCAACGCCGGGTCGATCAGGGTACGTTGCCGCACGACCGTTTCGGCGGGGAAGAGCGTCACCGAGGGATCCAGCTGGAGGGTGAGCGCGAGCGCCAACGACGCTCGCCGGAGCATCCGCTGTGCTTCCACGAGTCGGACCGCGGTCGCGCCCTCGCGCGCCTCGGCGCGGAGCACGTCTACCTTCAAACCAGCGCCGACGCTGGTACGGTCTCGGCCGATGCGTGCCAGCTCGCGAGACGCTTCGAGGGTCTGCTCGGCGATCCGCACTTGTGCGTGTCCGGCGAGTAGGCCGAAGTACTGCCGCGTGGCGAGTGCCAGGACGTCCTGGTGCGCGCGCCCACTCTCGTGCTCGGCGGCGTCAAGTGCGCGATGCGCGGCGAGCGCATCGAACAGCGCCTCGGCGGGGTTCAGCTCGAGCTGGACACCGACGGCAGGATTCAGCGTGCTGAAGGTTGCACGGTCGCGTTGCCCGAACGACGCTTGAATCATGCCGTCGATTTTGCGCGCGCGGAACGTTCCGGTGACCTCGGGAAGGAGGGCGCCCAGCGCTTCATTCCTGCGGCCGTGCGCCTCGTCGCGGCGTGCGTGCGCCTCGAGGATGTCGAGGCTGTTGGCTTCGGCCAGGCGGATGACGGTCGGGAGGTCGATCGGGAGCGAGCGCCCCGTTTCAATGAGGCGCATCTTCACCGGCGCCAAGGTGATGCTTGGGCTCGCGTCCGCGTCCGTGGCTGGCGCGCCGATCGCTGTCGCGAGCGTCGCGGCAGGCGCCGGCTCTGGGGTCGCGTGCTGTGTCGAGTCCTCGGCGGGGGCTCGCTCCGCGGCGAGGAGCAGCGCGACGACCATGGCCAGCAGTCGGAGTGCGGCGAGGTTCACGGCGCGAGCGCCTTGTCGGTCGTTCGCCGCTGGATGCGCGTCCCGTCGGCGATTCCGGCCGTCGTCCCGACGACCTCGTCCGCGGTCGAGATCCCGGCGAGGATCTGCAGGCGGTCGTCGTCGGCGAGGCCGACGGTGACGGGGCGTTGACGCGCCACGTCACCGTCGAGCACGAACACCGATGCGCCTTTGCGACCCTGGTTGACGGCGGCGGTAGGCAACGTCAGCGCGTCGGCTACCGTCTCGACGTCGATCGTGAGTGTGCCGTACATCCCAGAGCGGAGTATGCCATCTGTGTTTGGCAGATCGACCTCTGCCCGCATGGTGCGTGATCGCGGATCGAGAGCGCCGGCGATGCGGGCCACCGTGCTCGTGAAGGTACGATCGGGCAGGGCGGCAATCGTGAGGGCGGCTGGGTCTCCCACGTCGACCAGTGGAACGTCCGGTTCGGGGACGTCGACCGAGATGCGGAGCTGATCGACCCGAGCGACGACGACGACCGGCCGGACGTCGCTGCTCGAAGTTGCCGCCTGGACGAGCGCGCCGCGATCGACGAAGCGCTTGGTGATGATGCCAGCGAAGGGGGCACGGAGCTCGCCGTATCCCATGAACGCTTCGAGTTCCTTCAGTCGGGCTTCGACGGTCGTCGTGCGCGCGTCGGCCAGTGCCAGCTCCGCGCGGGCTTTGGCGGCGCCCGCGCGCGCCTGCTCCAGGTCTTCTTCGCTGATGGCGTCCTTTGCCCGGAGGCCGACGCTTCGTTTCATCAGGCGTTCTTGGAGTTCGGCTTCCGCGCGGGCACTCGCCAGTGCGGCGCGTTGTTCGATGCGGTGGCTCTCCGCCTGTGCGTACTGGTGCGCCATCTCTGGCATTTCCAGGGTCGCGAGCAGCTGGTCTTCGACGACCACATCGCCGATGTCGACGTTGATGGTGGCGACGTAGCCGGGCACCTTGGCGTACAGGGGCGCTTGTTCGTAGGCCTCGACGTTGGCGGCGAGCGATACGGTGCGCGCCATGGCGTTCCGCTCGGCGTGGATCACGGGTGCCGAGACGGCGGCCGCTGGCGAGGCGGTGCGTTCGCCCGGCGACGTGCACGCCGCCAGGACTGCCGCGGCGGTGAGCAGCAGTGCCCCTTGCGTGCTGCGGCGAAGCATCCTGGACAGGACGCCATGAGCCGGCTCGACGCCGTGCGCGGTTCTCGTCATCCCGTGACTCCTTCTCCGCGTTGCTTCAGTGCGCGGTACAGAATGGGTACGACGAACAGCGTGAGCACGGTCGAGACGGCGAGCCCACCAACGACTGCTCGTGCCAGGGGCACGTTGGCCTCACTGCCATGACCGAAGCCGATGGCCATCGGGAGCAACCCGAGAATGGCGGCCAGCGACGTCATGATGATCGGCCGGAACCGGACCTCGGCGGCCTCGATGGCGGCCTCTTCCAGGGACCGCCCGTCGGCCCGCAGGCGGTTGGCGAACTCGACGAGTAGGACCGAGTTGGAAACGGCGATGCCGACCATGAAGATCACCCCCATGAACGATTGGACGTTCAGTGTACTGCCCGTGAGCAACAGGATCGCGACCACGCCGATCAGGCCGAGCGGTACGGCGAACATGACGACGAATGGGTCGAGGAAGGAGCGGAACTGCGCGACCATGATCAAGTACACCAGCGCGCTCGCGAGGAGGAAGCCGAAGCGTAAGCCGGCGAAGGATTCGCGCATGCTTTGGACCTCGCCGCGGATGGCGATCGAGTATCCCGCGGGGAGATCCGCTTCGATAGGGGCCAGGCGCTGCTCGATGTCGGCGGCGACGCTGCCAACGTCACGGGACGCGACGTTGGCATACACGTCGATCACCCGGCTGATGTTGAGATGGTTGATTTCGGTCGGTGCGGTCGTGTGTTCGAAGGTCGCCAGGTTTTTGAGCAGCGTACGGCGGATCGGGCTCGTGCCGCTCATGCCCGTGCGCCCGCGCGCTGGCACCGGGTCGAAGCGGCCTTCGCGGCTGCTGGTAATGGGAATGTTCTTCAGGGTGTCGAGCGACTCGATCAGCTCTTCGGGGTACTGCGCACCGAGAAAGTAGTGGTTGCCGTTCGACTCGTCGATCCAGAACGCCGGGTCGAAGTTGATCGACGAGTTCAGGCTCGTGACGATGTTTTTCACGACATGTGCGGGCGTGAGGCCGAGATGTGCGGCGCGAACGCGATCGACGTTGACCTTGATCGCGGGATAGTCGAGTCGCTGCTGGACGCGAACGTCGACGGCGCCGGGGACGTCGACGATCGCGGCGCGAATCCGCGTCGCGACACCGTGCGCCACCTCGAGGGAGTTTCCCGTGACCTGAATGTCGATGGGGGAGGGGAGGCCGCCGTTTAAGGCCGCGGTGACCATGCCGCCCGTGTGGATGGAGAACTCGACGTGCGGGAGGCGCTCGCGCAGCACCGGGCGCAGGGTGGCAGCGTACTCCTGCGCCGAACGACCGCGGTCTTCGGTGAGTTGGACCTCGAGAAATGCGTCCTGCGCGCCTCCGTTCGGCGTGTACGCGGCCGGCCAGTCGAGGAGGACGCCCGCGTTGCCGATGATCATCTGGAGATCGTCCGCGGGGATCGTGTCCTTCAGAATCTCTTCGACCTCGGCGACGAGCGCTTCGGTGCGCTCGATGCGGGTGCCGCTTGCCGCGCGCATGCGTACCGAGAACTGCCCGGCATCGACCTCGGGAAAGAGGTCCGTGCCGATGAACTGCCCAGCGCCGAGCGCGACCACGAAGGCGATGGCGACGCCGAGGAGCACGGGGGCCGGGCGACGCATGGCTCCACGGAGCGCCCGTCTGTAGCGCGTGCGGACGCGTTCCACGCCAGCGTTGAAGCGTGCGAGCCCTCCTCGTCGCCCATCGGTGTGCCGGTCCTGGCCCAGAAAGCGCGCGCAGTACACCGGAACGACCGTCATGGCGACCAGGTACGACGCCACGATGGCGAACGCGACGGTGAGCGCGAGTGGCGTGAACAGGAACTTCCCGATCCCCGTGAGGAACACCACCGGAAAGAAGACGATGATGGTGGTGAGGGTGGCGGCGAGGACGGGCATCGCGACTTCAGCAGGAGCTTCGAGCGCCGCCTGGGCGGGCGTGGAGCCGTTGGCGACGTGGCGATCCGTATTCTCGATCACCACGATGGCATCGTCGACCAGTCGACCGACGGCGAGCGCCAGTCCGCCGAGAGTCATGGCGTTGATCGAGTTGCCGGTGAAGTAGAGACCGATGAACGCGGCCAGGATCGACAGCGGTATGGCGATGACCGTGATGAGTGTGGCGCGAAAGTCGCCGATGAAGAGGAGGATCATCATCGCCGCCAGAGCGGCACCGAGGATCCCTTCGTTGACGAGATTTTTGATGGCGCGTCGGACGTACACCGACTGGTCCATGACGACGCCCAGACCGATGCTCTCTGGCAGGCGTTCGAGGATGCCGGCGAGCGCGCTCCGGATGCCATCCACGACCGCGATCGTGTTCGCGCCCGGTTGTCGGTAGATCGGAATATACACCTGGCGCTTGCCCTGCATGTCGGGCGGAGCGCTGATCCGCACGATGTTGGACTGAATCTGATGCGTGTCCTTCACCTCGGCGACGTCCCGAATGAAGACCGGAACCCCGTTCTCGATGCGGATCGGGAAGTCGTTCATCTCCTCGACATGTTCCGGCATGCCGTTGGTGATGACCTGGTAGTCGAGATCGCCGAGTTTGGCCGAGCCAGTGGGGATCAACGTGCTGAAGTCACGCAGCGTCCGGACGACATCGGTGGGCGCGAGTCCCCGGGCCTCCAGCTTGTGCGGATCGATGTACGCGAGGATGCGCCGCAGCTTGCCACCGTACACCGCCGGGGCGATGACGCCGGGAATGCCCTGCAGCCGGTTCCGGAGTTCGAAGTAGGCGATGTCGTAGAGTTTGGTCTCGTCGAACTTCGGACTCGAGACGGTGATCAACGCCAGCGGGACGCTGGCGGTGGGATCGAACGGCATGACCATGGGAGGGATGGTCCCGGGTGGCAGGTAGAAGAGGTCGGACATCGCGTACGAACTCACCTGCGCGATGGCCGATGCGGGATCGATTCCCTCGTGAAAGAAGTCTTTCACGATCGAGACGCCGATCATCGACCGCGACTCCTGACGTGCGATGCCGACCGATTGCCCGGTCCAGCGCTCGATCCGGCTCGTGATGTCCTTCTCCATGACCAGGGCGGGCATGCCCGGGTAGAAGGTCACGACCTGGACGGCGGGCGTCTCGAACTGGGGCAGCATGTCGACCGGCATCCGGCCGATACAGGTGATCCCCAGCACTACGACCACTAGTACGACTACGATGACGGTGTAGGGGTTCGACAGGGCGAAGCGGACGAGTTTCATGTCGCTGGCCCGTCGGAAAGCCCGTACGGACCGGATATTCGGCCGATTCTCGCGGTCATGCAGGCCCATTCATGCTCTGGATCCGAGATGCCCACAAGAGCGCCCAAACCGCAGAAATTCCTGTTGTTCTGGGCCCATTCTGTGTTAAGCACGTGCATACCTGGCCAACCGGTGCCCACGGGCTGCATGCGTACCACATGCAGGACCGTCGGTTCGCCAGCGTGCTTAGCGTGCCCAGCGTATCTTAGGAGGAGGCTCCCCCTGATCTCCCGCCAGACTCCGAGCAACTCGATCGACGCAGTCTCGACCCTGCTCGTGGCCACCGTTTTGTGCCTGCTGACCTTCGGGCAGGCGCATGCGGCCACACCGTTCACCCTCTTCGAGAGCGGGCAGGTGCGACCGCTTGCCTTGTCGCCGGACGGGGCCCAGCTGTTCGCCGTCAGCACGCCTGACAACCGCCTCGAAGTGTTCGACGTCGCCGTGGGCGGCCTCACCCATGTCGTGTCGGTACCGGTCGGACTCGAGCCGGTTGCCGTTGCGGCGCGCACCAACACCGAAGTGTGGGTCGTCAATCATCTGTCGGACAGTGTGAGCATCGTCGATGTCTCGGATCCGGCGACGGCCCGTGTCGTCCGGACGCTCCTGGTGGGAGACGAGCCGCGGGATATCGTCTTTGGTGGTGCGAGTTTCGATCGCGCGTTCATCACGACGGCTCATCGCGGGCAGAACACGCCACTGCACGCCACGATCACGAGCGAGCTCACCACGCCGGGGACCGGGCTGGCGGATGTCTGGGTATTCGACGCGACGAGCCTCGGGACGTCTCTCGGCGGCGACACGTTGACGATCGTGAACCTCTTCAGCGACACGCCTCGGGCCTTGGCGGTCACCGATGACGGCAGCACCGTGTACGCCGCGGCGTTTCACTCGGGCAATCGGACAACGACCATTGCCGAGGGGCTCGTTCCGGATGGCGGCGAAGGGGGTGGCGGTCTTCCCGAGCCAAACACGAGCTTCGATCTTACCCCGCAACCGGAGACCGGCCTCATTGTCCAGTTCGACGGCGCCGCCTGGCTCGATGAGCTCGGGCGTGACTGGAGCAGCTCGGTCAAACTGTCACTGCCCGACGAGGATGTTTTCGCCATCAACGCCAACGGGGCACCGCCGACGCAGATCGCGGGGCCGACCGGCGTGTTCGCCGGTGTCGGGACGATCCTGTTCAACATGATCGTCAACCCGGCAAGCGGGAAGATCTACGTTTCGAATACCGAGGCGTTCAACCGGGTGCGCTTCGAGGGCCCGGGGATTTTCGCCGCGGGTTTCAAGCCGATCGCCGAGCCAGCCACGGTCCAGGGGCACCTGCACGAAAGTCGCATCACCGTCCTCGATGGCGTGACGGTGACTCCCCGCCACCTGAACAAGCACATCGACTACAGTACCTGTTGTGACCCGATCCCGAATGTCGAGAACGACAACAGCATTGCCTTCCCGCTCGGTATGGCCGTGACCAGCACCGGCGATACGCTCTACGTGGCGGGCTTCGGCACCAGCGAGATCGGCGTGTACGACACGACCGAGCTCGAGACCGATGCTTTCGTGCCTGACGCGGCCGATCAGATTGCCGTCTCCGGCGGCGGACCGACGGGCATGGTGCTCGACGAGGGCCGCAGCCAGCTCTACGTGTTGACCCGCTTCGACAATGCCGTGAAGGTCCTGAGTACCGGCACGGGGGCCGAGCTCGACGCCGAATCGCTACACAATCCGGAGCCGGCGAGCATCGTTTTCGGGCGCCCGCTCTTCTACGACACCAGCTTCGCGTCGAGCCATGGCGACTCGTCGTGCGCGAGCTGTCACGTCTTCGGCGACTTCGACAGCCTGGCGTGGGATCTCGGCGATCCCGACATCACCACGAAGACGAACCCCGGCCCGCACGAGTTCGGGCCGATCGGCAACCCCGACTTCCGCGCCATGAAGGGGCCGATGACCGTGCAGAGCTTCCGCGGTATGGCGAACCACGGCGCGCTGCATTGGCGGGGAGATCGCACGTTCGGCAACGACGTCGAGCCTCCCGGCGGCGTGCAGCCGGACGAGGGTGCCTTCAACGAGGTCGAGGCCTTCAAGAATTTCGACGTCGCCTTCCCCGGGCTCGTGGGTCGGAGCACCATGATTCCCGACGACGACATGCAGGCGTTCACCGACTTCATCCTGCAGATCATGTATCCGCCGAACCCGATCCGAAATCTCGACAACTCGCTCACGGCGTCGCAGCAGAGCGGGCACGACTTCTTCATGGGTCCGGTGTCCGACTCGGCGCGCTCGTGTGTCGGCTGTCATACCCTCGATCGCGCCGGCAACGCCGAGTTCGGGGTGGCCAAGCCAGGGTTTTTTGGCACCGACGGCGAGTGGGCGTTCCAGCCAGAGCCTCAGCTCTTCAAGATCCCCCACCTCCGCAATCTGTACCAGAAGGTCGGCATGTACGGGATGGCGGCCGCGCCGTTCTTCAATGCGGGTGACAACGGGCACAAGGGCGATCAGGTGCGCGGGTTCGGATTCATGCACGATGGCAGTGCGGACACGAGCTTTCGCTTTCACTCGGCGGTGGTGTTCAATCAAGGCGGTGTGAACCCCAATGGCATTCCCATCGGTGCCCCGGGGGATCCGCTGCGGCGGGACATCGAGGCGTTTACCCTAGCCTTCGACACGAACCTGTTTCCGATCGTCGGGCAGCAGATCACCCGCACGAGCAGCAACGGCGTGACCACGGATCCCCGAATCACGCTCCTGCTGGCGCGGGCGGATGCGGGCGAGTGCGATGTCGTCGTGAAGGGGCGGTTCGGAAGCGAGGATCAATCCTTCGTGTACGCAGGTGGCGGGCAGTTCTCGACGGATCGGGAGGCGGAGGGTGCCGTCGCGGATGCGACCGTCCGTGCGCTCGCCGGTGTCGCTGGCCAGGAACTCACCTACACAGCAGTGCCCCCGGGCGATGGTCCCCGTATCGGTATCGATCAGGACGGCGACGGGTTCCTCGACGGTGACGAACGTGATGGCGGTACCGATCCAGCGGATGCCTTCAGCGTGCCCGATGTCTGCCCCGGTGATTCCGGCTGCGTGAAGTGCCAGCGGGTGATCGAGAAGGAAGGCTGGAAATTCGCCCGGGCCAAGGCGAAGCACCTGGCGCGCTGTGAGGGATTCAAGATCAAAGGCAAGCTGCCGATTGCTACCGACTGTCAGACCGAGCTGAAGACCGAGGCCCGGATCGGGACCGCGCGGATGCTGCTCGGCGTACGGATCGCCAACGCCTGCGGCGGTGACGACAAGATCTGCAACGGCGATGCGAGTGAGGACCACCCCGCCGTGCTCGGCTGGGCAGCCACGTGCCCGAACATCACAGGCGGCGCATGCGACAATCCGATCACCGATTGCGGCGACATCGCGACCTGTCTGGAGTGCGTTCACGATGTCGCGGTCGATCGCGACATCGATGTCACGACGGGGATGTTCAATCTGGTCGAGCCGGTCGTGACCGATGACCTGAACAAGTGCCACGCCACGATCGCGAAGGAATCCCGGAAGTTTCTCGACAAGAAGTCGAAGGCGATCCAGAAATGCTGGGACAAGCGGCTCAAGGGCAATCACAGCGATACGTGTCCAGACCCGCTCGCGGTGTTGGGCTCGGTAGCGCAGAAGACGGCTGTGGCGATCAGCAAGGCGGAGGCGAGCTTCGTCAGCAAGCTCTGCAAGCGCTGCGGTGGCGATGATCGCGGTTGTGACGACGACATTCCGCTGACCAGCGGTGCGGTCGTCGGCGGCACCGGTGGGACCGACGACATCACTCCCGCGGCGATCGGTTTCGTTGGCACGTGTCCAGACCTGATCATCCCGCACGGGGGCCTCGGGTGCGCCGGTCCCGTTTCGACCTTGGCCGATTTGGTGGGCTGTACGGCGTGTGTCACGGAGTTCGACGTCGACTGCATGGATCGCGCCCAGGTGCCGGAGTTCGAGGCCTATCCCGCCGAGTGCATTCCCTAGGGCGCGCGCTCAGTAGGTCGTCGTAAAGTCCTCGAGGTCGCCGCGGGCGGGTTCCCGTGTCTCGACGACTTGCGCGACGCGTGCGCCCGATGGCCCCGTTCGGCACCACGCCGCAAGGCCCCGGACGGCCTCTGGGGCGCCTTCGAGCAGCGCCTCGACGCTTCCATCGGGAAGATTGCGCACCCAGCCGTTGACGCCGCGCCGCTGTGCCTCGCGTTCGGTCGCGCCTCGGTACCAGACGCCCTGCACGCGTCCGGTGATGCGGAGCCGCAGTCGGAGGAGATCGGCCACCGGGTCCTATTCGGCGGTCGCGAGCAGCGCGACCAGTCCGGCGGCGTCGAGGATCGGTGTCCCGAGTTTTTCGGCTTTTGCGAGTTTCGACCCTGGATCGGCCCCTGCGACCAGGTAGTCGGTCTTCTTGGACACGCTGCTGCCGACCTTGCCGCCCACGGCCTTGATGCGCCGCTCGGCCTCGCCGCGCGGCAGATCCTCGAGGCTTCCGGTCAGCACGAACACCTTGCCGGCCAAGACCCCGGTCGGCGCCGGCTCCGCTCTAGGAGTGACGCCAGCTGCGAGCAGGCGCTCGACGACCTGACGATTGGTGCGCTCGGCACCGAAACGACGGACACTGGCGGCGACCTCTGGGCCGATTCCGTGCACCCCGACCAGATCCTCCTCCGTGGCGTTCAGGATGGCGTCCATGTTCCGGAATTCCTCGGCGAGAATGCCGGCGAGGTGCTCTCCGACGTGCCGGATGCCAAGGCCATACACGAAGCGATCGAGCGGTGGGGTCTTGCTGCGTTCGATGCTGGTCACGATGTTGGCCGCGGACTTGGCTGCCATGCGTTCGAGCTCGACGAGTTGCTCGGCTGTCACGTGGTAGAGGTCCGAGAAGTCTCGTATCAGTGCCTTCTCGACGAGTTGATCGATCAGCTTCTCGCCCAGGCCGTCGATGTCCAGGGCGCCGCGCCCCGCGAAATGACGGATGCGTGACTTCAGCTGGGCAGGACAGGCGGCGTTGATGCAGCGGTAGGCCGCCTCATCTTCCTCCCGGACGACGTGCCCGCCGCAGTCGGGGACTGGGCAGCGGCTCGGCATCTTGAACTTCCGCGGTCGCCCAACCCGTTTCTCCCGCACGACACGGACGACGTAGGGGATCACGTCGCCCGCGCGTTCGACGATGATGGTATCGCCGACACGAACGTCCTTGCGTTCGACCTCGTCCATGTTGTGGAGCGAGGCGTTGCGGACCGTGACGCCGCCGACCGCCACCGGTTCGAGCTCGGCGATCGGTGTGACCGTGCCGAGACGGCCGACCGACGGCACGATGTTTCGCACTTTCGTTTCCGCTTGCTGTGCCTTGAATTTGTACGCGATGGCCCAGCGCGGTGAGCGCGATACCTGGCCGAGGCGCTCCTGCAACGCCAACTCGTTCACCTTGAGAACGACACCGTCGATCTCGTAGGGCAGACTATCGCGTGCTTCCACGAGATCCCGGTAGCGGGTGATCGCCGTCTCGACGCTCTCGCAGACGCGGTTCAGCGGGTTCGTCTTGAGTCCCCAGCCGACCAGTGCGTCGAGAAACTCGGCGTGGGTCGTGACGGAGATGCCCTCGATCGCGCCTGCCCCATGGCAGAGCAGATCCAGGGGCCGTTGCGCGGTCATGCGAGAGTCGAGTTGGCGCAGCGAACCTGCAGCGGCGTTGCGCGGGTTGGCGAAGCGCGGCTGCCCCTGCTCGTCGCGGTCCGCGTTCAGGGTCTGGAAGCCAGTGCGCGATATGATGACCTCGCCGCGGATCTCGAGGCGTTGGGGGATGGGATGGGCTCCGGAGGCTCGCGTCAACGTGAGCGGTACTGCCTCGATCGTCCGGAGGTTTGCCGTCACGTCTTCGCCGGTGGCGCCGTCGCCCCGGGTCGATCCCACCACCAGCTGGCCCTGTTCGTAGACCAGCTCGACGGCGATGCCGTCGAGCTTGGGCTCGGTGAGGTAGGCGATCGGATCCTCCGTTTCGAGGATACGGCGGACGCGGGCGTCGAATTCGAAGACCTCCTCTTCCGCCATGGCGTTCTGGAGCGAGAGCATTGGGTGCGTGTGCGAGACCGGCGGAAAACGCCCGGCTGGCGGAGCGCCGACCCGCTGTGTAGGAGAATCTTCGCTGCGCAGCTCGGGATGCGCCGTCTCGAGTTCCTGGAGCTGACGGAACAAGGCATCGTAGTCGGCATCCGGGAGCTCTGGAGCGTCCTCGACGTAGTAGAGTCGATTGTGACGTTCGAGTGCGCGCCGAAGGCGCGCGATCTCGTTTTGGACGTCTGCGGATGTGGCGGTCACCGGCGGCAGAAATTGGCCGGTGTGGGCTTGGATTGCAAGGCCGGCCGAGGCAAGATGCCGCACTTTCGACGCTAGGGGGGCGGATGCGATTCTGGAGACGATGGTCGGTTGCGGGTGTACTTGCCCTGGCCGTCGCAGGAGGCGCCGTGTCGGCTGACGCGGGGCTCGAGATTCCGGTGGAGCGATCCAAACTCGGCAACGGGCTCACCGTGCTCGTGCACGAGGACGATTCGCTGCCGTTGGTGAGTCTGTACCTCTTTTTCCGCGCCGGCTCGCGGAACGAGCGTCCCGGCATTACCGGCATTTCGCACCTCTTCGAGCACATGATGTTCAACGGAGGCGCGCACTCGGCCGGCAAGTTCGACGAAGTGATCGAGGGCAACGGCGGCTCGACCAACGGGTACACGACGCGCGATTTCACCGTGTATCTGGAGAGCTTTCCGGTGGCCGCACTCGAGCGCGTCTTGTGGCTCGAAGCCGATCGGATGCGAGCGCTGGCGATTACACCCGAGAATCTCGAGCAGGAGCGGGGGATCGTGAAGGAGGAGCGCCGCCTTCGCCTCGACGACAGCCCGGATGGCAAGGTGTACGAGGAGCTGTATCTGGGGGCGTTCGCCGCCAGTACGTATCGCTGGCCCGTCATCGGCTTCATGGCCGATATCAACAACATCTCGCTCGCCGACGCGCAGTCGTACTTCCAGACCTACTACGCTCCGAACAACGCCACCCTCGTGCTGGCCGGTGCGATCGATGCCGAGCGGGGCTTCGCGCTTGCCGAGCGCTACTTCGGAGACATTCCATCTCAAACGCCGCCGCTGCCAGTGGTCAACGCGGAGCCGCGCCAACGTGGTAGCAAGCATATCCGCTACGCGATGCCGGCGGAGCTGCCGGCGCTGGCCATGGCGTTTCACGCGGTGCCCGCGACGCATCCCGATCGGCCGGCTCTCGATGTCCTGCAAACCGTCCTCGGCGATGGTGAGAGCTCGCGACTGCATCGGAGCGTGGTTCGGGAGCACGAACTCGCCGCCGGGGTGAGCGTGAGCTTTCAGTGGGGCATCGATTCGGAGCTGTTCTGGATCTATTCGAAGCTGCGGCCGGGACGCTCCGCGCCGGCGCTCGAGTCACTGCTACTGAGGGAGCTGGCACGTTTGGGCGAGACCGGACCAGACGAGCACGAGCTTCGGAAGGCCAAGAACATTTTGCAAGCCGACTACATCCGCAGCCTGAAGCGCGTCGCGGGCCGTGCCAATCGGCTTGGGTTTTATGAGACCGTCCACGGCGACTACCGCGCGATGTTTCGCGAGGTCGATCTCTGGGAAGCGGTGACGATCGCCGACGTCACCCGCGTCGCGCGGACGTATCTCGTTGATGATACCCGGACGACGATCGAGCTCGTGCCGATCCGGAGCGCGCGATGAGCCGTCACTTCATATGCGGAGCGCTCCTGAGCCTGATGGTCACGATCGGCTGTCAGCCGGTGATCCTGCACCCGCCGCGCGACGGCGCGGGTGCTGTCGACACGGGGGGGGCCGCACTCGGCGATCTTCTCGGGTTGCCGCCCCTCGGTGCGACCGCGGCGGCGTTCACGCTTCCCCCGGTCGTCGAGCGTCGCCTCGACAACGGGCTGACCCTGTTGATCGTCGAGGAGCACACGTTGCCCCTCGTGGTCTTCTCGCTGGTGATGCCAGGCGGGTCCGCCTTCGACCCTCCGGGCCAGGGTGGGGTGGCCACCATCACTGCCGATCTGTTGCGCAAGGGGACGCGCAGTCGGAGCGCCGAGGAGCTGGCTCGCGAGATTGAATTCCTCGGCGGCTCGCTCGCCGCGGGTGCCGGCGCCGACTTCTCGAACGTGTCTGGTGAGTTTTTGAGCAAGGATCTCAGCCGTGGGTTCGAACTCTTCGCCAACGTGGCGCTCCATCCGACGTTTCCCGAGGACGAGCTCCGCCGCGCTCGGGAGCTGATGCTGGCGGCGATCATCCGCAGTCGGGAGGATCCCGCCGCCATTGCCGGACGTTGCTTCGGAGCGTTCTTGTACGGAGATCATCCCTATGGGCGGCCGGCTTCGGGGACCGAGGCGTCGCTCGCCACCCTCGATCGCGACGCCGTGCAGAGCTTCTACCAGCGGCACTACGTTCCCGATGGCGCCGTTCTGGTGGTGATCGGAGACGCGACGGTCGAGCAGTTGTCGAGTGCGGCCGAGGGCGCGTTCGGCGGATGGAGTTCGCGTGCTGGAAGCCCACCGTTGCTGCCGCTTCCGGTGCGCGTGTCGGGCCGACGCATGCTGGTGGTCGACAAGCCGGACGCCACCCAGGCGCACATCCGGATCGGGAACGTCGGGATCGCCCGTACCGACCCCGACTACGTGCCCGCGGGTGTCACGACCACCATTCTCGGGGGTGGCTTCGGCTCACGATTGGTCGAGGAGCTACGGGTCAAGCGCAGCCTGACCTACGGCGCCTGGAGTGGTTTCAACGTTCATCGCATGCCGGGGGATTTTCGCGCCGGAACGTTTACGAAAGTGGAGACCACCGGCGAAGCACTCGGGGTCGCACTCGACGTGCTCACCGGCTTCGCGAACGGAGGGGCTACGGTCGAGGAACTCGCACGGGCCAAGAGCCTTCGCACCGGGCAGCACCCCAGGCAACTCGAGACGCAGGGCGCGCTGGCCGCCAGCATCGCCAGCCTGTTCGCGTACGGTCTCCCACGAAGCGACATCGAGGCCTACCCAGGGCGGGTCATGGGGGTGACGCTCGAGGACGTACGACGTATCGCCGCAACCTACGTTCCGACCGAAGACGCCGCCATCGTCATTGTCGGACCGGCCGACACCATCGCTGCCCAGCTCGCGGAGTTCGGCCCGATCGAACTTACGACCCCAGACCAATGCGCTCAGCCGGGAGGCCCATCGGCGGTTAGGTGAGCCGGTCCTGGCGACTTACTCCGGAGGTATCGCTGAGCCGGCGGACCACGCGGCGGGCAGGAGTTGAAAATTCAGCAAGACGGCGGGTGCTTTGGTCGCGTTGCGAGCTGTGTGGCTGACCGCGCCGGTCTCGTAGAAACAGTCGCCCGCCCTGTAGACCGTGGTCTTGTCGGGCTGAATGTACGTGAGTTCTCCGGCCGTCACGCACCGGATGCCGGGTCCGACGTGGTGGTGTGACCCGATGTACCCTCCCGGATCGTAGACCACCTCGGCAACACGGAGGCGATATCGTCCGTTCAGTTCGGTGAGATGCCCAGCGACGAGCTCATCGACCTTGATGGTCCCGTGCTTGCCACCGCTTTCGACGGGTGAGGGTTCGGCGGTCGTTGCCGAGCGGTGCCCGTGCCCTCCGGCGCTCTTCGCGATCGGGTTCTCATCGGCATTCGCCGGACCCAGACCGATTGCGAGTACGATGACGCAGGTTGCGAGAACGCGATGCATAGTTCCTCCCGAAGCCATCAGTCAATGTACCCGAGGGCGCGCAGTCGAGCGGCGTCGGCGTCAGGTACGTGGGCCGGCTGACCACCGGCGCGTGTGTCGTCTCCTCGCCACGCGGCCAAACGGGCGGCGAGGCTTCGTGCGCGTGCCGGTGCCGTTGCGGCGAGGTTCCGGGTCTCGCCCGGGTCGTGCTCGAGGTCGTAGAGTTCGTAGGTGCGCTCCGCGTGCGCCTCGATGTATTTCCAGGAACCGACACGGACGGCGTGCTTCTCGCCGCGGACCTCGATGTCGAGGCGCCGTTCCCCATCGTAGCGTCGGCGTTGGAAGAAGATGGGACGCGCGGGGTCGAGCGTCGTCGCGCCTGTGATTGCCGATACGAGGCTGATGGCGGCCGCGGGGTCGACGCGGGTCGGGTCGGCCACGGCCGCTCCAGGCGTGCTCGGGGCGTCGAGGCGCTGGGCCGCTCGTTCGGTCTTGGCGTTCGTGATCTCGAGAATGGTCGGTGCCAGGTCCGCGAGCTGCACGGGGCCTTGGACGCGCTGCCCAGCAGGAATGCGCGCGGGCCAGCGGGCCAGGAGTGGTACGCGGAGAGACTCCTCGTACAGGTGTACTCCGTGATGCATCCAGCCATGGTCCATCAGCCCTTCGCCGTGATCGCCGGCCACGACGACCAGGGTCGCGTGACGCAATTGCTGGGCGTCGAGCTCCGCCAGCAGGATGCCGATGGCGTCATCGGTCTCGCGAATCTCGGCGTCGTAACGCGCGATCGTCGTCTGGAGATCGTCCGGAAGGTCGGACTCGTTCGAGAGGAACGAGCGATCGTACGGTGGGGGAGGGTCGTACGGCTGGTGCGGATCGAAGTAGTGGACCCACAGGAAGAACGGGACGTGACGGTCGCGCTCGCTGCGGAGCCAGCGGATGCTGCGGCGGGTGGTCAGCCGCGCATCCCGATCGAACGGGCCCTGGCTGACGCGACCTTCCCACCGCCAGCGTTGCAGGTTGGGCTCGCTGTCGAAGCGGTCGTCGTACATGGCGAATCCCTGCTGAAATCCAAACTTCCCGTGGACGGCGAACGAGCTGACGACCGCGGCGGTGTCGTAGCCGGCGGCTGCCAGTTCTTCGGCCAGCGTTCGGAAGCGCTCCGGGAGCGCGAGGCCGTTCTTGAGGACGCCATGTCGCGCGGGAGCGAGGCCGGTGAACAGCGAGGCATGGGCGGGGGCAGTCGTCGCCATGGGCGCATAGGCTTCCGCGAACACGGCACCCTCCCTCGCGAGCTGCTCGAGTGTCGGAGTGGTCGGGCGCGCGTATCCGTACACCGAGCAATGGTCGGCTCGCACCGTGTCGACTGTGATCAGCAGAACGTGTGGCGCGCCGCGATGTGTGGGCGGCGGTCCGACGAGGGTGGCGCAAGCAACCCCGAGGAGGCCAACCAGCCACACATGGAGCGCGCGGAGTCGTGGCGGCGCCGTCTCGCGACTAGCCGGGGTCACGCGAGCGCCCCGGCGTCGGGCGAGCGACTAGCGACGCTGACCTGCGTGTCTGCGTCGCACGACCGACCGCGCGCCTGCGAGGAGCTAGCACCCCTCACGCGATGACCAGATCGACCTGTCGGCGTTCGATCGAGACACTGCCGACGCGGACGCGGACGGCATCGCCCAACCGGTAGATGGTCCCTCGGCGCCGACCGCGCAGCAGGTGCTGGTGGTCGACCAGCTCGTAGCGGTCGTCGGTGAGGGTGGCGATGTGGACGAGGCCATCAACGAAGTACTCGTCGAGTTCGACGAAGAATCCGAAAGCGGCAACGCCCGAGATGTGGCCGTCGAGGGTTTCGCCGATCCGATCCTGCATGAACCGGACCTTGTAGAGCTGGACGATGGCACGCTCGGCATCCATCGCGGTGCGCTCGCGCTCGGAGCTCTCGGCGCAGATCGCCGCGAGGTCGTCGGTGGCGTTGTCCCGAGCCGTCGTATCTCCGGCGATCTCGGCGGCGATGATGCGGTGCAGGGCCAAGTCGGGATAGCGGCGGATGGGGGAAGTGAAGTGGGCGTAGCACGTCGCTGCGAGTCCGAAATGGCCGGTGTTGATGGGTGTGTACCGTGCTTGCTGCATCGAGCGGAGAAGGATCGTGTGGATCAGACGTTCCTCGGGACGGCCGGCAACACGGGCCAGCACGCGTTGGAACGTCTTGGGTTTGATCGTGCCCTCGTCGATGCCGAGGGTGAGGCCGAATCCGGCGAGGAACCGGGCGAGATCCCGGACGGCTTCCTCCTCCGGCGGCTCGTGGACCCGGTAGGGCATGGCGATACGTCGGGCCGTGAGGAAGGAGGCCACGGCCTCGTTGGCGGCCAGCATGAAGCTCTCGATCATCCGATGCGCGGCGTTGCGCTCGGCGCGTCCGATATCCTCGGGCTTGCCGCGAAGATCGAGGACGATTTCCGCTTCGGGGAGATCGAGATCGATCGAGCCGCGGCGATGGCGGACGCGCGCCATCTGCTCGCCGAGTGCGACCATGCGTTCCAGATCGTCGACGAGGGGGGCGTAGCGTTGTCGGGTGGCGACGGCGCGGTCGGTGACGATTTCGCGGACCTCGGTGTAGGTCAGCCGTGCTCGACTACGCATGAGCCCCGGAAAGAACGCCGCGCCGAGTACTGTCCCCGTCCGGCTGCAGTCGATGAGCACGGCCTGTACGAGCCGATCGACGTCGGGATTCAGGCTGCAGATACCTTGCGAAAGTGCTTCGGGCAGCATGGGGATCACGCGGTCGGGCACGTAGACACTGGTTCCGCGGGCGCGGGCTTCGCGATCGAGATCGCCTCCGGCCGGGACGTATGCGGCCACGTCGGCGATGGCGACGAGCAGCCGGCTACCGCCCTGCGGACCGTTCAAAACGGCGACGGCGTCGTCGAAGTCGCGTGCAGTCTCGCCGTCGATTGTGACCAGTGGCAGTGTGCGGAGGTCGATGCGCTCGGAGCGGACGAGCGATTCGTGCCAGGGGCGTCGCTTCGTCGCCGGTGGCGGGAGGCCGTCGGCCGCATCGGGGGCGACGAGTCGGAGGGCGTCGCAGTCGACGGACTGTGCAACCCGACTTGCCGTACGTTCCACCGGTGGTGGAAACGCCCTCGGGAGATCGTGGCTGTACAGAATGGCTTCGATCTCGACACTGGGATCGCTGGCCGGTCCCAGCACGGACACGACCCGTGCCTCGATGTCTTCGTGCGGCTCGGGGTAGCGTGTGATCTCGGTCACGACCATATCGCCGTCTTGGGCCGCACCCACGTCGCTCAGTACGACGCGGTAGACGACGCGGTCATCCTGGGGCGCCAGGTAGGTGCCGCTCCGTCCGCGGCGTACGGTGCCGAGCAAACGGACGTACCGCCGTTCGAGCACGTCCGTGACGTGCCCCTCGAGCCGTACGTCCTTCCCGCGTCGGCGACGCAGCACGACCACACGGACGAGATCGCCGTGCATGGCGGGACGGAGCCGTGCCGTGCCTATGTACAGGTCTTGGTCGCCGGGCCGATCCGCGAGCAGGAAGGCGAAGCCGTCACGATGGACCGAGATGCGCCCGTCACGGGTGGGGCCGCTCGTCGGTGGAGGGGGCGCGCCCCGGTCCCGGCGGGATCCAGCTGCCTTCGAGCGAGACCCCGCGGGTGCCTTCGACCGGCGACCAGCGGCTGCCTTTGAGCGCCGACCGCCGGCCGTCTTCGAGTGACGACGTTCAACCGCTTTCGATCGGCGGCCTCCCGGTATCTCCGAGGCTGGGCCCTCGACCGACTTCGGCGTGGCCTGTTTGCGCGCGCGCTTCGGTTTGGCACCGCCGCGTTTCGCAGTGGGAGCACGGCGCGATCGCGGTGGGCGGGAACGAGGGATGCTAGGTCCGCTTCCGGAGCGTTTAGTCGGCGCTGCTCAGGTACGTATAGCCCTCGAGGGCTTCTTCGTACCGTCGCATGAACCGACCCGACTCCGCCAGGGTGAGGCGCTTCTGCAAGAGCGCGGCTTCTACCGAGCGCCGGACGCGCGAGACCAGATCGTTCTTGCTGTACTGGACGTAGGAGAGCACCTCGCTCACCGAGTCGCCCTCGACGACGTGCTCGACACGGTAGTGGTCGCCGTCGAGGCGGACGTGCACGGCGTCGGTGTCGCCGAAGAGGTTGTGCATGTCGCCGAGGATCTCTTGATAGGCCCCGACCAGGAACGTGGCGATATAGTACGGTTCACCGTTCGGCGGATGCAATTCGAGGAGGTGCTTGACGTCACGCAGATCGATGAACTGATCCATCTTCCCGTCGCTATCGCAGGTCAGATCGGCCAAGACGGCCTTGCGCGACGGGGCCTCGGTGAGGCGATCGATCGGGAGGGTCGGGAACAGCTGGCGTACGGCCCAATGATCCGGAAGGGATTGGAAGAGCGAGAAGTTGCAGTAGTAGGTATCCCCGAGTTGGCGCTCGAGCCCTTCGAGATCGTCGGGGACGTACGGGAGATCGCGCACGATCTTCAGGATGCGCTCGCATGTCGACCAGAAGAGCTGCTCGATGCGCGCGCGTGCCTTCAGGTCGAGGACGCCGAGGTTGAAGGCGGAGATCGCCTCTTCCTTGATCTGAATGGCGTCGTGGTAGGCCTCGAGGAAGTTCTTGCGCGAGATCCCGGCGTAGGTCTCGTAGAGCTGCTGCACGAGGGGAGGCTCGTCCTCGCTCAAACGCGCCGGGATTTCTCCTGCCAGGATCTCGTTGGTGCTGAGGACGTTGAAGACGAGCACCGAGTGGTGCGCGACCAGCGCGCGTCCCGATTCAGTGACGATGTCGGGGTGTGGAACTTTATTGGCGTTGCAGGTTTCGGCGACCTGACTGACGATGTCGCTCGCGTACTCCTGCTGGGTATAGTTCATCGATGAATGGAAGTTGCTTTGACTTCCGTCGTAGTCGATACCGAGGCCACCGCCGCAGTCGATGATGCGCATGTTGGCGCCGAGCATGTGCAGCTCGACGAAGATCCGACTGGATTCGCGGAGGGCGTCTTTCACCGACCGGATGTTCGTGACCTGCGAGCCGATGTGGAAGTGCAGGAGCTGTAGGCAGTCGAGCATCTCGTCCTTGCGGAGACGCTCGACGGTGGCGACGATTTCCGCCGTCGTGAGCCCGAACTTCGAGCGGTCGCCCGTGGACTCCACCCATTTGCCCGCGCCTTTCGTCGACAGGCGCGCACGCACGCCGATGACCGGCCGGATGTCGAGATCGCGCGAGGTCGCCAGCACGGTCTCGAGCTCGCCGATCTGGTCGAGCACGATGATCACCTGGCGGCCGAGCTTCTGGGCGAGCAGGGCGGTCTCGATGTAGGCCCGATCCTTGTAGCCGTTGCAGATGATGAGTGCCTCGGGATTGTCTTGCAGGGCGAGTGCGACGAGGAGCTCGGGCTTCGAGCCGGCTTCGAGGCCGAGACCGTGCGGCCGGCCGTACTCGATCATTTCCTCGACGACGTGGCGTTGCTGGTTCACCTTGATCGGATAGACGCCGCGGAACGTGCCTTGGTACTCGTGCTCGGCGATCGCTTTCTCGAAGCAGCCGTAGAGCTGCTGGATCCGCGTGCGGATGATGTCCGAGAATCGGATCAGCACGGGAAGGTTCAAGCCACGTGTCTGGAGGTCGTCGACCAGCTCTTTGAGATCGATGCGGACGGACCCCGGCCCGCCGGGCGTGACCTCGACATGACCCTTCTTGTTGATTGTGAAGAACCCGCGACCCCAGCCCTTGATATTGTACAGCTCGATGGAGTCGTTGGTCGTCCAGGCGCGGAGCTCGCTCTGGGTGCCGACTTTCAGCACAGTGCTTGGTGTCCTCCTCGTGCCCGCGTGCGGCGATGGAAGCGTAGCCCGCGACTGAGGCCTTGTCCAGAAAGTAGGGGGTGCGCGCGACGAGGAGGCGGCCCCGCGGGTCGGATTGGTCGGCGCTCGCTACCCGAGGATCGACAGGAGCACGCCGGCGGCCACGGCCGAGCCGATCACCCCGGCGACGTTCGGCCCCATGGCGTGCATGAGCAGGAAGTTCGTAGGATCTTCCTGCAGCCCGGTCGTCATTGCGACACGGGCTGCCATGGGGACAGCCGATACCCCCGCGGCGCCGATGATCGGATTCACCGGCTCGCGTGAGAGCTTGTTCATGAGCTTGGCGAACAGCACGCCCGTTGCGGTCGCGACGCAGAAGGCCAGCATCCCGAGGGCGAAGATCTTGAGCGACTCCGGGCGGAGAAATCGGTCGGCCGAGGCGCCTGCTCCGACGCAGATCCCGAGAATGATGGTGACCGAGTCGATGAAGGCGGTACGGGCCGTGTTGGCGAGGCGCTCGGTAACGCCCGACTCCTTCAGCAGATTGCCGAAGAAGAGCATGCCGAGCAGGATCGTCGCCTTGGGCGCTACGATCGTGCACACGAGGAACGCGATGATTGGAAACAAGATCTTCTCCCGCGTCGAGACTTCACGGGGGCGCTTCATCTTGATGAGGCGCTCTTTTCGGGTCGTCAGCAGGCGAACGATCGGCGGTTGGATGATCGGCACCAGCGCCATGTACGAGTAGGCGGCGACCGCCACGGCCGGCAGCAGATCGGGCGCGAGCGCCGAGGTGATGAAGATCGTCGTCGGGCCGTCGGCACCGCCGATGATGCCGATCGAGCCTGCCTGTTGCGGTGTGAAGCCCAGAAACAATGCGCCCCAATACGTCGCGAAGATGCCGACCTGCGCCGCGGCACCGAGGAGGATCAGCCGTGGCTGGGAGAGCATGGCCGAGAAATCGGTCATGGCGCCGAGGCCGAGGAAAATCAGTGCCGGGTAGATCTCGTGCTTTATGCCGAAGTAGAGGAAGTGGATGACACCCTCCGAATCGGGCGACGCTCCGGACTCGGGGATGTTGCCCATCACCATGCCGAAGCCGATGGGCACCAGCAGCAGGGGCTCGTAGTTCTTTCGGATGGCCAGGCCGATCAGCGTCAGGCCGACCCCGATCATGATGAGGTTCTGCGGATGCTGCGGGAGCAGGGCGAAGCCGGTGTCAGCGAAAAAAGTCAGGAAGGATTCAAGCATCGGGCCCGGCCTCTAGCCGATCGAGACGAGGAGCTGGCCATCGCGGACCTCGGCTCCTTCGCTCACGGCGACCTCTTTGACGCTTCCGGCAACCGCGCATGCGATGTCGTTCTCCATCTTCATCGCTTCCAGCTTCACTACGACCTGGCCAGCTTGCACCTGATCCCCAGCTTTCACCAATACTTTCGTGATGACACCCGGAATCGGTGCCGTCACGTCACCGGCGCCAGCGGCGACCGGAGCGGCTGGACGCGGAGCGGCCGGTGGTGCCACGACAGCGACCGGTGCCGGGGTGCCCGACAGCGGTGCCGCGTGCGTGACGACGGGCTCGATGTCGAACGTCGTCCCCTCGACGGTCACCTGCGCCTTGCTCGCGGCGCCCTCTACGACCTCTACTTCGTATTCCTTACCTTCGACGCTGATTTTGTAGGTGGCCATCCCTCGTCCTTATCCTCGCGTCGGCACCGCGCCCGCTTGTTCGGCGCGTGCCGCTTGAATCCATGGTGTTCCTGTCTCGGCTGCCGCCAGTGGGGTGAAGCGGCGCCGACGAGCTACGTGGTGATGGAAGGCAAACGCCGCGAGGGCAACAGCGCGGAGCCGCGGATCGGGTCCTGTCGCGGCGGCCGGTTCGGTTGCAGCGGCTGTCGGTTCCGCCGTCGGCGGGCTGTCGTTGAGCAGGCGTGCCAAGCCCGAGACGACGGCGACCAGCATCGACAAGGCGAGGAAGACCGTCGTGATGCCGATTACCGCCATGTTCAGACCCGATGTGGAATCCACGCGCGCTCCTTCGCCTCAGAGGGGGATGTTACCGTGCTTCTTCGGGGGGTTCTTGTCCCGCTTGTTCTGCAGGACTTCGAGCGCGCGGATCAGTTTCGGCCGGGTCTCCTCGGGGAGGATGATCTCGTCGACGTAGCCGAGTTCCGCCGCCATGAACGGATTGGCGAAGCGTTGACGATACTCGTCCACGAGTCGCGTCCTCTCTGACGTGTCGGTGCCCGCTTCGGCGATCTCGCCGCGGAAGATGATGTTGACGGCGCCGTCCGGCCCCATGACCGCGATCTCGCCGGTCGGGTACACGAAGTTCATGTCGCCGCGAATGTGCTTGGACGACATGACAACGTACGCGCCACCGTAGGCCTTCCGGGTGATGATGGTGATCTTCGGGACCGTTGCCTCGCAGTACGCGTACAGAAGCTTCGCGCCGTGGCGGATGATGCCACCGTATTCCTGGGCCGTGCCGGGCAGGAAGCCCGGGACATCGACGAACGTGACGATCGGGATGTTGAAACAGTCACAGAAGCGGACGAAACGGGCCGCTTTGACCGAGGCATCGATGTCGAGACAGCCGGCGAGGTGGGCGGGTTGGTTGGCGACAATCCCGACCGAGCGTCCACCGAAGCGCGCAAAGCCAACCAGGATGTTCTTCGCGAAGTCGCGTTGCACCTGGAAGAACACGCCATCATCGACCACGGTCTGGATCAGTGTGGCCATGTCGTACGGCTTGTTCGGATTGTCGGGCACCATCGTTCGGAGTGCCGGGTCGCAGCGATCCGACGGATCCTCTGTTGCGATCGTGGGCGGACCCTCGAGGTTGTTGCTCGGGATGTAGGAGAGGAGGGTGCGCACCTGCTGCAGGCAGTCGTCACCGGTCTCGGCGATGAAGTGGGCCACGCCGCTTCGGGTGTTGTGGCTGATGGCTCCACCGAGATCTTCCTTGGTGACCTCCTCGCGGGTGACCGACTTGATGACCTCGGGGCCCGTGATGAACATGTGGCTGATGTTCTTGGTCATGAAAATGAAGTCGGTCATGGCCGGTGAGTAGACGGCGCCGCCGGCGCACGGGCCGAGCACCAACGACAATTGCGGGACGACGCCCGACGACATCACGTTCCGCTGGAAGATGTCGGCGTAGCCTGCCAGGCTGACGACGCCTTCGTGAATACGGGCGCCACCGGAGTCGTTGATTCCGATGACCGGGGCGCCGGTCTTCATGGCGTGGTCCATCACCTTGCAGACCTTCTCGGCGAAGGCACCGGACAGGCTACCCCCGAAGACCGTGAAGTCCTGCGAGAAGATGTAGACCAGCCGTCCGTCGATCGTGCCGTATCCGGTGATGACGCCGTCGCCCGGGATCTTCTTCTCGTCCATCCCGAAATCAGTGCAGCGATGCGTTTTGAACTTGTCCATCTCGACGAAGCTGCCGTCGTCGAGCAGATGCTCCACCCGTTCCCGGGCGGTGAGCTTGCCGTCCTTGTGCTGACGGTCGATGCGTTTCTGCCCGCCGCCCAACTCCGCGACGCGATTGAGTTCGTCGAGCTGTTCGAGATTTTCTTTCAGACCCATGTGGCGTTCGCCTCGATGGCCGCCGACCGCGACCGTGCTTCGTCTGTCGTGTGGATCGTTGGGAGACTGCCGGCTTCCCTGACGCCGAAAACGCTCCGCTATACCGATAGGTTAAGCGGAGTTCAAGGTACGGGTGTTTCGCGCCCGATCAGCCGCCCGGCGCGGGCGCAATCCCGCCGATGCCGCGGACCTCGATCCGTGTGCCTGGCTGGACGCCATGCTGGGCGCTGAAGCCCGCGTTGACCTCGAGGACGTAGCGCGACGGTCGACCGACCCCGCGTGCCGTCGTGGTGAACGGGACCGCGTCGTGGACGATGCCCACGATTTCGAGCGCGTCATCGATGAAGATCATGTCCAAGGGGAGGACGGTGTTCTTCATCCAGAAGTTTCGATCCTGCATGTCGTCGAAGAGAAAGAACATGCCCGCATCGGCGGCGAGTTCTCGTCGGTACATCAGCCCAAAGCTTCGCGCGCTGGGTGTGTCGGCCACCTCGACCTGGACGGTCATGGGACCGTGCGACGTCTCCAGCACCACCTCGGCTCCTCCCGCGTTGGAGTCGCAGGCCTCCGCCATCACCCCCGCGAGGAGCACGAGGGAGACTAACGCCTTGGAAACACAGGTCTTCATTGCTTGCACGTCCCCATTCGATACACTACATAAGCGTCCGCTTCGAGCGGATTCATCACCTCTCGGGAGGCCAAATGCCAGAGATCGGCGCGAGATTCGTCGTCCATTCAGTGCTCTTCGTGGCGGCGGTGGGCTACTTTGCCAATACCATCTATGGGCGCTTGCGCGTCCTCCAGTCCGTTGCATGGACGGACCTGTTCGACAAGATCCCCGAGCGCATCAACAAACTCGTGGTCTATGGGTTCGGGCAGAAGAAGTTCGTAGTCGATCGGCAGGATCCGGCGCCCAGCTGGATGCATTTCTTCATCTTCTGGGGCTTCGTGATCCTTGGCCTACGCGTCGTGACAGCCTTCGGGCAGGGCTGGTTCGGGCTCGAGTTCCACCTGCCACTCATGGGTGCCGACATGTTGGGCGGGCCCTACCTGCTCCTGAAAGACCTGATAGAGGTCGTCGTCATCTGCTCGGTGGCGTTCGCGCTCGTCCGATGGCTCTTCATTCATCCGAAGCGCCTGTACGGTTTCGAGCCCGCCGAGGCCCGGCTCGCCGGCCAATCGCACGGTGAGGCGATCCTCATTCTGTGCTTCATCGGTGGCATCATGCTCACCGATCTCTTCTTCGAGGCCGGTCGGTTCATCTACGCGGCCGGCGATCCGGCCGTCGAGGCAGAACGTTCGTGGGTGCCGGTCGCCTCCATGCTCTCGACCCTGATCCAGCCGATCGGTGCCGAGAACGCGCGGATCGTCTCCGAGATCGGGTGGTGGGGCCACAACATCATCATCATGATCTTCGTGAATCTCCTGCCCTTGTCGAAGCATTTTCACATCATCACGGGGCTCCCGAACGTGTTCTTCAGCAAGCTCGAGCCGCTGGGTGCGTTGTCGAAGCAGGAACTGGAGACGGCCGAGACCTTCGGGACGTCGCGCATCGACCAGTTCACCTGGAAGCAGGTGCTCGACATGTACACCTGCACCGAGTGCGGTCGCTGCTCGTCGAACTGCCCCGCGACGGCCACCGGGAAGCCGTTGGCGCCGCGCCAGATGCTCTTGAATCTCCGCGATTACCTGTACGAGCATCAAGACGAGGTGATCGAGAAGCATGCCGCCGCGGCCAACGGCGCCAACGGCGAAGCCGCCGAGGCGCCCGAAGTTGGGGTGAACGTCGTCGGGGCCGACAGTGTGGTGCCAGACGATGTCATCTGGAGCTGCAACATGTGCCGCGCCTGCGAGGACGCATGCCCGGTCAACATCGAGTACGTCGACAAGATCGCCGATATGCGCCGGCACCTCGTGCAGGAAGAGGCGCGCTTTCCGACCGAGTTGACGCGCGTGTTCAAGGGGCTGGAAACGCAGTCGAACCCATGGGGCATCGGCGCCGAGAAGCGTGACGACTGGGCTGCCGATCTCGATATTCCTCGCATCGCGGACAAGCCGGACGCGGAGTACCTCTACTACGTCGGGTGCGCGGGGGCGTTCGACGATCGCAACAAGAAGACGACCGTGTCCTTCGCCAAGATCCTCATGAAGGCGGGCGTCGACTTCGCGATCCTCGGCAAGGAAGAGCTCTGCAACGGCGACAGCGCGCGCCGGCTCGGCAACGAGTACCTCTACCAGACGATGGCGCAGATGCTGATCGAGACCTTCGACGCCGCCGGCATCAAGAACAAGAAGGTCATCGTCAATTGCCCGCACTGTTTCAATACGATCAAGAACGAGCTGCCGCAGTTCGGGGGCGAGTACGAGTGCGTGCACGCGGCCGAGCTGGTTAAGGAGCTACTCGACGAGAAGAAGATCGGGCTCAAGCCGAATGGTGATGGCTACGAGGTCGTGACCTACCACGATTCCTGCTACTACGGCCGCTTCAACAACGTATACGATGCCCCGCGCGAGGTCATTCAAGCCGCGACCGGGAAAGAGCCGCAGGAGATGGAGCGGCACGGACGCACGGGCATGTGTTGTGGCGCCGGCGGTGGTCGCATGTGGATCGAGGAGGACGCCGACAAACGGGTTAACCTGCTGCGGGTCGACCAGGCCCTCGAGACCGGCCCCGAGAAGATCGCGATGTCGTGCCCCTACTGCATGACCATGATCAACGACGGCATCAAAGCCAAAGACCTCGAGGAGAAGGTCGAGGCGGTCGACGTCATGGAGATCATCGAGCGCCAACTGACCTAGTCCTGGTCCGGGCGTTCCGTTCCGACAATTCCCCGAAGAGATACCCCCCCTATGGAAATCGCACTCACCTCTGAACAGGAGGCGCTGAAGCGCGAGCTACGCGGCTACTTCGCCGAGCTCGCGACCCCCGAGTACCTCGCCGAGATCAGTGGCGGGGAGGGTGGCGGTCCCCTCTATGGCAAGGTCCTGCGCCAACTCGGGGCGGACGGTTGGCTCGGTATCGGGTGGCCGAAGGAATACGGCGGCCAGGGGCGGTCGGCGATCGAGCAGTTCATCTTTTTCGATGAAGCGATTTACGCCGGCGTCGTTGTTCCCACCCTCACCATGAACGCCGTCGCACCGACGATCATGGAGCACGGGAACGACGAGCAGAAGCAGACGATTCTGCCGAAGATCCTGAAGGGCCAGATGCACTTCTCGATCGGCTACACCGAGCCGTCGGCGGGGACCGATCTCGCCTCGCTCCGCACGCGCGCGGTCCGGGACGGCGACGAGTGGGTGATCAACGGCGCCAAGATCTACACGAGTCAGGCCGAGTACGCGGACTACATTTGGCTAGCCGCGCGCACCGACCCCGACGCCGAGAAGCACTCGGGTCTCTCGATATTCATGATTCCGACGACCGCCGCTGGCTACAAATGCACACCACTCCCGACGATGGGGACGTTTGCGACGAACTCGACGTACTACGAGGACGTGCGTGTACCGGCCGATCACCTGATCGGTCCGGAGAACGGCGGCTGGTGGTTGATCGTGACGCAGCTCAACTACGAGCGCGTGTCGCTGATGACGTGCGGCATGGTCGAACACCTGTTCGAGGATACCGTGCAGTGGGCGAAGGACACGCCGGCCGGAGGCGGGCGCGTGATCGACATTGGCTGGGTGCAGATGAACCTCGCACGCATTCAGGCCCACCTCGAGGTGCTCCGCCTGACGAACTGGAAGCAGGCCTGGAACATCGCGAAGGGGACGCTCAACTACGCCGAGGCCTCGGTCGTGAAGGTGTTCGGGAGCGAGTTCTACGTCGAGGCCTACCGGCTGCTCCTCGAGGTATTGGGCGCGGTGGGAACACTCCGTGCGGGGAGCCCCGATGCGAGACTGCGTGGCCGCGCCGAAGGTCTCTACCGGGGCCATGCGCCCGTGCTGACGTTCGGCGGTGGGACAAACGAAATTCAGCGCGAGATCATTGCGCAGGCCGGGCTCGGCATGCCCCGCTCGCGCTGAGGACTCCCCGTGGACTTTACCTACAGCGATGAGCAGCAGGCCCTGAGCGAGCTCGCGCGCTCGATCTTCAAAGACCACGTGACGCAAGAGCGTCTGCGGGCGCTCGAGCAGAGTGGCGAGTGGTTCGACGATGTCGTGTGGGGGAAGCTCGCGGAGGCGAGCCTGCTTGGTATCGCGGTGCCGGAAGAGTTTGGCGGCAGTGGGCTCGGTCTGATCGAGCTCGGGCTGTTGCTCGAGGAGGTCGGACGTGCGGCTGCTCCGGTGCCGGTGTTCGCGTCGACCGTGCTCGGTGCGCTTCCGCTGGTCGCGTTTGGTTCCGCCGAGCAGAAGAAGCGGTGGCTGCCGCGGGTCGTCTCCGGCGAGGCCGTGTTGACGGCAGCGCTCGCCGAGCTCGACGGACGCGATCCGCTCTCCCCGACGACGATCGCCACCCGGGACGGCTCAGGCTGGCGTCTGTCCGGGACGAAGATCTGCGTGTCGGCGGGCGAGCGCGCCACCGCCATTCTGGTGTCGGCGACGCTGGCCGACGGCGGTGTGGGCGTCTTCCTGGTTGATCCAACGGCCCCGGGCGTCACGCGTGAACGCCAGATTGCGACCAACAACGAGCCCCACGCCCGGCTCGCCCTCGACGGTGTCGTCGTCGCCGACGGTGAGACGATCGGTGTCCCAGGTGAGGAGGGGCGGCGCGTACTCGGGTGGCTGCACGAGCGTGCCCTCGCCGGATACTGCGCCCAGCAGTTCGGCGTGTGTGATCGTGCTCTTCGACTGACGGCCGAGTACACGACGGAGCGCAAGCAGTTCGATCGCCCGATCGCGACGTTTCAGGCCGTGCAGCAGCGCGCCGCCGATGCGTTCATCGATCTCGAAGCGATGCGGCTCTCGATGCAGGAGGCGCTTTTCCTACTCGAGCGCGATGGTGTAGCCGAGCGGGCCGTGATCGTCGCAAAGTTCTGGGCGTCCGAAGGCGGGCAGCACGTTGCCGTGGCCGCGCAGCATTTGCACGGGGGGATCGGCGTCGACATCGACTACCCGCTGCACCGCTACTTCCTGTGGTCGAAGCACATCGAGCTCATGCTCGGTCCCGCGAGCGAGCAACTCGCCCGCCTCGGCGCCGCTCTCGCGAGCTGAAGGTCGCAAGGAGTGAGCGGGGGAACGACTACGGGATCGCGGTTTTCGAGTCGCGGGGAGCTTGCCGTTTAGGGGATCGACATGCTCGATGCACTCGGAAATCTCGGCGACTTCATCGGTGGCATCGCCGTCATCGCAACACTGCTGTATCTGGCCGTTCAGGTTCGGCAGAATACCGCTTCCGTGCGCGCGGCGAGTCGTCAAGACATCGTGGAGAGCTTTCGTGCGTTCAACCGTCAACTCTTCATCGTCGATGGACTTCCCGAACTCTACGTCGACGGTCTCCGCCGCTACCCGGACATGCCCCAGCCAGGTCGCACCAAGTTCGGTGCTTACATGGTCGACCAGGCCCTGCATTTCCAAAGTGCGTTTGCCTTGCACGAATCCGGGGCCCTCGAAGACGAGACGTACGCGTCGTACCTCACCTTCTTCGCGTCTCTTTTTACGACCCCAGGCGGCAGCGCGCTGTGGACGGAGTTGCGATCGGGTCTTCCGCCGCGGATGGTCGCGGTCATCGATCAACGAATCGCCACCGGCGAGGTGCCGAGCATCCTCGACTCTCCCATGCAGCAAGAGTAGCGACCCCGGCCTGGCATCAACGTAGGCCTGGGCATATAGCGACTCCTTACCAGAAGGAGTCGCGACCATGGCCAGTCCCGCAATTGAAGCCGTCAAAGCGCGCATTCGCTCCGTCTTCGGAAGCTGGGGAGAGGTTACGGCGGTCGAGCAGATGCGCCGAGACGTGGAAGATCTGTTCGGCCCCAAGGACGCAAAGGCCGACTCGGAGCGTGTCGAGGCGGGCGGCGTTCCCGCGGAGTGGGTGACTGCCGCGGGGGCGAACCCGGATCGCGTCCTGCTCTATTTTCACGGTGGCGGGTATTCGGTTGGATCGGTGCGGTCGCACTGGGATCTCATCGCGCGGCTGTCGGCCGCGACGGGATGTCGCGTGCTCGCTCTCGACTACCGTCGTGCGCCCGAAAACCTGTTCCCGGCACCGATCGAAGATGCGACTGCCGCGTATGGCTGGCTCCTCGCCGAGGGAACCGTGCCTGGCCATATTGCGTTGGCCGGGGACTCGGCGGGCGGTGGAATCTGCGCGGCGACGCTCGTGGCACTCCGAGATGCCGGGACTGCGCTGCCCGCGGCGGCGGTACTGCTTTCACCCTGGGTCGACCTCGAGGCGCGCGGCGCGTCGTACGAAACGCGGGCGGAACTCGATCCTATGGTGCAGCGGCAGCTCAGTCTCGCGTTGGCCGCGGCGTATCTTGGTGCTGAGGGCGATCGGCGGCACCCGCTGGCTTCCCCACTGTACGCGGATCTTGCTGGCTTACCGCCGCTCCTCATTCAAGTGGGCGACCACGAGACTCTCCTCGACGATGCGACCAGTTTCGCCGCGAAGGCACGAGCGGCCGGTGTCGACGTGACACTCGAGGTTTGGGACGAGATGATCCACGACTTTCAGCTCTTCGCCGCGGAGCTGCCGGATGCGCAGCGCGCCATTGAAGGCATCGGGAGCTTCATCCGCGAACGCTGGCGTTGATCGGCGCGCGTCGGCGCCGCTCTCGCGAGTTGAAGATTCGCACGACGCACCCGGCGGCACGATGCAAGTGGCGCCGTATGCAAGTGCGCGTTTCACGCCGATCGTGGCCTCACTGCACGCGTCCGCGAACGCCTCCCCACAGCGCGAAAGCGAGCAGCCAGCCCCCGACGAGCCCCGCACCGAGTTGCAGGTTCATCGCACCGCCTGGTTCGGTAAATCCCGTGCTCCCAAAGATCGTGACCGTCTCGACCGCCTGCTGCACCACGGCAACCGCGCCCAGTGCACCGAGCCAAAAAGGTAGCCCCGCCTGACCGCGTAGTGCCAGCAGGGTAACCGGCGCCATCATGGTTACTGTGGCGCCGGTCAGAACCGGTCCCCAGAACAGGGCCACATCGAGCACCGTGCGCGCCGTAGCTGGCTCCAGTCGGTCAGCGTGCAGCGCCAGCCCGCCCCACGCCCACGCCTGCACGGCGGACGTCACCACGATCGCGATCGCCCCAATGAGAAATACGTCGCGGTGCGGCGTGGGAAGTAGTCGCCGCAGCAGCGCGAATTCGAGCGCCGCCAGCGGCGTGTTGACGGTCGTCGCCCACACGAACCACCGTACGCCGTCGCGATGCTCGACGAACCATGCCACCACCTGCGTCCCTGTGTCGGCGGCGCCGGGTGGTGTCCCCACCGCTACCATAGCCACCACGTAGAGGATGGTGGTGGCGACGGCAGTGCCGATGAGCGCTGGTGACCCGACCCGGCGTCGATCCTGCGGTGTCTCAACTTCCAGCGTTGTGGTTCCCCTTCCTGTCACTTGGTCGAATAGGGGGCTACACGGGCTCGAGCGCAGTCACATGCTCGGGTTCGGCGAGCATCGGGCGCATGCGCTCCATCGCGGCGCGTCGGTCGGCCGACGTTGCCCATTGCTGCCAGTCGTGGCGGCTTCGCCAGGTCGAGATGATGACGTAGTGGTGCGCGTCGTCGTGGTCGCGGAGCGTCTCGCCGGAGATATAGCCTTCCGCGTGGACCGCGTCGCGTCGGACCTCGTGCAGCATCGCCCGGTACGACTCCTCCATCTCGCTTGCCACGTGGCGTTCGATGAGGACACGGATCATGGCTCGCTGACCTCCCTTCAGGACTCTCCCCCCGTCCCTACCAAGGTCGACATGCGTCCGTCCATCCGTTTTTAGCGGTCAGCCGATCTTGCCCGGTAGGGCATGCGCAGCGAAGAATCTCCACATGCGGTCGATGCCGTCGCGCGGCCAGCGATGAGCCTGCGGGCCCTCACAGAGTTCCACGTCGGCCACGCAATCGTCGAATGAGGTGCACTCGCCCTCGGTGCGTGGCGTGTCGCAGTCGTTGTGTTGCGCCCACCAGTCGCGGGCGCGGCGGACCATTGCGGGGTCGATCACCCGATCGGCGGTTCCATGCAGGAGCAGTACGGGCACGGGGCGGGAGGGAGTGCACTCGTCGAGTGCAGCCGCGCCCCCAACGGCAGTCACCGCGGCGAGACGATCGCCAAGCGTGCACGCCAGGAGGTTCGAGAACAGACCGCCATTGGAGAACCCGGTGGCGAAGATCCGACGCCGGTCGACGCAGCGCGTGGACTCGATTTCCGTGATGATGGCCTCGACGAAATCTTGATCGCGGCCGCCAGTTTCCACGAGGTCCCATCCTCGGCCGACGTGGTTCATGAGATGGATGTCGTCACGTCCGTGCGGATGGACGACGATGACGCGTTCGCGGGTTCCGAGATCGTAGAGCCGGAGGCCCTGTCGGAAACCGGGTGCGTTGTCCCCGAACCCGTGGAAGGCCAGAATCAGTGGGCGGGGATCATCGGCGCTGCTCGGAGGTGCGTCGAGGATGTACTGTCGGCGATCTCCCGAGACCTGGAGTTCGCCGTGACGCTCGACGATGGCTGCGCCCGGCGGTCGTGTACAGCCTGCGCTCGGCCACGCGGCCTCCCTGGCGCGCGCGTCTGACGGGGGCGTGGCGGGTTCTGAGGGCGCTGTCGGGCCCTCCACGCAGCCCAGTAGGCAGGCTACCGCGAGTAGCGACAGGGGTTTCCAGCCCCGCCATCGGGGCTTTCCTTCATCGGCCCGGAATCCGCTATAGTCCATGGTCCGAGAGCCCCTCCTCATGCGCCCGTACTTCTACGACCGCCTCTCCGTTGTCGATAACTCCTTCCTCGCGATCGAAGGAGCCACGACGCACCAGCACGTCGCCGGCGCGACCGTGTTCGATGCAGCGCCCCTGGCGCGCGCCGATGGCGGGCTCGAGATCGACCGGATTCGCGCCTATATCGAGTCGCGACTGCCTCTCATTCCGCGCTACCGCCAGAAGCTTGTGGGAGTGCCGTTTGGCACGCGTCACGTGTGGGTCGACGATGAGCACTTCAACCTCGACTATCACGTTCGACACACGAGTCTGCCGCGTCCCGGGACGCTCCGCCAGTTGAAGCGCTTGTCGGCGCGGATCGTGTCCCAGCAACTCGATCGCGCCAAGCCGCTCTGGGAGATCTGGATCGTCGAGGGCCTCGAAGGCGGGGACCGGTGGTCGATGGTGGCAAAGACGCACCACTGCATGATCGACGGCGTCTCGGGTGTTGATCTCATGGCCGTGCTCCTGAGTCCGGATGCGGCGATCCCGCGCGTCGAGCCGACACGTTGGATTCCTCGCACACCGCCAAGCCAGTTCCAACTGCTGCGCGACGAGTTGTGTCGCCGTGTGCGCCAGCCCCTCGAGCTGTGGCACGATCTTGCGACGCCGTTGCTCTCGCCAGGCACCTTCGTCGCGGGCGTGCGTGAGCAGTTGGAGGCAGTCGGGGAAGCGCTCGGGGCGGCCTCGGAGCGCGCGTCGGAGACGCCCATCAATCGTCCCATCGGGCCGCACCGCCGATTCGACTGGGCGATGATGGAGTTGGCCGACGTCAAGGCCGTGAAGAACAAGCTCGGTGGGACGGTCAACGACGTCGTGCTCACCACCGTCGCTGGAGCACTGCGACGCTTTCTCGAGCGCCGGTGCGTGAACGTCGACGTGCTTCGTCTCCGCGCCAGCGTGCCGGTGAGCCTTCGTACCGGCGAGCAGCAAGGGACACTCGGCAATCAGATCGCGTTGTGGATGACCGAACTTCCGGTCGCCGAGCGCGATCCCGTTTTACGGCTCGCGAAGGTGAGTGCAACCACGGCACGGCTGAAACATTCGCGCCAGGCCATGGGCGCGCAGGTGCTTGCGGCCGTGAGCGAGTGGACGAGTTCAACATTGCTCTCGGTCGCCGTCCGTCTGACGACACGTTCGCGTCCGTTCAATCTCGTCGTCACCAACGTGCCCGGACCGCAGATGCCGCTCTACATGCTCGGATCCCAGTTGCGCGAGTTCTATCCGATGCTGGCGCTGCTCGAGAATCAGGGTCTCGGCGTCGCGCTCTTCAGCTACGATGGGCACTTGTGCTGGGGATTCATCGCCGACTGGGAGCTGGTGCCCGACCTGCACGACTTCGTGCTCGACATCGAGTGCGCCTTCGAGGAGCTGAAGGCAACGGCGAACGCGCAGGACGGGTAGGGCGGAGGCGAAGCCCTCTCGGGGC
>JAJCZP010000158.1 GCA_029262315.1 Deltaproteobacteria bacterium | reverse complement strand
CGTGCAGTTGTCACCATCGTCGCACGCGATGCCCGCGCCCACGAACAGGTCGGCCGGGCACGAGGACAGGATCCCGTCACAGTTCTCGTCGACGTCGCACTGGCCCGTGGCCGCGCGGCAGACCACGGTCGTGTTCTCGGGAATGTCGGCCGGGCAGGCGGCGCCGCCACCCGTGCAGTTTTCGACGGCATCACACACGTCTACGGCGGCGCGACACACGGTCGTACCTGGTTCGAAACCATCTCCCGGGCAGGCGGAGCCGGCACCGGTGCAGTTCTCGGCGATGTCACAGACGTCGGCCATCGCACGGCACTCCGTCGTGATCGGCTCGAAGCCATCGGCGGGACACGCCACAGCTGTGCCGTCGCAATTCTCGGCGACGTCACAGATGTCGGCGACCCCGCGACACTCGGTCGTGTTGGGCTCGACGGAGTCGGCCGGGCAGGCCGCGCCCGTACCGGTGCAGTTTTCGGCAACGTCGCAAGTATCGGCTTGTGCGCGACACTCGGTCGTCCCCGGCTCGAAGGCGTCGGCGGGGCAGTCGTTGGCGGCGCCGTCGCAACTCTCGGCAACGTCACAGACGTCGGCGAGCGCGCGGCACTCGGCTAGGCTCTTGGCGTCGGCCGGACAGGCGTTGTTGGTGCCGTCGCAGAAATCCTCGATGTCGCAGACGCCCGCCGAGGCGCGACACGATGCCACGCTCTTGGCATCGCCTGGACAGGCGGCGGCGTTGCCGGGGCAGTTCTCGGCAATGTCGCACTGGCCCGCCGAGGCGCGGCAAACCGTCGCCCCCGAGAGGAAGGTATCGGCGGGACAGTTGTTGCCGGCGCCATCACACGACTCGACGATATCGCAGGAGCCGGCTGAGGCGCGGCACACTGCCACGCTCTTCGCGTCGGCGGGGCAGGCGTTGTTAGTGCCGTCGCAGAAGTCGGCGATGTCGCAGACGCCAGCCGAGGCGCGGCAGAGCGCCACGCTCTTGGCATCCGCGGGGCACGCGTTGTTGGTGCCGTCACAGAAATCTTCGATGTCGCAGGCGCCGGCCGAGGCGCGGCAACTCGCGACGCTCTTGGCATCGGCGGGGCAGGCATTGTTGGTCCCGTCGCAGAAGTCGGCGATGTCGCAGACGCCCGCCGAGGCGCGGCAGAGCGCTACGCTCTTGGCGTCGCCGGGGCAGTTGCCACTGCCGCCGGTGCAGGTTTCTGCCGGGTCGCAGACGCCGGCCGAGGCGCGGCACTGCTGGCCGCCGCCGCGGAACTGACAGGTGGAGGTGCAGCACGACGTGCCGCTGCCGTTGGCGCCGCCCGCATCACACTGCTCGCCGGTGCCGTTCACGACACCGTCGCCGCAGAAGTGGGTGACCGTGATGTTGACGAAGTGGCCGTCGTTCGACTGCGTCCGGCTCGGATCGCCGGGGTAGACGCAGGCGCTGCAACCGGTGACGCTGCTGCCCGCGCCCTGGCGGACGGAGGCTTCGCAGGAGTTACTGCGGACCGAGCCCGACCAGGTGAAGTTGAGGTCGTGATTCCGGTTGGCGCCGTTACTGGTGTCGGTGATCGTGGCGTTGTTCGTGTTGTTGAAGTTCTGGGAGGTGTTGCCGCCGCCGTTCCCGATCCCGCAGGGATCGCCCAGGGAGAGGGATCCCCCGAAGCTGCCCGGGCCAGTGCGGCTGCCCGACGTGCTGCCCCGGTTCGCGGCGCCATCGCAGTTGACGATGTCGCTGCGCCGGCGGCAGTTGCCTGTCTGCCGCGTCGCAATGTTGACCAAGTACGAGCCGGGCGAGTTGACGGTGAAGTCGACGTTGTTGTGCGCCGAGCCGCTCTGATCGCGGGTACTGCCGGCACCGACGTCGGCGCTGATGTTCCACGCGAAGCGCGTGTTGAGCACCGTCGTCCCGTTGTTGGTCAGCGTCTGAACCTGCGCCCTCCTCGATCCGTCGCCGTTACCGGTGTTCCCGCTACTGCCCGCGCTGCTTACGCTGACGCCCGAGATCGTCTGGGCCGCGGCAGGTCCGGCCGCGCAGATGAGCAGCGCGAGCGCGGCGGAGAGGATCGCGGAATGTTTGCGAAGACGCGTCGGGGCAAAGGGAGAAAGAGATCTAGCCATCGTCAGCACCCTCCAGGCAAAGGGATCAGTTAAGGTTTGGTCGCGTACCGGCTCGGATTCTTTGGCGATCGTTAACCTATCGGCGATGCCTTGCGAGGTGTCAAGGAGAAAGTGCAACGCATTCACACATGTAGTCCCGCATCGCGCTCGTCTGATTTGGTGAGGCGTGCGTCGGTACGATAGAGGGAAGCGTTGCTGCCGCGAGGCCTGGGCGTGATTCCGGAGATCGATCGTGCGAGTCTGACTGGAATGCAAGTGCATTGCGGTTTCGCGCAGAGTCGCGCACCGTCACGCAACACTGCGCGACAAATCGGGGGCGTTGATCTGACTCGGAGCGAGATGTGACTCGGCGGCGTACAGCGCGTCGGCAGGCGATAACAACGGCCAAGCGTTCGCCGCAGGCGCCTACCCGGGCGTCGGTTGCCAACTATGCGCCGCCGGTCGCGGCGGGGGCCGGCGCGTTGGTTTTGTTGATTTTTCTCGCCTATTGGCCGGCGATGCAGGGTGGGTTCATCTGGGACGACGACCAGTACGTCACCCGGAATGCCGCGTTGCGAACGGCGAACGGCCTGGCGCAGATCTGGATCGAGCCGGGCGCCGTTCCTCAGTACTATCCGCTCACGTTCACCACATTGTGGGTGAACTATCAGCTCTCCGGATTGGCGCCGGGCCCCTACCACGTGACCAACGTCGTGTTGCACGCCCTCGCTGCTGTGCTGTTCTGGCTCATCCTTCGTCGGCTGGCGTTCCCGGGGGCGTGGCTCGCCGCTGCGATCTTTGCCCTGCACCCGGTGCAGGTGGAATCCGTGGCGTGGATCAGCGAGCGGAAGAACGTCCTCTCCGGCGCCCTCGGGTTGGGCGCGATGCTTGCCTATCTGCGCTTCGCGGGGGAGGGCGACGACGACGCTAGGGGCGGATCCGATCGCTCGATGTACGCGCTGGCACTGACTCTCTTCGCACTGGCGCTCCTCGCCAAGACGGTGACGTGCACGATTCCGATCGTCATCGCCTTCATCCTGTGGTGGAAGCGTGGGCGCATCGGTGTCGACGACGTGCGGAGCCTCGTGCCGATGCTTCTCCTCGGTCTGGCGTTGGGCTGCGTGACCATCTGGATGGAGCAGCAGCACGTCGGCGCGCGCGGAGCCTCGTGGGATCTCTCGTTCGTCGAGCGCACCCTGATCGCCGGTCGAGCGCTCTGGTTCTACGCCTGGGCGTTGGTCTGGCCACATGATCTGACTTTCATCTATCCGAAGTGGGACATCGATACAGGGCGTGCCTGGCAATACCTCTTTCCGTTGGCGGCGGTGGCTCTCGCGCTGGGCTTGCTGCTCGGGCATCGGCGTATCGGCCGTGGGCCCCTGGTCGCCGTATCCTGCTTTGCCGTCACGCTGGCTCCCGCGCTGGGGTTCATTGATGTCTATCCGATGCGCTACACGTTTGTTGCCGATCACTACCAGTACCTCGCCAGTGCCGCGCTGATCTCTCTGGTCGTCGCGCTTGGCGTGCATGCCGCTCGGCGCGTCGGAGCGGCAGGCCGTACGATCGGTACCATCGCCGGCGCGCTCGTGTTGGTCGTCCTGATGTCCCTCACCTGGCGACAGGGGCACATCTACGCCGACGAAGGTACGCTCTGGCGGGACACCATCGCGAAGAACCCGGGCGTGGTGATGGCGCGCGTCAATCTGGGCATGCTCCTGCATGGGCAGGGTCGTCTGGACGATGCGGCCGAGCAGTTCACTGCCGCGCTGCAACTAGCGCCGACCGATGCCGAGATCCACGACAATCTGGGGGTGACCCTTGCCGCTCTCGGCGACCGCGAGGCGGCACGTTCTCACTTCGAGGAGGCTCTTCGCATCGCGCCTGGCACCCCTGGGACCTACAACAACCTCGGGAACCTTTTTGCGAGTGGCGGCCAGTTCGCGGAGGCGCTTGGGCACTATGAAGAGGCCGTGCGTCTGGCGCCTGCTTATGCGGATCCTCGAAACAACCTGGCCAACGTGTTGGCGCAGCAGGGGCGAGGCGACGAGGCGATCGCGCAATACCGCGTGGCGTTGCAGCTGGATCCCAACTACGCCGCCGCGCACTACAACCTCGGCGTGATGCTGATCGATCGCGGCGACACGCGGGAGGCCGCCGAGCACTTTCGCGCGACCCTGCAGATCAATCCAGGGCACGCGCAGGCACACGCCGCTCTGGCTGCGGCGACCGGAGCCCCGTGAGTCGCTACGCCGAGCCCAAAAGTGCCCGCGAGCCTTTGCCGGCCACGCCTGACATCGGAGGAGCGCGGAACTTTCTCGTCGGTGCGTGTCTCGCCCTTGCGATCCTGGCAGTGTACGCGCCGGTCCGGGAGCATCAGTTTCTCAACTACGACGACGACGAATACGTCACGGCGAACGTCGCGGTGCGAAACGGTTTCTCCGCAGACTCCATCGTCTGGGCATTCACGAGCACGCACCAGGCTACGTGGCATCCCCTGACCGGCCTGTCGCACATGCTCGACGTCGAGTTGTTCGGCCTGCGTGCGGGGGCGCATCTCCGGATGAACGTGATCCTGCACATCATGGCGACCCTGATGCTGCTCGTCGTGATGCGCGAGATGACGGGCGCCTTCTGGCCAAGTGCGTTCGTCGCCGGGGTGTTCGCGCTCCACCCCTTGCATGTCGAGTCGGTGGCCTGGGTGTCGGAGCGGAAGGACGTCTTGAGCGGGCTCCTGTGGATGCTCACCCTCTGGCGCTACGGGCGGTTCGTGCGCCGCCCCACCCGGGCTCGGTACCTCGTATTGGTGCTGGTGTTCGCGTTGGCCCTGCTCGCGAAGCCGATGGTCGTGACACTGCCGTTTGTCCTCCTGCTACTGGACGTCTGGCCGCTTCGGAGGCACGCCTCCGGGGGACGGACCTGGGGCGCGCTCATCGCGGAGAAGCTCCCGTTGTTGGGGATGGCGATCGTCGTCAGCATCGTCACGTTCTTCGTGCAGCGTGGGGCTGGGGCGGTCGCGCCGCTCGCGGTCGTCCCGCTGGGGCCTCGCATCGCCAATGCGATTGTCGCCTACGCCACCTATCTTCGGAAGGCCGTGTGGCCGAGTGATCTCGCGCCGTTCTATCCGTTCGATCCGGCACTCCCGCTGGCCCAGGTCGTTGGCGCGGGTGTCTTGCTCACGGCGGTGTCCGTGCTTGCCGTGGCGATGCGCCGCACGCGGCCGTACCTTCTCGTAGGTTGGCTCTGGTTCCTCGGGACGCTGGTGCCGGTGATCGGGTTGGTACGCCAGGGTGAACAGGCGATGGCCGATCGCTTCACGTACCTCCCGCTCGTCGGCGTGAGCATCATGGTTGCATGGGGTGGTGCGGAGATCCTGAAGAATCGTCGCGGTATATTGGCAGGGCTGGGTGTCGCCACT
>JAJCZP010000157.1 GCA_029262315.1 Deltaproteobacteria bacterium | reverse complement strand
GAGCCCGATCCGCAGATCGAGGCCGCCAGAAAACGAATCGACCCGCTCAAGAAAGGGCTCCGCGAAGCCGACCACTATGGCGTCGACGCCGACAAGGTAACTGGCGGAGCACCGCAGAACCGATAGACCGAGCGACCCCCTAAAAGGCTCCGGGTGTTTCTCAGAGGAAATCGTTGGTCTTGGTCGATTGAGTTCGATCAGAGAGATTCTTAGGGCAGTAGTCGAGATATTGCAGTTCGAGTTTCCTCGATACTTCGATAAGGACTAGGAATCAGAGGCGGTCGTGTCGTTTCGTAGACGCGGGTATGGCTTTGCTCCGGGAGGCCGGGCAGAAGGAAGGCGGTCTCTTGTGATTTTCTCTAAAGCTGAGCCGTCAGGCAGAGGCGGTGCCGAGCTCGACAAGCGGCATCCCAGGCGGGAACGACCCTTCGGGGAAGCACACGTCCTCGATGCCTTTCTTGAGGTCCTTCTTAACGCTTTTCTTGAGGTCTTCTGCAGCTTGTCTGTAGCTGTCCAAGAACTCTCTTAGATTGACCCAAAATCGAGTTCTTCCTTCTGGAGTTTTTGCGTGGACCCTTGGTGGCAGGCGAAGCTTCCTCATCCATTCCGGCACCGCCCTGGCCGCCGCCAGCATGCTCCCCGCCAAGCCCCTCTCCGCAGAGACCCAGAGAAAAGTCGCCCTGGTCGGCACCGGCGTGGCGCTATCCTGGGAGCCTTCCTGCGCGAGGAGGTCGTAGAAGACGTCGGCCACTGTCTCTGGACCTTCACCCTGCCCAAGCTTTTGCGAGCCTATTTCGTCCAGGAGGCTGCGCCCGACACCAGGCCCGGCATGGTCGCAGCCACCCACACCGCCGCTTCCGACCTCCGCTGGCATTCACATGTCCACGCCATTACCACCCGCGGCGGTTTCGACCAGGAGGGAGCATGGCACGCCGTCCCCTACATCGACGAGCGTTCAGCCGAGCTGCTGTTTCGCCGAAGGTGATCCGCCTCCTCCACGACCAGGGCCTGCTCTCTCAGGACAGGCTCGAGCTGCTCGACTCTTGGAAGACAGGTCATACGGGCTTCTCCGCACACATCGAGTCACCGTATCGGCCCAGGACAAGGACGGGCTCGAGCGACTGGCTGGCGGAAGGAGCCATAGCCTCACTCCGTGTCTTTTCTTGAATTGAGTCCAGAATTTACGTGCTTAGGGGGTGGATTGTGATGAGGCGAAGGGATAAGGGATAGGCTTGAACCGAGCTAGCTGGGTGGCTGACGGCCTGCAGGTTCGGTACGACGCAAACAGTATTGGGCTGACTGGGTCGAGCAGTCCATCTGGACGCAGCTTCCCCGCCGGACGCGAAAGCGATCCGTCGTGGAGGGAAGACTTGGTTTTCCGCACGATGCCCAAGCTGGCGACGCTTCACGAAGCGAGAGCGGCTCGCGGTGGACCCCGTTCTCGAGGTACCCTCTTCTCCATGTGACGCAGGAGCTTGTTACGATTCCGGTATCGAGGAGAAGCAGAGAACGCGCATCTGTCCTCCACATCGACACACGAGCGGATCGACCTCATAGATGGCGTTCGGGACTGGGCGCATAAAACCCCGAGAGGGAATTGGGAGGGCAGAGCATGAGTCAGTTGTTCGGACCGATCAGGCAATGCGGGATCGTGGTTCCCTCGCTCGACAGGGCGTTGGACTATTGGACGGGGACACTGCGCATTGGGCCCTTCTTCCGTGCGGATCATGTCGAGCTGGATCATTTCCATTATCGCGGTCAGCCGTCCGAGGTGGACTTGAGCATCGCGCTTGCCAATTCCGGCGATATGCAGATCGAGTTGATCGAGCAGCACAATGACGCTCCCTCGCCCTATCGGGACTTTCTCGACCGTCACGGCCCGGGGCTTCAGCATTACTCGGTCTGGAGCGAGAACTTCGACAACGACATCAGCCGTTTTGCCGAGGAAGGTTTGACGGTGCTCGTCGAAGGGCAACTGGGGAACGGGACCCGCTTCGTCTACTACGCGGGCGGCGACGATGCCCAGCCGCTGATGGAGATGTCCGATCTCACTCCCGCTTCTGCTGGAGGCTTCCAGATGATTCGCGAAGCGGCAGCCCGTTGGGATGGGCGCGATCCGGTGCGTTGAGCACTCCGATGATGCCCCTGCATTCCCTATCTCTCCGATACGTCACTTAGTGGAAAAGGAAAAAAGGGATAGGCATTTCCTTTTCGCTCAGTAGCCATCGATCCTGGCCCGGGCCCAAGATATTGCAGTTTGTCGCCCCTTCAGCTGGTTCGATACAAGCTGGCGTTTGCCTTCGAGGAGCAGTGGCCCTGAGCGAGGAGGTTGTGACGCCGTAGGGGCGGGAATTGAGCCATTGAGGTCAACTGGGAGGACACACCTCGGCTGTCGGGAGTCCAGATGGCTGCGTGAGTTCAGGCGGTGGGGGCTGTTGGCTGGTGTTCGAGCGGCGCTGTCACTTGCGGAGGTGCCCTGGTTGGCTGTTCGCGGTGGTCAAGGTGGTGGAGAATCTTTCGGATGGCTGAATTGTCGAGCACGAACGTAACGACTCGCATGGTTTCGCCGCAGGTGCACAACAAGGGATCGGCCTCGTAGATGCGCCGGATGAGCTGTGCCCACTGTCGTCTCTTCCCGGCTCCCTAAAGGCTCCCTAAAGGCTCCGGGTGTTTCTCAGAGCGTGGGTCCACAAATCAGCATGGCCTTCGGCAGCTGTATCGATGACCCAAGTCGATTCGGCCGGAGTCGAGATGTCGGTGCCTATCTCGGGCTACGCCCTCGCCAACGAGCGTCTGGCGGAACCGAACGCAAGGGCCGAATCACCGCGTCGAAAAACCTGGATAGCTGAAGGAATGCGCTTGACCCTTTCGCAACGTACTTACGATTCAGGACACTAGTTGCGATCGGCGCTCGCCAGCGCCTCTTCGATAACAGAATCGAGACCGAGCACGACCTGGAACCTGCCCTCGCCGGTCGTCTCGACTACCACGAAGCCGTTTCCGTCCGGATGAGGGTCGTAGTCTCGTTCAAACAGGGCCGTACCTGGGCGTGGGTTGCCGGTCTGCAATCCCGCGATGATCTGTGCTTTGCCGAGCTCGAGAGTCCCTGCACTCTCTGCTACGGCAACGGACGCCAGCCCCGTTGGGGTCACGAAGAACAGGGTCCGACCATCGGCAGACCACGATGGGGACCATCCGGTGTCGGTCGACACCACCTGGCGACCGGTCGAGCCGTCGAAAGAGCGCACGTAGATGCGGACGTCGCCGGTGTCGTACGAGACGTAGGCCACCCAACGACCATCGGGGGAGAACGCTGCATTCCACCCGCTGACCGCAGTCTCGAGCCACGGCTCGGCTTCGCCGGGTCGATCGATCTGCATCGTCCAGATCTCGTTCATGTTGGTGAAGAGAAGCACACCTTCGGGTGAGATCGTCGTGGGAATCGGTGGCGGAGAACTGTAGCTTTGAAACAGGACCTCTGGCTCACCACTTCGATCCAACCGTTGGATCGCAATGGCCATGTTCTTCGGGTCGAAGAACACGATTCGACGATCGCGGGTCCACACCGGGAAGACTTCGTTCAGATAGCTGGACAGTCGA
>JAJCZP010000156.1 GCA_029262315.1 Deltaproteobacteria bacterium | reverse complement strand
CCCGCGATATTGTCGAGACGGTGGAGAGCGTGACCGGGAAGCTGACCACGCTGGTCGACTTCATGTCCGCCTTCACCATCGCAGCGGGGCTGATTATTTTGTCCGGCGCCGTGGCCTCGACGAAGTTTAGGCGGTTGAAGGAATCCGCAATTCTAAAAACCCTGGGCGCGAGCAGGAAAGCGGTGGCGAGTATTTTGGGATACGAATACGCCGCGCTGGGACTGGTCGCCGGGTTCGTCGGCGTGGGATTGTCGTCGCTCCTTTCGTGGGGCGTGATGAAGTATTTGATCAAATCCCAGTGGCACGTTTATCCGGGGATGATGTTTTGGAGTTTTGCGATCGCGGTGGGGCTGACGACCCTGACCGGCGTTCTGAGCAGTCTCGACATCCTGCGCAACAAACCTTTGCACACTCTTAGACGGTTGAGCTCTTGAACTTCTCCTTTTGAGTAAAAACTGAAAAGAGTGTAGAAAGAAGCTACTTTAACAGCATAAAATAAGAATGGCTTTGGATTTATGGAGAACAATAAACAAAAGCAAATTGAAAAACTTATAAAAGCCATCCCTTCCTTAACCGCGGGCCAACTTTCTTGGTTGAATAAGGTGGTTCAGGTTTTTAATGGTCCGCATCAATTTAAAATTCAGCGTTCAGATCTCTTCAATAAAATTACATTAGAAAATTTTGGCGATGCTTTAAGAATTCACCATAGTTTTTCCATGGAACCTTTTTCAAAGGACAAGTTTGAATACGTTCTTGAACAAGTTTTAAAAATGAGCGGTCGCAAAGCCTTGCTTGCCCCACGGGGAAACAGGGGCCACGATATTACTATTGACGGTATTCCTGTTTCGCTCAAGACCCAGGCAGATAGAAATATTCGTGAAGACAAGATTTGGATCAGTAAGTTTATGGAACTTGGCAAGGGGGAATGGGGTAATGATGACAAAGATTTAATCGGCTTAAGAAAATTATTCTTGGACCACTTAAAAAGTTACCAGCGGATACTGACCCTGCGTGCGCTCAAAAAAGGACCTCAATGGAAATATGAATTGGTTGAGATTCCAAAAACATTATTGGAGTCCGCCCGAAAAGGCGAACTGGAAATGAAAAAAGAAAGCAAACAGTTTCCTAAGCCTGGATATTGTTATGTCCGCACACCTAAGGGAAAAGATAAATATCAATTGTATTTTGACGCGGGTAGTGAACGAAAGCTTCAAATAAAAAACCTTTCAAAGTCATACTGTACGGTTCACGCCACATGGGAATTTTTTATCCCGCCAGAATAAACGCCCTTTGGACGGCAGATGTTTTTTTTCTAGAAATTTCAATATATTCCTTTTTTAGTTCTATCCCAACACACCTTCGATTGTTTTCTTTGGCCACAACGCCAACCGTCCCCGTTCCATAAAAGGGGTCAAGAATTAAATCGTTCTCTCGAGTTCCAGCCAAGACACAGGGCCGAATTAAAGCTCTTGGAAAGACTGCAAAATGGGCCTCAGGACAGGGTTCTGTATTAATTGACCAGACCGTTCTTTTATTCTTAAGTCCATTTCTGTCAGTGGTTGGTTCTTTAATGGCGTCCTGATCAAAAAAATATTTTTCAGACTTGCTAAAAAGAAAAAGATATTCATGAGCGACCGTGAATCGGTCCTTTACGCTCTCGGGTTGGCAATTAGGCTTATACCAGATAATATCATTCCGCAAATACCACCCTTCCCTCTGGCAAGCCAGCGCCAGCATCCAGGCAACTCCAACAAGATCTTTTTTTTTCAATCCTTCCGGCGTCGGAGGTCTGTATGACATGGCACGGCCCTTATTCTTTGAGTCCTCTTGCCGCCATTTTCGGCCTCCAGAGGTATAAGTATTTCCTATGTTTAACCAAAAAGTTCCATCAGGGCGAAGAATGCGCCTCACTTCAGAAAAAATTTCAACAAGGTGATTGATGTAGTCATTAAGGTCGGGTTCTGCGCCAATCTGATTTTCTACCTCATAATCGCGGACGCCCCAGTAAGGCGGAGAGGTCACAACACATTGAATGGTGTTATTGGGGATCTTTCTTATGAGCTTTCTTGTATCCCCATGCAACACAAGCAAGGGATTTTTAACCGTTGGCTCTATATAGGATTTTGCTATCATGATTTCTATTTTGATTTATATCAATTCTATCTGGAGAAAATACGTTAATCCTAACGTATGCGCAAGCCATTTTTTAAGGTTTTTTTGGTCTACCTCTTTTTTTCATACCAGTTTTGGCAAATTCCTTCAAATCAGATTCCTTGATTAAATGATCCCGACCATATTTTTCCGACTTAAGACGGTTTTCTAAAATGAATTGCCGAATCCTAGAAGGAGTTACACTTAAAAAATTGGCGGCATCTTCTGTCGTTAAATATTTACTCATACGCAGAAAATATACGATAACAGGAGTAAAAAAGAAATCAATATTGTTCGGCAATGTAGCGCTCCACAGTCAATGAATGGACGTATAATTATGCAAAATATGCCGGTCTCTCAAAAAGGGGATTCCGGACGGTGGATGAAAAAAATTGCGTCCGGCCTTTCAGCGCCCGGTACATGCATGAGAGGGAGATTAAAAAATATGAGCAGGCGCGCGCCAAGATTAAGAACGGATGATGAAGCCGAAAAGTTTCTCAATCAGGATCT
>JAJCZP010000155.1 GCA_029262315.1 Deltaproteobacteria bacterium | reverse complement strand
GCAAATGCCACGGTTGCTCCCCGTTTGTCGCCCCCGCGCGGCTTTGCCGCTCGATGGGCGTCGCGAACCGCGGCAAAGCCACGGTTGCTCCCCGTTTGTTGCCCTCGTGCGGCTTTGCCGCGCATTGGGCGTCGCGAACCGTGGCAAAAGCCACGGTTGCTCCCCGTTTGTTGCCCTCGTGCGGCTTTGCCGCTCGATGGGCGTCGCGAACCGTGGCAAAAGCCACGGTTGCTCCCCGTTTGTTGCCCTCGTGCGGCTTTGCCGCTCGATGGGCGTCGCCAACCGTGGCAAAGCCACGGTTGCTCCCCGTTTGTTGCCCTCGTGCGGCTTTGCCGCGCATTGGGCGTCGTAAACCGGGGCAAAAGCCGCGGTTGGTGGCGATTTCGGGTTGGTATGCGGTGTGACTCGGCGGGGGCTTGGGCGTCACGCTGCTGGCGGGAGATGTCAGGCGTGGAGGGGGGCGAGGGAATCTGGGAGCGTGGCGAGGCGGCGGATGGCGCTCGACGCGGCGAAGTAGCCACACATGCCGTGGACCCCACCGCCTGGTGGGGTCGCGGCCGAGCAGATGAACACGCGAGGGTTCGGCGTGGTGTACGGGTCGATGCGAGCGACGGGGCGCGTGAAGAACTGGGAGAGATCGGCAACGCCGCCGGTGATCGCGCCGCCGACGTAGTTCGGATTCTCGCGCTCCAAGTCTGCGGCGGAGGTCACGTGACGCGCGAGAATGCGATCGCGGAAGCCGGGCGCGAAGCGCTCGATCTGCTGTTCGACGACTGCGGTGAGATCCACGGTCGATCCGGCTGGCACGTGGCAGTACGCGTAGCCGGTGTGTTTCCCTTCGGGTGCCCGGGTCGGGTCGAATTGGCTCTGCTGGAGCAGGATGAGGAACGGTCGCTCCGGGTGCTCGCCACGCCAGACGGCGCGTTCGGAGGCCGCGATCTCCTCGAGTGTCCCACCCACATGGACCGTCGAGGCTCCGAGACAGCGCGGGTCACGCCATGGAATCGGCCCATCGAGCGCCCAATCGATCTTGAAGGCGCCCGGGCCATACCGATAGCGCCGAAGACGGCGCACGTACCCGGGAGGAAGAACCGTCTCGCATATGTCGGCAACCTGCGCCGGACTGGTATCGAAGAGCACGACGCGGGCGGGCGGAAGGTCGGCGAGCGACCGCACATGCACCCCCGTCTCGATTCTTCCGCCGAGCGCGCGCAGATACGATGCCAACGCCTGCGCAATGCTCTCGGACCCACCCGCCGCGACCGGCCAATCATCGATGTGCCCGGTCAACGCAAAGATCATGGCGACGGCAGCCGTGAGTGGCCGCTCGAGGGGCAGCACCGAGTGCCCAGCGCAACCGGCAAGGAACGCCCGGGCCCGCGGCCCGCGGAAGGCGGCTCGAAGTGCCGTAGCGGCGGGCAGCAGCCCCGGGAGGCCAAAGCGCGCGAGCAGAAGCGGATGCTTCGGAATGCGTAGCGGTCCCAGCAGGTCGACGAGCAACGCCTCCGGATCGTGGAGGAACGGGGCGAAGATCCGCTCATACGTCCGCGCGTCCTCTCCCAGATCGCGCGCGGTCTCTCCCAACGAGCGTACCAGCAACACGGCTGGCGCATCATCCATCGGATGCGCGATCGAAGCGCCGGGCCGCAGCCATTGCAGACCGTGCTCGTCGAGGGGCATCGTCCGGAACCAGGGCGAGAGGATCCCCATGGGATGACACCCCGAGCACACATCATGACGGAACCCAGGCAATGTGAGTTCGGCCGTCCGCGTCCCCCCACCGATCGAGTCACGCGCCTCGACTACGCGAACCGACGCCCCTGCGCGCGCCAGCGCGATCGCGGCGGCGAGCCCGTTCGGCCCGGAGCCGACGACGACCGCGTCGTCCGCACTGCTCACACTTGGCCGCAATCCCAGGGCTTGCGTGTCGCCAGTTCGGCAAGATCGGCGTACCCCTCCTCGAGCAGGCCACGTTTGGCATCGACGATCCGCCAATGGAGAGAGTTGCCGAGAATTGGCTGTGACTCGACCATGATCGCGCGCACCTCGCCATCCTCGAAGTGACACTGCGATTGAATGTTTGCCATCAACCGCTCGTCGGCGAGATGGCCTTCGCCGAAGTTCCACCCAACGACCGAACCAGCGACGAGCTCGCCATCCGTGTAGGTGTACTCTTGCGACGGGTTGCCATCGGTCGCTTTGTCGAAGAGCATCCCGAGCACTCGCCCTTGCAAGTGCATGGTGCGAAACGCGAGGAAACGCGCATCCGCACCGACCGCATCGACCGGAGAGAGGAAGCGCTGCTGCTGCTCGCGTAGCAGCGGCGCGGCGCGCTTCAGTTTCGCGAGCTTGGTGTAGCTCTCATTCCGAAAGAGCCAGGCGTTCCAGGCCCAGTTGCCGGCGTAGTAGCGCATCGAAACGAGGAAGGAGATCCTCGACGGCACCAGATTGCCGAGCAGCGGCAGCACCAGACAGCCGACCAGGAGATAGATGACGAGCGGTACCGAGCCTACCGCAAACAGACTCACCTCGGGATTGCCAACGAACAGAAAGAACGCCGCGTAGATGCTGAGGACGTTCCACTCGAACACCGATCCGATCGGCAGATTGCTCAGAATGAATCCGTGCAGCATCACCACGCAGAACATGCCGAAGTAGAGCAGTGGCCCATCACCAGTCACGAACAGCAACGTGAGTGGCGCGGCGAATTCGAGAAAGGTCCCGGCGTGCGCCATCGCTTTGGCAAGTACGGACGGCGAAAGATCCTCGGGGTACCGCACGAAGAGCCGCTTGCGGAGCCAGCTGCTCTTCAGCAGCGGGTTGTTCGCGGTCATGATCGGCACGACGTAGGCGAACGCGACGGTGAGCTTCGAGATCCCCGCCCAGAACCAAATCGCGAGCTGCACCCACTTGGCGCCAGCAATCCAGTTTCCCGCCAAGAGGAAACAGACGATCATCGCGAAGTGGTGCTCGACCCGCGCGGCAAGCAGGATGGTTTTGTCGCCGAGCCCGCAGAGCGGCAGCAGCACGACGATCGGCACCAGGTGCGCCGCCGTGATCTCCGGCTGCAGCAGCGCTCGGAGCAGCGAGAGCAACAGCCCCGCATAAAGGCCCACGTCGAGCCAACTGCGCGTCTGGCCCCCGAATACGGGCAAGGTCGGGAACGGAGCCAGCTTGGTCGCCCCGGGACGGAGGAACTGCAGGAAGGCCGTGTGGGGCGGCCAGATCTTCATCCCTAGGGGGCCACTCATGCACCCGAAACCCATGACCTCGAACAGGCTCGCCCAGATGAACGCCTTCTGAAACGCGATGCCCTCGAAGCACCAGGTGCTGAACGTAAACGGATTGCCCAACCCGGGGGTGAAACTGCAGAAGAACATCCAGCCCGCAATGAGCAGTAGCAGCTTCAACGCGTGGTAGGCGTAGGCGGGAAGCGGCGTAGCGATGCCCTCGAGCACATAGTGCTCGCAGCCAATCCGAACTCGTTCCGGGAAGTCCCTCTTGGCCCACTCGACCGGATCGAAATCAACGGCGTCGCTGTGTTCGGCCATCCGCACTCCGTGCATAACCGGACTCGAGCCCTTCCGGCAAGGCGGCGCTAGCGATGGCCGCGCGGCGGGACGACGTCGTTGCCCGGGCGACTCGTGGACGCCCCGGCGCCGCCGGTCTCACGGAGGCGTTTGACGTCGGCCGGCGTGTGGCGCCGCTGGAGACCCATCGCCGCGAGGAGGCTATTGGCCATGTCCGCCGTGATGCGATCCTGCAGCGCCCCTACTCCGTCGAGATCACTCGCGAGCGCCGCCTCGATCTTGCCCCGAGGCACTCCATCGGCGATGAACACGTCGAGCAGCTGACTGAGGCCGAGGTCGCCCTTGTGCTGATCATACAGCGAGAACACGCGCCCACAGTCGGCGCATAGACTCTTCAGAAAGCCCGCAGGCTCATGGCACGAGGCGCAACGCATCTTGTGTCAACCGATCCGCGCTCTATCATTCATAGACCAGGCTCTCGTGCGAGGGGGTACCCCATGGAAGCCTTCGCACTGTCGATCATCCACGCGCTTGTCGACCTCGTTTGCCCCGAAGAATGTGCCGCCTGCCCCACTCTCGTCGCGGGCGGTGCGATTTTCTGTCACGGCTGCAGCGTCCACGTCAACGTGCTCGGCTCCCCCGAATGCGATGCGTGCGGCACGCCTACGCCAGCGCCCGCACTCTGCCCGGCCTGCACAGCCACCCCTGACCCGTCGGTCCGCCGCGCCCGCGCCTGGGCAAGCTATCGGGTCGGACAGGCGCACGAGCCCGTCGTCCGCGCCCTGGCGCGCTTCAAATACGATCGTGTGACCCGACTCGGCCGCCGGATGAGCCAGCGAATGGCCTCTCGGGTCCCGGACTCCTCGGTCGACGTCATCGTGCCGGTTCCCCTCCACGAGCAACGCCTGCGCGACCGCGGATTCAACCAGAGCGCCCTGCTCGCGCGGCACCTCGGTCGGGCGCTCAGGATCCCTGTGGACTTCGATGTACTGGTCCGCACCCGCGACACGTCGTCACAGACACGCGCCAACCTGCGGCAACGCCACGCGCTCGTCGCAGACGCCTTCCGTGTGACCTGCCCGCCGACCATCTATCAGCGAAGCGTCCTCGTGGTCGACGACGTCTGGACCTCGGGCGCCACCGCACAGGCGACGGCCCGGGCACTGCGTGCCGCGGGCGCTCGGGCCGTCGACGTGGTCACCTTCGCTCGGGTGCAGCAACCCGGCGTAGCCACGTAGCGACGTCGGACGACGTAGCTTCACCCCGCGATCAGGATTAGGAAGGAGCCGTGAGCGATCGCGTCATATGGACCGAGCGGCACAAGGCTCGCGTCCAGCGCCCACCGCTACCGCCCTCGCCGTTCATCGTGGAGGCGATGGCCAGCCTCGAAGCGCCGCGCCCGCAAGCGCGGGCCCTCGACCTGGCCTGCGGAGCGGGACGACATGCACTCGTGCTCGCGCGCGCCGGATACGCCGTCCTCGCCGTCGACTGGGCCGTCCCCGCGCTGCGCACCCTCGGAGAGAATGCGCGGCGCGGCCGACTGGCGATCGCCTGCCTCGCCACCGACGTCTCGACGTATGTCCCCCCCGAGAATCACTACGACGTGGTGCTCAGCACGAACTTCCTCGATCGCTCGTGCCTCCAGCCGATGCGACGCGCGGTCGCACGCGGGGGCGTGCTCCTCCTCGAGACCTTCCTCGAGGGGCAGGAGCGCTACGGCCATCCTTCGAACCCCGAGTACCTCTTGCATCGCGGCGAGATCGAGAACCTGTGCCGCGGGTGGGACATCCTCCTCGCGCACGAGGGTCTCCTGACACGCGGCGGCGACGCTGCCATGATGGCCGGCGTGCTCGCGCGGCGACCAGGGAGTCCATGACGGTTTGACTTGGCGGACGCTTTCGGGTCTACGGCGCCCATGAACGCCGCGCTCCGCCCGATGACTTACGCGGCGGCCGGTGTCGACATCGCCGCGGGCGACCGGCTCGTGCAGCGCATCGGCCGGCTCGCGCGCACGACACGTCGACCGGAGATCGTCGGCGGTATCGGTGGCTTCGCTGCCCTGACGGCACTGCCACGACGGTATCGCAATCCGCTGTTGGTCACCGCGACCGATGGTGTGGGCACGAAGCTCCGGATCGCCTTCGCCACCGGCCGCCACGACTCTGTGGGAATCGATCTGGTGGCGATGTGCGTGAACGATCTCCTGACGATCGGCGCCGAGCCGCTCCTCTTCCTCGACTATCTCGGCACCGGCAAGCTCGATGTCGCTCAGGCGACCGCTGTCGTCCGCGGCATCGCCCGCGGATGCCGCCAGGCCGGTGCGGCGCTGGTCGGCGGTGAGACTGCCGAGCTGCCATCATTCTACAGCCAGGGCGAGTACGATCTCGCCGGCTTCGCCGTCGGCGTCGTCGAGCGGCGGCGTGTCATCGACGGACGAACCATTCGCCCCGGTGACGCGCTGATTGCCCTTCCGTCCACCGGGCTGCACAGCAACGGGTTCGCGCTCGCCCGGCGCGTGCTGCTGGATCGCGCGCGCCTCCCACTCGGACGGAAGCCCGCCGGATGGCGAACGACGCTGGGCACCGAGCTGCTCCGCCCGACGCGTATCTACGTCCGCACCGTGCGCGACCTCCTCGCGCACATGCCGCCCGGAGCGATTCGCGGCATGGCACACATCACCGGTGGCGGCCTACCGGGAAACGTTCCGCGCATCCTCCCGCCCACCTGTCACGCCGTCGTGGAACGCGGGAGCTGGAAGACACCGCTCATCTTCGACACCATCGCACGCCTAGGACGGGTCTCGCGGAAAGAGATGGATCGCACGTTCAACAACGGCGTCGGCTATGTCCTCGTGGTGGCGTCCCGCCATCGCGAGCGGGTGCTGGCGCATCTCCGGCGCCATCGCACTGGTGCGCGAGCGATCGGCACGATCGAACGTGGATCGCGGGGACTCTCCTTCACGCAACCATGAGCACCAAGCTCAGGCTCGGTGTACTGCTGTCGGGCAGCGGCACCAATCTCCAAGCACTGATCGGCGCCATCGGCACCGGACGACTCGACGCGGAGATCGTCGTCGTCATCAGCAATGTCGCCGACGCGTACGGACTGACGCGCGCCAGCGCCGCCGGAATTCCGACCGTCGTCGTCGACCACCACGCCTTCCCCTCCCGACCGGACTTCGACGCACAGCTCGTCGAGCACCTGCGGAACCATGGCGCCGAGCTCGTGGTCCTGGCGGGCTTCATGCGACTCGTCACGGCCACTCTCCTTGGCGCGTTTCCCGCGCGGGTCCTGAACATCCATCCGGCCCTGCTCCCCGCCTTCCCCGGCCTCCACGCGGAGCGCCAAGCGCTCGCGCATGGCGTGACGATCACCGGCGTCACGGTCCACTTCGTCGACGAGGAGACCGACCACGGCCCGATTCTCGTGCAAGCCGCGGTCCCCGTCCGCCCCGACGACACCGAGGACACACTCCACGCACGCACGCAGGCACAGGAGCACCGCATCTATCCTCTCGCCGTTCAGCTGATCGCGGAGGGGCGGGTGCGGATCGACGGACGGCGGGTCGTGGTCACGGACGCGCGCATCGACCCCGAGCGGGCCCTGATCAACCCCGCCCCCGAGCGCGCAGAGGACACGTGAGCACCGGCCCGCCGGCGGGCGCGGCCGCTGCCCGCACGCCGTTTACCATGCGGCGCGCCGGACATCTCACCCTCCTCCTGACAGGCACGCTTCTACTCATCAGCCTCATCCGCGCCATCGGCGCGGAGCGGTTGATGACCGATCTGCAGCGCGTCGGGTGGGGCCTCGTTGCCATCATCGCGCTCGAGCTCGTCGTCGACGCATGCAACACGCTCGGCTGGCGCTACACACTCGAGCGCCGATCCGCGGTCGGGTTCCCCCGCCTGTTCTGGATCCGCCTGGCCGGCACCGCGATCAACCAACTCACACCAACCGCCACCGTCGGCGGGGAGTTCGTTAAAGGGTCGTTCCTGCGCCCGGCCGTCGGTGCCTCTGCGGCCATCGCCTCCCTCATTGCCGCGCGGATGAGCTACACGATCGCCCAGGCCGCACTCGTCCTGATCGGCTTGAGCGCCATCGTCACTCGCCTCCAGGGAAGCCAGGAACTCGCTGTCGGGGTGGTCGCGGGGTTCACCGTCACGCTGGCGGGGGTCCTGATCTTCGTCGCACTGCAGCGCCGCGGCCTCTTCGCCGCGCTGGCCCGCGTGGCCACGCGCCTTCGACTTCCCGCAACGTCGATCGCGCGCATCGAACGCGGCGGCGCCGCCCTCGATGCGCAGCTCCGCGCACTGTATCGCGATCGACCGCAGGCCTTCCTTGCCTCGGTGGGGTGGCACTTCGCGGGCCAACTCATCGGACTCGTCCAGCTATGGTGCATCCTCCGTTGGCTCGGCGCACCCGCCCCACTCACGACCTGCCTGGCAGTGGAGGCGTTCGCGATCGTTGCCGACTCGGCGATGTTCTTCGTCCCAGCGCGCGTCGGCGTGCAAGAGGGAGGCCGCGTCCTGATCTTCACGGCCTTGGGGATGAGCGCGGCCACGGGTCTCGCGGTCGCCGTCATCACCCGAATCGCGCAACTGGCCTCCGCGGCCCTCGGACTCGCGGCCTACGCGGGGCTCTCGCGCCGATTGCACTGACGCGCGGCGCCGTTCGCTCGGCCAGCGGATTCCGGACGACGCCGGTGGCTTCAGTTGGAGGCTGGGGGCTTGGCGGCAACCGCGCGCGCCGCATGGATCACCACGGTGCAGACGGCCCACCCCCCCGCGACCAGGAATGCAGTCGGCGTCGCGCCGAGCAGACATCCCGCGACCAGTACCATCACGTAGATGTTCCGCCGACCGGCGACACGGCGAAACGCCGTATCGAACGGCGTCAGCTCGTCGAGCATGCACCCGGTCCGGCGACGCACGATCAGGTACAGCATGCTGTCGGCGAGATCGCATGCGACCATGACCACGCCCACCCACCAATATGCCACGATGCCCGTCGCGCGACAGAACCAGGTACCGAGCGTCAGGTACCAGAAGTTCTCATAGAGAAAGTCACCGACGTGCTCGAGCTCGCCGAGCTTCGAGGTCTGCAACTTCATGCGCGCGAGCTTGCCATCCACTCCATCGAGGACCCCGACGAGCAACGCCAGCCCCACGCCCGTCCGCAACCATCCGTCGAGAAACAGGAGCCCCACGCCGAGCGCCACGACGAGCGTCAGGATCGTAATCTGATTCGGCGTCACCGCGGTCGGTGCCAGCCGACGGACGAGAAAATTCTCGAAGGGTGAGTCGAAGTATTGCCCCGGAAGGTCGAGCGTACGCTTCTGCACGTGATCGAGCAGCACGTTCCACGCACGCGCGCGATCGGTCGCCGAGCGCACCGCGAAGAGATACGGCGTCGCGTTGCCCCGCAACTCGGCAACGTACGGATCCAAGTCGCGCAAAGACAACCGCGCGGCATGCTCCATGAGCGCCGCCTCGTACCGACGCACGTCGGCAGCACCGGCACGACCCACAGGCTCGCACCGCCCATCGTCCCCGCTCGCGCATGTCAGCGCGGACCTCCCGGCCAACGCCCGCAGTACTCGCGGATCGATGAGCCGGTCCGCTGTCAGAAAGACGAAGTCCTCGGGCAGCGCGTCGCCGGCCCGAGCCAGCACCGCACCCGCGGGTCCCGCACCAGCGACGTGCACGATACCGGCGCAGGCCACGTCCGACCGAAAGACCGGTTCCGCTTCCGGCACCACCAGGAGTAGCGGCGGCTCGAAACCGAGCCCCCGCAATTGCTTGACCTGACGCTCCAGGAGCGAGACCCCGCCCGGCGCGTCGCGCGTACGCCAGGCCTCGGCATCCGGAACGATGATGACGCTCTCCACGCGGGCGAGTCGGTACACCGGGCCCGCGATGCGCGCAAGCCACGCGCCGCGAATTGCGACTCCGGGTGCCTCTCTGGTACGACTCGCGCGTGCGCCCCCCGATGCTCGACACGCTGCGCGGCACCCTCACGGGCATCCTGCTCGACTACGGGGGCACGCTCGACGGCGATGGCCGCCACTGGTTCGATCACTTCCGGGAGTTGTATCGGGTCGCCGGATGCCGCATCGACGAGTCGACGTTCAAAGAAGCGTTCTACGCGGCCGACGCCGCCCTCGAGGTCGACCCCGACATCGCAACGTTCGGACTCGCACGCATGGTGAAGACCCACGTCGATCTCCAGCTACGCGCGCTCGGCATCACCAACCCGACACTGGCGAGCACGCTCGCCACCCGGTTCATCGATGACACCGCCGCGGCATGGGACCGCAATCGGCCGCTCCTCCGACGGCTGGCCACCCACTATCGCCTCGGCGTCGTGTCGAACTCGTACGGCAACATGCCCGCCCTCCTCGATGATGGCGCGCTCGGCCCGTTCACGGCCGTGCTCGACTCCGCAATCGAGGGCCTCCGGAAACCCGACCCGGCATTGTACGTCCGCGCCGCTGAGCGGCTGGACATGGCACCGGCACACATCCTTCACGTCGGCGACTCCTGGCCGCGCGATGTCGTACCGGCACAGACCGCCGGCATGCACGCCGCGTGGCTGTCGGCCGAGACCACGCCGATGCCCACCTCTCCACGAACGGTCTATCGTCTCCGTTCCCTGGTCGAACTGGAGACGCTGCTCGCATGAGGGCCGGCATCATCGCGGCCGGCCACGGCGAACGGCTCCAGGCCGCGGGCATCACGACCCCGAAACCGCTCCTCTCCATCGGCGGTCGTCCCCTCATCGCCCGCGCCATCGAGACGGCACGGCAAGCGGGGGCCTCCGAGATCGCGTGCATCGTCAACGCCGAAACGAATCAGGTCCGCGACTTCCTCGCGCAGACTGCGTTTGGCCTCCCCGTGCGAATCGTCCAGCAAACGACGACGAACTCAGCCGAGAGCCTGCTGGCGCTCCGCCCGCATCTCGACGCCGATCCATTCCTCCTGCTGACGGTCGATGCCGTGCTCGCCCCGGACCGTGTGGCAGCGATGGTTCAACGCGCACACCGCCTCCCGAACGCGGCGAGCGTCCTCGGTGTCACGACGGTCGTGGAGGACGAGAAACCGCTGTGGGCTGACGTCGGCCCGGACGACCGTATCCGCTCGCTCGGGAGCGAGACCGACGCGCGGGTCGTCACTGCTGGCGTTTACTTCCTCCAACCCCTGATATATTCGCTGGCCGATGCAGCGCCACCGCACGATCGATCCGCCCTCCGCGCGCTCCTCGGATCCCTACTGCGGCACGGTCACCCCGTCTACGGCGTGGATGTCGGTGCGACCGTCGATGTCGATCGCCCGGAGGACATCGCCTCCGCCGAGCAACTGCTCGGCGTGATCGAGGCGAGCTAAGACGCATGGCCGACCTCGTCGGCGTGTTTCGCGAGCCGGAGTTCTCCCCGGGGCGGGTCAGCGATGACGCGGCCATCCTCGAACGCACCGCGGAGGCACTCGCGGAACGCGGCCTGCACATGCAGCTCGGCACCATCGATGCGCTTGCAGCAACGACACCACGCGCCGTGTTGGCGATGTGCCAGTCCGACACTGCGCTGGCGACACTCGATCGCTACACACCGCATCTACCCGTGATCAACACTCCGGATGCCATCCGCAATTGCCACCGCGTCGCCACCATCGAACGATTGCGCGGCGCCAGTATCCCGTTTCCTCCGACGAGCATCGTCGCCACCGAGGCGAACCCCGCTCACAGCGACTCTGCCCCCTGCTGGATCAAGCGCGGCGACGTACACGCCATGGAGGCGGACGACGTCACCTTCGCGGCCGACGCCGAGACCGTCGCAACCACCCTCGAGGCTTTCGCCGCCCGGGGCATCTCGCGCGCGGTCCTCCAGGCCCATGTTCCCGGTGTCGTCCTGAAGTTCTATGGCGTCGGGAGTGCCTTCTTTCGGTGCTACACCGATGAGCCCGAACCACCAACCGCGATCGAAACTCTCTGGAACGCAGCGCACGCCGGGGCGACGCGCCTGGGGCTCGAGGTGTGGGGCGGCGACGTCGTCGTCACGCCCGAGGGCGAGGCGGTACTCATCGACATCAACGACTGGCCGAGCTTCGCCCGATGCCGGAACGAAGCCGCCGAGGCCATCGCCGATCACGTCTGCGATCGGCTCGACACAACGAGAGACGAGGCGCGCTTCCGAGCCTGAAACCCATGACTCCGACACGATCAACGGACACACCGACGGCCGCACGCCCCGGCCCACGGTCTCGACAGCTCTTCCATGAGGAACAGGCGTTGATCGCGCCCGGTCAGCAGCGCATCTCGCTCTTGTCCGAACTCGCCATCGCGCGCGGCGATGGTGCGACCATCACCGACCTCGACGGCAACACGTACCTCGATTTCTTTGCCGGCGTGACGGTCGCCAGTCTCGGGCACTCGCATCCGCGCTACATCGCGGCCGTCGAAGGGCAGCTGCGACGCATTATCGTGGGCAGCTTCGCCAGCGAGAGTCGCCACCGCTTGCTGGCGCTCCTCGCCCGCCTCACGCCGGGCACTCTCGACCGCGCACAGATCTTCAGCGGCGGCGCCGAAGCCGTCGAGGCCGCCTTCCGATTGGCGATGTCGGTCACCGGCAAGCACGAGATCGTCGGATTCTGGGGCGGCTTCCATGGCAAGACCGCCGGAGTCGTCGGTCTCATCGGCGACGAGTCGAAGCATGGCTGGGGACCGCTGACGGCGGGCCGGTACTCGGTCCCCTACGCGGACTGCTATCGCTGTCCGCTCAAGACAACCTACCCCGAATGCGGGTTGGCCTGTGTCGAGTTCGCCCGCGAGAGCATCAAGCGCACGACGACCGGTGCGGTCGCCGCGATCATCGTCGAGCCGATGCAAGGCACCGCGGGAAACGTCATCCCCC
>JAJCZP010000154.1 GCA_029262315.1 Deltaproteobacteria bacterium | reverse complement strand
CTCGCCGTGATCGGTAGGGTCTGCGGATCTCACGGAGGTTTCCAGCCATGTCCGAGCCGAGCTTCGACGAAGAGCAACTGCTCGAGGAGGCCCGCCAGGCCACAGGTCTCGACGACTTCGGGCCGAGCGAGTTTCGCGCGGGTCTGCGCGCGTTGATTGCGACGTTCGAAGGCAATCCGCTGACCGAGCGCGGGCGCCGACGGAACCGTCGGCGCCTTGTTCAACTCCTCTCGACGCGCCTGCGTATCGAAGCCGCCTTCCGGAAACATCCGGAGATCCGCGCGCGTGAGATCCGCTATCCGATGGTCCTCACGGGATTGCCGCGTTCCGGGACTTCGGCGCTCTTCAATCTGCTCGCGGCCGATCCCGCGGCCCGACCGCTGCGGTTGTGGGAGGCGCAATGCCCCGATCCACTCGACGGGCTTCCCCCGGGTGCCCCCGATCCACGGTGGCAGATGATCGAGGATGGATGCGCTGCGCAACGTGAGCGCAATCCCGAGTTCACCAAAATCCACTATTCGAGTGCGGATACGCCCGAGGAATGCGTGCTGCTTCATTCCTATACCCTCAGTGGTGTGCAGAACGGTATCGAGATCATGATGGAGCCCTACGGCTCATGGTTCCGCGCTCAGGATCTGGGTTCCATGTACGCGTATTACGCGGATCTCCTCCGGATGCTCGACTGGCAGCGTCCAGGTGAACGGTGGCTCGTGAAGGCGCCGGCGCACATGTGGGCGATCGACGCTTTGCTCGCCTCGTTTCCCGATTGCGCCATCGTGTGGAGTCACCGTGATCCCTTGGCGTGCGTGGCTTCGATCTGCAGCATGACGAGCACCATGATGGGCCCGCAGGTCGAGATCGATCCGCATGTCCTCGGGCCGATCGTCATGGAGTTCTACGCGACGTCCTTGGAGCGTGGCCTGGCCGCACGAGCACGCGTCGACCCCGCACGGTTCATCGACGTGACGCACGATGCGTTCGTCGACGACTCGCTCGGTGTCGTGCAACGCATCTACGAACATTTCGAGCTGGCGCATGGTGCGGAGGCCGACGCCGCGATGGCGGCCCATGTCGCCGCGCACCCCAAGGGGCAGCATGGCACCCACACGTATGCGCTCGACGAGTACGGCTTACGTCCCGAAGACGTTCGTGCCCGTTTCGCGTCGTACATCGAGCAGTTTCAGATCGAGGTGTGACCGTGAGTGATGCGCGGGGCGACGCGGTGCGAAAGGTAGAAACGGCCGAGGCCTGGGGCGAGTTCTGCACGCTGCTTGCCAAGGCGGGGGACGTCGTCCTTCGCGATGACATTGCCGCCTCGACGTTCGAGCGGGCCGAAGGCCTCCGGTACTTGACCCGGTTGTTGCGTGCGGGACTGGTGTCCTTTGCCGAAGCGACGGGGCCGAAGCATCCGGCGTTTCGTGCGATGCCCGATCTCGTCAAGATGGGCCTCGACAACCCCGACAACTACTACGTGAGCGCGTCGGTGAACGGTCGGTACACCTACCGCATCCGCGGGCAGCGTGGCAGCATCCACTATCTCAGCTTCGCCGCGCAGAATCAGAATTTCGCGGCGCGCGACCGGATCAGCGGTGGAGCGGGGCATCTCGAGGACTCGGAGTTGACGCTCGACGCGGATGGTCGCTTTGAGATCATGGCGAGCCAGCGCGAGCATCCGGGCAATTGGCTGCGGTTGGCCGAGGACACCTCCCAGATCCTCGTGCGTCAGACCTTTCTCGATCGGGCGCTTGAGCGGCCGGTCGAGTTGGACATCGAGTGCGTGGACGCGACCGCGCCACCGGGGCCGCTCGATGCGGGCCGCGTGCCGGGGCAGCTGCTCGGATCGGCGATGTACGCGCTCGGTTGCGCGCAGTGGTTTGCTGATTGGGTGATGGAGTTTCGCGACAAGGCGCCCATGAATGCGTTCCACCTTCCCGACGCCGAGCAGCATCGTCGGGTCGGGGGCGATCCGAACGTACGGATCTGGCTCGGGTTGTGGGCGCTCGCGCCCGAGGAGGCGCTGGTGATCGAGATGACACCACCGGACTGTGACTACTGGAACTTCCAGCTCGGCAACATCTGGGCAGAGTCGCTCGACTATCGCTTCCGGAACGTGCACGTGAACAGTGGTGGCGCGACACGCCGCGACGATGGCTCGGTGCGCTTGGTCGTGGCGCACTCGGATCCCGGCGTTCCGAACTGGGTGGATACCGCGGGCCATACTCGCGGTACGATGTGCGTACGTTGGGTGCGGGCCATGACGCATCCCGAGCCGCGCTGCCGCGTCGTGCGGCAGGCTGCGTTGGCAGCGGACGGCGCCTAGCTGAGCGTACGGCCGGAGGCCTCGACGAGCCATGCATGTGGACCGGTCCGTACCGCGTGTCCGATGAAGCGCCATCCCCACGATTCGGTCCACGATGATGCCGGTTGCGGTCCTGAATGCGACGGGGTACGCGGCACCACAATGCTCGAAGCTACCGAGGCGGGCCAGACCCTGTCGGAGGCCGCGTTCGCGCGTCAGACGCCGGGGTTGCGTGTGGCGCTGATCAACGCCCAGTACGATCTCTCGACCGCGGACTTTCCGGTGATCGTTGTCCTTGCAGGGGACGATCGACTCGGGTGCAACGCGACCTTGAACACGCTGCACGAATGGATGGACGCGCGTTATCTCGAAGCGTTCGCCCTCCGGCCGCCGAGTGACGAGGAACTCGAACGCCCGCGCCTATGGCGTTTCTGGCGGACGCTGCCAGGCCGGGGGCAGCTCGGCATCTACTTCGGCGGCTGGTCGCAGCAGGTCGTGGCCGACCGGGCGCGCCGGAAGATCGGCGAGCGGCAATTCGCTCGTCGACTGGCGCATGGCGCCCTGTTCGAGCGGACGTTGGTTGCTGACGGCGCGCTGGTCCTGAAGTTCTGGCTGCACGTGTCCAAGCGCGAGCACAAGCGGCGCCTGAAGCGCGCGGGCAAGCGTGATCGGGCGATCGACGATCGAGATTGGGCGATTTACGAGCACTACGATCGGGGAATGCCCCTGGCCGAGCGGATGCTCCGCGAGACGAGCACGGGGGGGCCGGCGTGGCACATCCTCGAATCGACCGACGCGCGTTTCCGTGACGTCTTCGTCGCCCGGACGATCCTCGAGGGCATCACCACACGGCTGGCCGAGCGCAAGCCGCGCAGGCGTTCCCGGGCCAGACGCGGGCCGGCAGGTACGGGGGAGCGGCCGGTACTCGCCGGGGTCGATCTTTCGTTCACGTTGCCGCGGAAACGGTACAAGACACAGCTCGCCCGCCTGCAGACGACGCTGGCGCGGCTGACACGTGAGGCGGCGCTCGCATCGCGCACGAGCGTACTTGTGTTCGAGGGCTGGGATGCCGCGGGCAAGGGCGGGGTCATCCGACGCCTGACCAATGCGATCGATGCACGGGACTACCGCGTGGTGGCAATCGCCGCGCCAACACCAGCCGAAGCCGCGCATCACTATCTCTGGCGGTTCTGGCGACACCTCCCGCGCGCGGGTACGGTCCTGATCTTCGACCGGAGTTGGTACGGGCGTGTCCTGGTCGAGCGTGTCGAGGGCTTTGCGCGCACCGATGAGTGGTGCCGAGCGTACGACGAGATCAACGATTTCGAGCAGCAGCTCGTCGAGCACGGTATCCTGGTGCGGAAGTTCTGGCTGCATCTCGACCAGGCCACACAGCTCGAGCGGTTCCGCGCACGCGAGGAGACGCCCTACAAGAAATACAAGATCACCGAGGAGGACTATCGGAACCGCGAGCGCTGGCAGGACTACGAGGCGGCGGTCGACGAGATGGTGACTCGCACCCACACGAAAGACGCGCCTTGGACCCTCGTTCCGTCGAACGACAAGCGCGTCGCGCGGGTCGAGGTGTTGCGGACCGTGTGCAAAGGCTTGAAGCAGGCGGCGAGAACATCATGAGTCCGTCCGGGGCCACGTTGCGGAGCGTGGTGTCGCGCCGACGATGTGGCGACGCGGAGCGACACTGAGCGGTATGTCGCGGACGATGGGAGGGCTCGTCGTCGCCTGTCTTGCCCTCAACGTGATGCTCGCGGTTTCATCGGCGGGGCGGAAGTCCGTCACCGTCGATGAGTTCGCCAATCTCCCGCATGGCCTCGCGCTGTTGCAGGGGCGGGCGTTTCACGTCGATCCCGGGTCGCCGCCGCTACCACGGATGCTACCCGCGCTTCTGGTCCGCGCCCTGGGGCCACCAGTCTTCGATCCGTCACCGCTCGCCGAGCGGCGTTCCTCGTGGGAACTCGGTCGAGTGTTCGCGCACGGCAACCGTGCCGACTACGCACGACACTTTCTCCGAGGCCGGTACGTGTCGATCGCCGTGCTGCTGCTGACCTGCCTGCTGACCCTCGGCTACGCCTGGGCGCTCTACGGTCGCGTCGGCGGGTTGCTGGCGGGAGCGTTGGTCTCGCTCGCCCCCAACCTCATTGCGCACGGGCGGCTGATTACGCCGGATGTGTATCTGGCCGCCGCTACGGTCGCCGCGCTCTGGGCGCTCCACGGGTGGCAAGAACGGCCGACTGTCAGACGCCTGTGTGTGATGGGCGGGATGATCGGGCTGGCCGTTCTCTGCAAACTGACGGGATTGTTGCTCCTCGCCGTGCTGCCCCTGGTGAGTTGTGCGAGCGCCGCGCCGGGCCGGCGGTGGCGCACGCTTCGCGCGTGGCCCCTGGCGATCGCCGTTGCGATGGCGGTGGTGAATCTCGGCTACGGGTTCGACGGCGCGATGACGCGCCTCGACGGCTTCGATTTCTCGACCCCGTTGGCGACAGCGGTGCAATCGGTGCTGCCGCCATGGCTGCCCGTTCCCTTGCCGTTCGAGTTGGTGCGCGGGGTCGATGTGCAGCTGGGTCTGGGCGGATACGAGTCCTATCTCTTCGGATCGTTCAGCGAGTCTGGATTCGGGAGCTACTATCTCGTCGCGCTCGCGGTGAAGGTGCCCTTTCCCTTGCTCGCCTTGAGCCTCGTGGCGATGCTTCTCCGGCCGCGACCCACTCGCCGCGAGATGCCGCTGCTCGCGGTTACGATTGGCCTGGTGACGTTCTTCAGTGTGGCGGGGCAACGGAACATCGGTGTGCGCTACGTCCTCTTCGTGATTCCGCTGTTGTGCGTGTGGATCGCTCGAGTGACGACGACCGAGCGTTGGTGCCGGCCGGGCTGGCTGACGCCACTGCGCACGGGCGTGGTTGTCGGCTTCCTGTGGCTGTTCGTCGGCACCGTTGCGGCGTGGCCGCACTACCTGCCGTTCTTCAATCTGCCGAGTGGGGGGGCGGAAGGTGGGCATCGCTACCTGCTCGACTCCAACGTTGATTGGGGGCAAGACCTCGTGGCGTTACGGGAGTACATGCGAGAGCAGGAGATCGAGCGGGTCGACTTGGCCTATTTCGGCCGCGTACCGCCGGAGCTGTACGGCATTCGCTACCGCTCGCTGTTCGACGACCACGTGCGCGCCTCGCATGCGGTCATCAGTGTGAATTTCCTCTGGGGGCAGCGGTATTTCGTGAACGGCAGCTCGTACTGGCCCGTCGGCGATGCTTACGCATCGTTCCGAGATCGGACGCCGACGACGGTGCTGGGCCACACGCTGTACGTGTTCGGACCGGAGGAACACTCGCGCGCTACCGAGAAGGTCGAAGCGCGATGAGGATCGCGCGCGATGTCCGAGGAGCGACGACATGTGGTTCGTAATGCGCGAGGTCGGTCTCGAGCTGTTGGAGACCGCGGCGCAGCGGTATGTGACGACGCGGGATGTTGCGGCATCCCGGCACGACGTCTGGTCGGTGTTCGCCGATCCGACGACATGGTCGGCCTGGTGGCCGGGCGTCTCGACCGCATCCTATCGGGAGCAGGGAAGTCCGTTCGGCGTCGGAACGATGCGGCGGGCGACGGTCGGCCGGCAGCGCTACGAAGAAACGATGCTCGCGTGGGACGAGGGGGAACGCTTCGCGTATCGGATCGACCGTGCCACGCTGCCGCTTGCGCATGCGCAGGTCGAGTGCACCGCGTTCGAGGATCGTCCGGGCGGAGGCACGCGCGTCACCTGGACGCTGGCGATCGAACCCCGGTTGATGATGCGGGTCGCGGCACCGTTCTTTCCCGGCATCATCGATCGACTTTTCGTGCGCGCCATGGCCGGACTCGATGCGTACGTTGCGGCGCGTGCGTCTGGACGGTAGGGACAGGGCGTGGCCAGACTGCTCTCGCGCGAGGATCTGATCGCCAGTCACTACACTCTCTCCGGGGCGGGGGTGCTCGAGCCGGCGCGCTTCTCGTTCGAGGAGCGGGTCGCGGCCGCCGCGCGTGCGGGCTTCGCCGGTATTGGAATCGAAGCCTCGAGCTATGTCCTGGCGCGGAAGAATGGCCTCTCCGATCGGGATATGCAGGCCGTGCTTCGCGAGCACGACATCGTCGTCGGCGAGATCGAGTTTCTCTACGACTGGGCCCACGGCGGCACGCGAGGCGAGCGTGCCCGTCGATTGGAGGATCGGCTCTACGAGATGGCCGATCTCTTCCAGCCGCATCATCTGAACGTTGGCGAGATGGGGCCGGCAACGGAGCTGGACGAACTGGCAGCAGTGGCCGAGCGCTTCGCGGGGGTATGTGAGCGCGCGCACGCGCACGGCGGGCTGCCCGTCGCGATCGAGTTTCTGCCCTGGACGGGGATCCCGGACGCCGGTGTCGCGTGGGAGATCGCGCGGCGGGCCGGGTACGACAATGGTGGGGTGCTGGTCGATGCGTGGCACTACTATCGTGGTGCGGCGGATGCCTCCCAGATTCGGGCCATTCCCGGTACACGCATTCATGCCGTGCAACTCGACGACGCGGACGCCACGCCAGTGGGGGAACTCGTCGAGGATACGATCGAGCGCCGGCGTCTTCCCGGTGCGGGCGCGTTCGATCTCACCGGGTTGATTCGCTTGCTGGACGAGATCGGTGTTGCGGCGCCGCTGTCGGTCGAGATCCTGTCCACCGAACATCGTGCGTTGCCGGTCGATGCGGCGGCGCGCGCTGCGTATGACAGTACGCGAGCCGCGGTGACTGCCGCGCGCGCTTGAGGAAGGGAACCATATGGAGAAGCTCATCGAGCCGCAGTTGGAGGATCTGCTCGCGTTTTTGCAGGCCCCCGTCGAGACGCCACTTGTGATGATCAACTTGCTGAAGTACCGGGAGCACGCTGAGTATCCTCCGGACTTCGATGCCGAGCCATGCTCGGGACGCGAGGCTTACGGGCGCTACGGCCTGGTGGCGATGGAGAAGCTCGCGACGGTCGGGGCCAGCATCGTGTGGGTCGGCGGGGTCGACGGCTGCGTTATCGCGCCGAAGGACGACGCGTGGGACGACGTCGCCGTGGTGCAGTACCCCTCCCGGAAGGCGATGCTCGAGATGATCTCGATGCCGGACTATCAGGCGGCGACCGTACACCGAACGGCGGGACTCGAGAACACGCGCCTCATCGCCACGACGACAGTCACCGGCGGGTTTACTCCGGCGTGACGTATCGCCGACCACGGGGCGAGCGGTGCTCGCCCCGTGGTCGGCCAGACTCGGTTATCTACACTCGCACGGATAGGTGGTGAATTGCGGCCGAGCCGCGGCGTCGATGCAGTCGGCTTTGAACTCGGTCACGCAGTCGACGCAGGTGACCAGGTCGGCCAGGGTGCTGACCGCACCCGCACAGGGAGTTGCTGGGCGACCGGGGACCGGTGGCAGTGTGACGCCGGTGCAACTCGCCGGGAAGCCGATGGCGGCTGGCAGCAGGTCGTCGCCGCTCGCGACGCCCGGAATCGAGACCGGACCACCAGGATTGACCAGCGTGACGGTGGCGTCGCAGGTCTTGCTGGCTCCGCCACAGCTCTTGCAGATCTTGGTGATCTTCTTCGACTCCGCCTTGGCAATCTTGACGGCCGTCTTCTCCGCCACACTGCCCGCGGGCGCCGTCACGTCCGGGCAGACGTCCGTGTGCTTGCCCTTCAAGTGCGCGTCCTTGCACTTGAGCAGCAGCTTCTCTTTGGCGAGGAAGTACTTCGTGGTCTCCTTGCCGATCGTCAGCTGGCATTTGTTGATCGCGCTTCCAACGGTCACGTCGATCATGGCGTCGTAGTAGAGCACCATCGATTGATCGATGGCTGCATCAGCAATGCAGTCGACGCACGTCGCGAGATCGTCGCAGTCGGCGATCGCCGCCGCACAACTACCCTCGAAGCTGGGGCATGTTGCATCGAAGCCGAGATCGCCGGGCAACTCCTCGTCCGCATCGAAGTCGCCACAGGTCTTATTGGCACCACCGCACTTGCCCGCGATCTTCGCCGTGGTCTTGGACGCGGCGCTGGCAAGCTTCGCCGCCGTCGTCGGGTCGCCCAGGCACGCGGCGAGGCGCATCCCGCTGCCCGGACCCGGGTCCGGGCTCTTATCCTTCAACATCGAGGCGTGGCACTTGTCGAGGATCTTCAGCTTCGCCTTGACGAACTTGGAGACCTCCTTGGCGATCGTGCGCTGACACTTGTTGCCGGCCTTGGCGTTGCCGGGCGTCGGCGTCGGGCCGGCCGGCGGAGGCACGAACGTGCACGTGGCCGCCGCGGGCGGCGTAAAGGTCGGCGTTGGCGCTGCCGTGAAGGTCGGGGTTGGCGTCGGCGCTGGCCCCGCTGTTGGTACTACTGTCGCCGGTGGGGGCACGGGTCCCGGGAGGAGATCCAGGCCGTCGATGTTGTCTTCGGGCGCGCCGGCCGGGTTCACGCCGCACGCGGGGCCGTCCCAGAGGTCGAACGCGCCGGCGTCGGAGACCAGGCAGGGCGGCGCAGCCGGTGCACAGCATCCAAGGAAGGGGAACCCGAACGCACAGCAGCTTGCCGGGTCGGTCAGTATCTGGCCCTCGCCGATGGGATAGCCGATCGAGCAGTCGGCGCCCCCGAGGGTCGAGGGCGATCCCGGAGCGAGTGAGAAGAGCAGGGTGTCCCCCGGCCCGAAGGCGCCCGCTGGTGGTACGAAGTCGGTGACGTAGAGCGCGTCGACATCGTCACCAGGCACGAGACCGAGCGCGCCGGCCGGAGCATAGACTCCAAAGCCGCCGCCGATGGCAGTCAGGACGTCCCCAGGGGCCGCCCCGGCCGCGGGGCCTGCCGTCGCGCCGTCGAGCGAAAAGTAGACATTGACGTCGGGTATGCCGTCAGGGCCAGTGAAGTCGATTGCGCCGAGGGGGGCGCTGATGTCGACGGCGTCGACGTTGTCGCCGCCAGGGCCGGGCTCAACCAAGCCAGCGCCAGGAGGCACGGGCGGGAAGAGGAACGGCGGTGCGGCGAGTGCATTGCCGTCACCGATTTGTGTGTGTGGCATTGTGCCGGGAAGCGGTGCGGCCGCCGGGAGCGGCGCCGCGGGGCCCGCCCAGTTTGCGAAGACGTCAGCCTCAGCGTCACTCGTGCCGCCGATCGTCAGGTCGCCCGCCTCGGAACCAACGTCTGGCGGGAACGCTCCCGCGAAGGGTGGGAACGGGCTGCAAGCTGCACCCAAGAGATCACCCGTTGCGAAGGCGTCGACGCTGAAGGCGAATCCGACTCCACCGGGTGGGAGCGGGAATCCGGCCGCAGGGCCAAGACCGCTCGAGAACGCGTTCACGTTGCCGGGCGCGCCGAGTCCGAGTCCACATCCTGCGGGGCCCGACGGGATCACGATCAGTGGTGGACCGAGCGCCATGATGTCGCCCGCGGGAGAGAACGGCGCGCCCAGGCCGCACGGCGGGACGGTCAGGTACAGCGCCAGCGGCGGAACAGTGGGTGAAAGGGGATCGAGAGAGAACTGTTGGGCATGGCTCGGGGTGCTGACGATGACGCACGTCAGCACGGCGACCATAATGACTAGGGCGCGGGCCAATCTCATGGCTTTTTCCTCCGAATGACGACGGCTGGGTGCGGCACTTCGCACTGGTAACTTTCTCGTACGACCGCAGTAGCGGTACCATCGTCGCGAACGGGCCGTCAATGAGAATCAACGGGAACTGCCGCGCGCCGATGCCACGGCGCGTCACGAACGGACCAGGGGGTCCGGTGCGGCAGCGCCGTGGAGCGGGGAGCGGGGGAGTTACGCCCGAGTGTGCCGCCGGCCGGCGCAAGGAAACTACGTCGGAATCAGGACTTGCAGAGGGGCGATGACGCGCTGTGCGCGCCGGGTCGCAAACAACTTCGGTGTTGTTCCGACGGCGGCGCCCCCCGAAAGGCGCGCCGCCGTCGGAATCAGCCGACTACTCGCAGCTCTTGTCGCTCGATCCGTCTGGATCGGTGCAGGTGTCAGTGCCTTTGCCGCCGTTCAGCGTATCGACGCCAAGGCCGCCGTCGAGCATGTCATCGCCACGCTCGCCCGAGACACGGTCGTTGTCCTCGTTGCCTACCACCACGTCGTCGCCGACGTTGCCGTTGACGTTGTCGTCACCCGTGCCGCCCGACAGGATGTCGTTCCCGCGTTCGCCGCGCAGACGATCATCGCCACCTTCGCCGGCAACCATGTCGTCGCCGAGGCCGGCACGTACATAGTCGTTCCCCGCACCAGCGCAGATGATGTCGTTCCCCGCGCCGCCGCGTATCTTGTCTTTGCCGTCGCCTGCAACGATGACGTCGGCTTCATCGCTACCCCGGATGTCATCGTCGCCGATCGTGCCGATGCACGGCTGGCCCTTGACGCCGTTCACCTTGCAGTTGTTCGTCGGTGTCGGGTTCTCGCAGAACTCCGCACCGCGCGGCTGCGGCTCGCCGTAGATGAAGTCATCGAGCACGACGACATCACCCTCGGCGCCGTCATCGGGGCCGAGCGGCGTGGCGCCGGCCTGCACGACGATGCGGAACACGCGCTCGGTGTCGAACGTGGCACCCGCAAACGAGAGGCCTTCGGCGCTCGTCGGTGCGACGACGCGTGCCAGCCGACGGCCAATGCCGTCGTAGAAGTCGATCCACGAGCTACCGATGTCATCGACGTCGGTGAACACGGCGCCGAAGCCGCTCACGGTCGCCGGAGAGTCGGTGCCGGAAATGAAGAAGTGTCCCTCGACCGTCGTGCTGTTCAGCGCCGAGAACAGCCGCGGCGAGCTGAAGGTCGTGAACTGATCCGGATAGGTCGGGTTGAAAGTATCGAACTCGTTGTCGATGCCGTCGTTGCTGACGCGGAAGCCGGTCCCCGGCGTGCTGAAGACCGCGCCGCGTGTGACGACCGTGTTGAAGAAGTCGCCCGGGAAGTCGAAGGGGACGATGTCGGCGTCCCAGTTGATCTCCCGGCGCCCAGCCGGCTGCGCGCCGGGAGCATTGCCGTTGTTTGGATCGCCAAGCGCCGCGCGAAAGGCGTCGACGGTGGCCTGAATGTCGGCCGCGACTGCACCGGTTGCGCTATAGGCGGTCGGCGCCGCGTTGGCGTGTCCGGCGCAGAGAAACAAGGTGGCGCTCAGCGTAGCCGCGAGCGCGGCACTAGGAAGTCGAAGCATCGGAAAATCCTCCTGTTCAAGATGCGAATGTCAGTGAGGCCGAGGATCGCGCACGACGGGCAGTAGGTCAAGGATCCGAGGGGCGCCGAAAAAGCCCCGGATCGAGGGCTTGGCAGGCTGTCCCGAGATGTCGTAAGTGGTTGTACTCGGAGGCACGGGTGGCGACCCATTCCTGGTATCCTGATCCTGAAACGCCCCCAGCGGAGGTGGCGGAGTGGCACGTTTGAGCATTGCTCGCGGCGGACGGGGAAAGCTCGGTCTCGTGCTTTCCGGTGGCGGGGCGCGCGGGGCCTTTCAGGTTGGCGCCTACGAGCGTCTCATCGAGAACCCACGCTTCGAGCGTGGTCCGGATGTGCTGTCCGGCACGTCGGCGGGGGCCATCAACGCGGCCCTGATTGCCGCCGGCAAGAGCCCGCGCGAAATGATGGAGTTCTGGCACGGCCTCAGCGCGGATCCGCCCGTCGTCGCCAGCGCCCAGTTTTTCGAGGACGCCATTAGCTCGTTCGTTCGGCTGAGCTTTCGGGAGATGGGGAACTGGCTGACGTCGTTCGATCCCGCGCGGAGATTCCTACATCACGCTTCGCACCATCTCGCCTTACGGCCGGGGAGCCTGTTGGCGATCTGGGTCGAGTATCTGCTCGCGTCGCGGTTCGAGTTGGTCAGTCGGTTGTTGGAGGGCATCGGCGAAACCTTCGTGGCCGATACCGCGATGCTCCGAACGCGATTGATCGACGCGATCGGTGGCGAGGAAGTGCCCGAAGACGACGTCCGCTTGGCCATCAACACCATGGACGCGCATTCCGGTCGCGTCGTCCGCTTCGTGACGATGAATACGCCGCACACGCGCTCGCCCGATTACGAGATCGTCGATGCCATCACCGTCGACATGGTGCTCGCGAGCGCGAGTATCCCGCTCTTGTTTCCGGCGGTGCAGGTCGGATCCCACCACCTCTGGGATGGGGGACTCCTCGTCAATACGCCGCTGGCGCCCGTGGTGGCGATGGGCGCTGATGAGATCGTGACCGTGTTGGTCACCGAGCCGCCCGATCCGTCGACGGGTCCGTTCCCGCACTTCGGGCGAGCTGTCGAGCGTGCCGTCGATAGCTTTCTCGAGAACGCCTACAATATCGATCGGAAGTTGTTGCTCGAGCGGAATCGCGTGGCGCGCATCGACGGTGGTCCGTACCGGGACGTCAAACTCTGGGACGTCATTCGCCCAGCGCGCGACGACATCTTCACGCCCGGCTCGTACCTCTACTTCGAGCACGGCGTGCTGCAGGCCATGTACGAGCAGGGGCAGGAGGCCGCCGCTGCGTGGTTGGCGGCGGGCCCGTGCGAGGATGAGCTCGACCCGCGCGAGTCGTGGGACGCCGGCAGTACCCGCCCGGCGTGACTCGTCAGGGCCGCTCGCGTGCTCGTTCCATGGGTTTTCGCCCGACCAGCACGATGCCTGTCGTCAGCAGCTCGTCGTTGGAGCAATGACGAAACTCCGGACGCAGTTGTGATCGAATCTGCCGGATGAGATCCAGCTGCGCTTCGGTGTAGTCGACGTTTGGTATCAGCGTTTCCTTGTGCGGGATCAGGTCGCGCTCGGCCCCGAGTAGGTGCGTGACGAGGATCCTGACGTCGTAGTTCCATCCGGCCAACTTCTCCCGATAGAACGTCCGTAAACGCCGGTTGGGCTTCCGGGTCGCCGTCGACATCCATCGATACACCATCTCGGGAATCGTCAGGAACGTCAGCGGGTGCATGCCCGCCGCGCTGAACATCCCGTAGTCTCGGAGGTCGATGCGGTGCACCATCACACCGCCGGGACGGAGCAGTCGATCCATTGCGGAGAAGGCGGCGTCGATCTCGTGGATCTCCTGCAGCGCGGCGCGGGAGACGATGTAGTCGAAGGACCCAGGGTCGAGCGTCTTTGGGCAGGTCTCGAGCGCATGGCCAGGGAGGTAGCGCAGGGTGTCGGGATCGAACGCCATCGGGCCCTTCCCAGCGACCGCGCTGTCCAGGTGCTGCCGCGCTGGAGCGTCGAGGTGCGTTCGGAGCACGTCCAGGAGCGCGCGGGCACGTGCGGCATCGGCGGGCGCGCGGAACTTGTCGAGTGCGACGACCTGGGAAGCTCCCGCGGCCACGAACATGAGCGCAACGCCGAGATGGTCGCCGGGGCCGATCTCCAACACCCGTTTGCTCTGAATCGCGTCGGAGGCGATGCGCCCATAGCGCAGGTAGTCGCCGAAGGTCTCGCGCACGCGCGCCACCGTTTCCGTCGCGGCCTCGTGTTTGGGAGTCGTATTGATTGTCGTCCGGGTATGCCCGAAGAGCGCACGGAACCGCATGCGCATGTTCTGTAGGATCGAGAAGGCGACGATGGACGTGCGGGAGGCCACCATTCGGATGATCCCCGCTGCATCGATCGGTTGCAAACGCGCGGCAGATTGTGGTTCCTCCTTCTGTGCCGGCAGGCTTCTTCAGGGTGGGCGTTCTTCTCGACTCGCTCGTCGTTCCTCGATGGGTGCACCACTCCCTGGCGATGTTGCAGGCCGACGCACACGCCGACTTGGTGCTCGTGGTTGATACGGGGCAGTGGGCGAGCGCACAGCGTGCGCAGCCTGGTGTCCGATGGCGGGCGCTGCTCTACGGTCTGTATACGCGCTTCGACCGCGCCTGGTTCCGCCGCGATCTCGATCCTCTCGATCCGGTAGATCTACAGGACCTGCTGGTGGGCGGCGTCGATCTGCTCGCTTGCGGAGAGCGAGGTGTCCCAGGGGCGCTGTCGCTCGAGGCGTGCGCGGCTCGCGTGTGCGACTACGATCTCGATGTTCTCGTGGCGTTCGCTGAAGGCTCGGACCCGCGCCCGTTTCGTGACAGCGCTGCCAATGGGGTGTGGTTCTTTACCCACGGTACCGATCGGCTGACGTCGATGGGCCCGTTGGGATTCTGGGAAGCGGTGCGAGGAGACCCTGTCGCCTACTCCGCGCTGCGATGCTGTTCGGCCGCATCGTCCGACGGACGCGTACTGCTGGAAACCTTCGCGAACGTGTCTCCGGTGTCGATGACTCGAACGAACCACGATCGTCTGTGGCAGGCGTCGCGGTTTGTCCCGAGGGCCGTGGCGAATCTCGCGAATGCGGATCTGGATGAGCGCGCGCAGTCCGAGGTTTCGCCGCGGGCCGAGGCCCGGACTTTCCCTGATGGCACGAAGGCGCAGGCGGTGCCCGAGCCTCGTGGCATCGCTGGTGCGGTGCTCAGGCTCGGGGGGCGTCTGGTCCGCCGTCGCATCGCGGCACGGATGTCTCGTACCCAATGGTTCTTGGCCTACGGGATAGATCCGGAGGCGCCGAATCCCCACCCTGCGGTCGGGCGATTCGCGCACCTGGTACCGCCGGCTGATCGCTTCTGGGCGGATCCGTTTCCGGTGGTGCGAGATGGTAAGCGGTATCTGTTCTTCGAGGAGTTTCCTCACGCGTCGGGGAAGGGCCATATCGCTGTGATCGAGTTGGAGGACGGCAGGCGCGACTACGAACCGACGACGGTCCTGGCCCGCGACTATCACCTTGCATATCCGTTCGTGTTCATGTGGGAGGGTGAGTATTTCATGCTGCCAGACTCGGGCGCCGACAGGGGTATCGATCTCTACCGTTGTCTCGAGTTTCCCCATCGGTGGACACACGAGGCCCGCCTCCTCGATGGTCTCTATGCGGTGGACCCCACCTTGGTGCAGATCGGGGAGCGATGGTGGCTCTTCGCGAGCGTCTCGAGTGGCGGCACGCCGCCGACCGACGAACTCCACCTGTTTTGGGCGGAGTCGCCGCTCGGTCCGTGGACGCCGCACAAAGCCAACCCGGTGAAGTCCGATGTTCGCTCGGCGCGACCCGCGGGGCGGTTGTTCCGATGGCGTGGCGATCTGTACCGGCCGGCGCAGGATTGCTCGAGCGCGTACGGGCGCGCGCTTTCTTTTCAGAAGGTCGTGCGGCTCGACGTCGATGGCTACGCGGAAGTCGAGATCGCGACCATCCAACCGGACTGGGCGCCGCACCTCACCCGGACGCATACCTACAACGTGAGTGACGGATTGATCGCCATCGACGGCGCGGTCGAGCGGCCGCTGTTTCTTGCGGGCATGCGCGAGAAGATTCGGGCCCGGCGTGACGCCGCCGGTCCGTCGTGAGCGGATAGTGCGGCCACCAAGCATCCTGCACGTCATTGGACAGCTCGTTCGTGGCGGGACCGAGGGCCAGATGCTGGCCGTCGTGGAGGCGATGGCCACACGCGGGTGGCGGCAATCCGTTGTCACGTTCAGTCCCGGCGAGGTGTGGGACGAGCGCGTCGTCGGGATGGGCGTGCCGCTGCACAGGGTTCCTCGGCATCCCGTGAAGGCGTGGCGACTCCTGCAGCTGATGGCGACCGTCCAGCGCACGCGACCGACCATCGTGCACTCCTGGTCGCCGCATACCAACTTCTACCTGGCCATGGTGCCGCGATTGCTGGGGGCGAAGCGAGTCGCCTCGCTTCGAGAGATCCTCAGCGCCAACTTGACCACGGGGATGCGTATCGCGACCACGTCGTGGTTCGCGCCTCTCGGCGGGTTCGATTGCGTGATCAGTAACTCGCAAGCCGCGCTCGACGTCGCCGCGGGGCGTGGGCTGACGTTTTCGGAGGCTGTCGTTACCGGCAATCTCGTGCAGGTAGGCGACGACCTTCCGCTGCGACCGCTGGCGCAATCGATGCGCATCATGGCCGTCGGCTCGCTGAATCCCTCGAAGGGATACGAGACCCTCTTGCGAGCGGTGACGCTTCTCACTCGACAGGGTGAGGAGTGCGAAGTGCATCTTGCGGGTAGCGGTGCGGAACAGGGACGCCTCGAACAGTGGGCGGTGGCCAATGACATTGGAGACCGCGTCCACTTCGTGGGAGACCGCGACGATATTCCGACCTGGCTCCGCACTGGGGATGTCCTCGTGCATCCGTCCCGGAGCGAAGGACTGTCGAACGCGATCCTGGAAGCACAGGCCCAGGGGCTGCCCGTGGTTGCGACCGCCGTCGGTGGGACACCCGAGATTGTGCACCACGAGATCAGCGGTCTCCTCGTCCCCCCAGGTGACGACGCGGCGATCGCGCGCAGCCTCCGCGCGCTGCGCGACGATCCGGCCCTGGTGACCCGGTTGCAGGCGGGAGGATTCGCGTCGGTCAAGGCTCTTTGCGATCCGACGACAGTGGCGGACCGCTACGAAGCTGTATACTCGAAGCTGGCCGCGCGGTCGTAGCATCTCCGAGGAGGGATCGCCTTGTGAATCGTTTTCATCCCGACGCCATCTGGTCGTCCAGCACAGAGCGGTACCGCTACGCGGCTGAGCGAGATCTTGCCTCGTTCGGCGCGATGCTTTCCGACGCCGAGGTCGGGCGCTGGCTCTGGTTCGCCCCGATGAGCGCCGACGACGCCATCGCCTACTTCCGCCCGTTCGTCGAGCAGCAGCAGGAAGCCCTGGAGCGTGGAGAGGCTGCCGACACCCTGGTGTTCACCGTCGAAGACGCTGGCACCGGCGAGTTCCTCGGGCAGGGAGCGATCGTCGCCGTTCCCGGAAGCGATCGCGGTTTCGAGATCGGCTTTCAGCTCTGCGAACACGCATGGGGCCGCGGCGTGGGCACACGCCTGTCCCAGTTCCTCCGCACCTTTGCCATCGAGGGCCTCGATGCCTACCGCATCGAGGGAGCCTGCCTCGAAGGCAACGAGGCCTCGGCGAAGTTGCTGAGCAATCTGGGATTGCGCCAGGAAGCCACGCTGGTCGACTACCGGCTACGCGACGGCGTGCGGCATACCGAGCTACGCTTCGGCGCCCGCGTGCGGGATCTCGTGATCAGCGACGTATCGGAGGGCTGATAACAGCCGAGCGCGGCGCCGTGTAGGCCCCGGAGCTGCCGCACAGCCAGGCGGCAGCTCCGGGGGCCGTGTCGCCGACGACACGGCACAGCGAGCCGTCAGGTCCGTTTGAGCAATGGACAGGGGCTCGGCGTCGGGGAGCGATTGCAGTCGCCGATCTCTGCTGGCTCGCCGGCGTGATTTACAGGTTGACGTGCCCCCCGACGCCGTCGTCGGGGGGCATGCAAAGAATCACACTCCTTAGGTCTGTTCGGCCCGCAGCTACGGACAGCCGCAGAATGGCTCACGAGAATCCGTACCGGTCTCGGTCTCGCAGTTGCTCATGCCGGTCCCAATGTCTTGGGCAGCAGCCGTGCGCGTCGTCACGAAGAACAGGTACGAGCACGTATCCGTGTCGGCCCCCCCGTCCATGCACTGGTGGCCGGCACCGCGCGCTTGGATGTTGTCGTTGCCGTCCCCCCCGCAGTACGTCGCGCCCAAGGCATCGTCGGGAATCGAGGAAACTGTGAAGAGCACCGACGACAGGCTGTCGTTGCCGTCCCCGCCGATCACGAAGTCACCGCCCGGCCCGCTGATGACGGCGTCGTCGCCCTTGCCGGCATCGATCTCGTCATCGCCAGCTCCCGTCCATATCAAGTCGTCTCCATCGCCGGACGTCACGAAGCTGTTCCCGGCCGCGTCCAGAATGGTGTCGTCGCCATTGCCGCCATCGTAGACATCCTCGCCCGTACCGCCGTAGAGTTCATCGGCTCCGCTGCCGCCGTCGAGGACGTCGTCACCTGTCCCGCCCATCACAATGTCATCGCCCCCGCGTCCCTCGATCGTGTCATCCAAGTCCTCGCCGCAGATGATCTCATCGATACCCGCACCCTTGATCGTCGATGCGCGGCCAGCATGGTTGCAGATGATGCACAGGCCGTCCGGCACGTTGTAGTCTGGCCCCGGGCCGCCGCAGGTGTCGCACTGGTTCATGGAATGCGAGTACGTGCATGTGGGGCCGTCGCAAACGACGTCGCACGGCTCCGTCCCGGTGCTGCTCAGGAAGCTACCGAACGAACAGAGCCCGTTGCTATGGCAAGCGAGTGCAGGACTAGCCGCCAGAATGAGTGCTATCGCAAGAACTCCCGATAGAAATCTATGCATGACGTTCCCCTCGCGCCACGTGATATGTGTGGCGCTGTTGGTGCCGCGCCGGAGATACCTCTCGATAAGAAGCAGAAGTTAGGGATGGACTCGAACGCGGCCACATTGTCACCAATGACGGCGTTTCTCGTGGGGAGGCGTGGAGTAGGAAGACCAGAGGCGAAGTGCGAGTACGAACTCGACGTCACTGCGAGTAGCTATAGCCGACGCCGCACCGCCCGAGTCAATCGCAAACATCCTGGCCAACGGAGGATCGTGTCGTTCTGACACGCTCCTCCCGGAGCCGGTGCAAGTATTCGCGAATTTATGAGTTCTCGCATCGACTACTCGAATGATCGTGCGCGATATCTGAGGCCATTGTTGAAGTGATCGTGGGTGATCGCGCTATCGGCGTTCGGGGCACTGGGGAATCGCTCACCACTTGAACCACGCCGGGATGACGATCCCGAACACCATGGCGAGGATCCATGTGGAAATACATTGCAAAGTCAGATCGAACTTAGTGGATCGGAGATCGAAATCTTCCACACGGGCACGGCCCCGGCCCGATGGATGGCTTTCAACGGCATGACGGAGCGCATTGGCCTTCGGATCGTACTCTTCGATGTCCGCGCGTGGCCCCAACGATCCGGGATGGCCTATCCGCGGCCTGCGCGTCCTGCCCCTCGATCGTTCGTGGATCGATGAGGCGCTTGCACCGCCACCGATCTACGGCGAAGGGAAACAACAGTATTGCACCACAAACGGTCACTACAGCCCCGGCGAGGGGGGCACGGCCTTCAACTCAGGATCCACACGTCTGATGCCGTGGCTCGCAATCGTCTGGAGAATGTCGACTGCTAGGAAAGTAGTTTATCGGGCCGGGATCTTCCCCGAGGGGCTTGGCCGCATTGCCACGCGCGTGCATTTCAGGGCGGTTCATTTTCCGACGGCCAGAAATTGGATCGTCGTATCTTCGATCGGGAACTTCTCGAGCGCTCGTCCAAAGTTGGAGGGCGTCCCGTGCGGGCCGTGCGCACGGTCAACCCAGGCCCCGCTCTCTCGCCCTGACCGACGCGACACGAAAGTCCAAGGTCCTAGACCGGGATTCGAGAACCCGCTACGGACATCG
>JAJCZP010000153.1 GCA_029262315.1 Deltaproteobacteria bacterium | reverse complement strand
CACCGCGGGCGGTGCCCAGGTGGTCGACGGCTCGGGCACGACGGTCATCCCGGGCCTGATCGATCTGCACACGCACCTTCGTTCCGTTCCCGGCGGCAGCCTGCGCGGCGACAGCTTCGAGGAGCTCGAAGCCGCGCGCCTGCAGATCTTGCGGGCGTACGTCGCGGCCGGGGTGACGGCCGTCCTCGATACCGCCGCCGGGCCCTCGACCCTGAACGACCTGCGCGGCCACGTCCGCAAGACCAATCTCGGCCCGCGCATCGAAGGGTTGTCACCGTTCCTCACTCCGGAGGGCGGATACGGCACGCGGTTCGATACCTCGAAGGGATCGTTCGACCCGATGCCGCCGATCGGCGACGACCTGACGCTCGTCGATCGCTTGATCGAAGAGGCTCGCGACCTTGAGCCGGTGGGCCTCAAGCTCGCGATCGAGAACGGCTTCGGGCCGGTGCCCGCGCTCGAGGTCTTCGACGAAGCACAGCTCACGTACATCGGCGAAGCCGCCGACCGGCTCGGGACGCGCGTGTTCGCGCACGCAATGGACGGACCGGAGTTCGAGCTTGCGATGCACGCCAAGCCCGACGTGCTCGTGCACCCGGGCCTCTCGAACTCGAGACTGACCGACAACATGCTCGCGCAGCTCGAGGAATCCGGCGCGACCGTGATCACCACGTTGGCCGTCTTCGACATGATCATGCTCCCGTACCAAAAGGAGCGCCTGGACGAGCCCTGGATCGTACGGCTGGTTCCCGACAAGCAACGCGCCACCGTCGCCGACGACGAGATGACCGAGCGCATGATGGCCAGCATCGCCGAGATGAACAGTCCCTGGTGGATTCCGGCTTGGCTTGCCCGCCTGCTCTCGTCCTTCGTCTTCAACGAGGACATCGCGCGAGAACAGCTTACCAACGTGAGCGACGCCGTCCGACGGATGCACGAGGCGGGGATCAACGTCGTGATGGGGGCCGACATGGGCAACTGGCCGGTGTTCACGGTCATGTTCCATGGCGTCGGATCGATCCGTGAGATGGAGCTGTTGGAGGCCGCCGGCATCCCGCGCGCGGACGTCATCCTGGCCGCCACGTCCAAGGCCGCGAAAGTGATCGAGCGAGAGACTGAAATCGGCACACTCGCGCCGGGAATGTACGCCGACCTCGTCGTCCTCGACGCCGATCCGCTCGAGGCCGGCATGGGGACGCTGCGCAACCCGCGCTACGTCATGAAGAACGGCGAGATCCGCACGCCCGAGGGTTGGCTGAACGACTAGCCGCGGCGCGCTTCCATCAGCCCCAACGTGCCAGTCACGGCGCGACTGACGACGTCGGACGGCGTATGCTTCGAGGCCACCTACTCGACGTTCCAGAACAACGAGCCGGAGCTCCTGCGGGCGAAGTCGGACTGAGCGGGACTCGACGCCGGCGGTCCCCGCCCCTGGTCTGCCAGGAGCTTGGGAAGTCAGTACTGTTTCCAGACTTGCTGAAACGCGCAGACTCCGCCACAACTAGACTCGTGAGCATGAAGTGGAACGAGGTTGGTAGCCAGGCGTGCTCCGTGGCGCGCACACTCGCCGTCGTGGGTGATCGCTGGACGCCGCTGCTGCTGCGGGAGGCGTTCGGCGGTGCGACTCGATTCGAGGAGTTCCTCGAAGGCGTCGGTGCGAGCCGCGCGATCGTATCCGAGCGACTCGTAAAGCTCGTGGAGGACGGCGTACTCGACCGCGAGCCGTACCAGGACAACCCACCCCGATACACGTACAGCCTCACCCAGAAGGGCCTGGATCTCCTGCCGGTCTTGCTCACGTTGCAGGAATGGGGTGATCGCTGGCTCGATGACGGGAAGGGTCCACCGTTCCCGCTCGTGCACAGCGCGTGCGGTAAGCGGACCCACGCCCGGCTGCATTGCACACATTGCAATCAGCCGCTCGGCCTCGAGATAGAGGGCCGCCCGCGCCCCGGATCCTGGGCGCGCGACCGCAAGCGCACGCGGCGCCCCCTGCGCCCTTCGCGTCGCCGGGCGTAAGCCGCCCGACATTCCACGGCGCCACTCGATCGATCGAGCCCGCGCCGCTGCCATGGGGATTCCCCGACAAAAGGGGACTTTGGCCCTCTTGCGTGGACACGGGGGGCACATTAAGAGTGAGTTCACTTTCAAGACTCACTAAGCATCTACGACAACCGAAGAGGAGGCCGTGCATGGGTTTCAAGCTGACAGGCATCAGCGTCTCGCCCTGGGTGAAGCGCACACGCGTGATCATGACGGAGAAGCAGATCCCCTACGAAGCAGACCCCTATTTCCCAATGGGAACCCCGAAGCCGGAGTTCCTGGCCATCAGCCCACTCGCCAAGGTGCCCGTGCTGCAACACGACGGGGTCACCATCCCCGACTCGCTGGCCATCTGCGCCTACGTCGAGAAACTCTATCCGACGCCCGCGTTCTTCCCCGCGGAGGCAGCGGATCTCGCCCAAGCGCTGTGGATCTGCGAGTACGCGGCCGCGCTCTTCTCCAACGTCGAGGGCCCGATCTTCACCCAGAAGGTCCTCCGGCCGCTCGTGAAGCAGCCGGTGGACGAGGACGCGTTGGCCGCGGCCATCGAGAAGATGCCGCAGTATGTCGCGTATCTCGACTCGCAGCTCGCGGATCGTACGTTTTTCGTCGGCGAGAAGATCTCGATCGCCGACGTCACCGTCGCAGCGATCATGGTCGGCCTCCGCCATGCCGACTCCCTGCCAGACGGCGCGACGTATCCGCATCTCGCTGCCTTCGTCGAACGGATGCATGGCCGCCAGACGTTTCAGGACCTCATCGCCGAAGACAACGCCGCGCTCGGCCGCGGCGCCTGAAGGAGAAGACTCATGGACAACGCACTCGTCATCGGGGTGGGAGCACGTGAAGGCGTCGGGGCGGCCGTGTGTCGTCGCGCCGCCTGCGAAGGGCTGCGCGTATTTCCGGTCGCACGCTCGAAAGAACGCCTGGACGCCGTCGCGGCGGAGATCTCAGCGGCAGGGGGCACCGCAATCCCCATCGTCGCTGACTGCACGGTTCCGGAGGACATGACGCGCATCTTCGAGACCGTCGCAACAGAGGGCGGCGCCCCGCCCCGCTTCCTCTTGCACAACGCCGGCAACAACTTCCCCGCGGAGCTGGCCGACATTACGAACGAGAAGTTCGAGAGCGACTGGCGCGTCTGCGCATTCGGGGCGCTCCTGCTCGCACGCGAAGTGGTGGCCCGCATCCCACCGAACGGCGGGGGCACCGTGATCTTCACCGGCGCGACGGCCTCGATGCGCGCGCGGCCGCCGTTCATATCCTTCGCCTCGGCGAAAGCGGCGGAGCGCGCGATCGCCCACGGGCTGGCCCGCCAACTCAGCAAAGAGGGCGTCCACGTCGCGCACGTCGTGATCGACGGCGCCGTCAATGGCAACCAAGTCAACTCGCGCTTCCCCGAGGCCAGGGAGTTTCTCGGTGAGGACGGCATGCTGTCGGTGGATGCGATCGCCGATGCGATGTGGATGCTGCACAGGCAGCCCCGAACCGCGTGGACGCTCGAGCTCGACCTGCGCCCATACAAAGAAGCGTTTTAACGAAAGGGGAACGAAATGATGACGACCGACCTCTGGATGCTGACGTGGTGTGCTGTGCTGGCCCTGGCAATTCCGAATATCTACATCTCCGGCTACGCGCCGATCTCCGGCGCGCTCGCCTGGGGTCTGAGCAACCGTGACACCGACTACGAGATGCCGACGTGGGTCGACCGCGCCAAACGTGCACACGCGAACATGATCGAGAACATCGGCCCGTTCGCGATTCTCGTGCTCGTCGCGCACGTGTCGGGCCACGCCAACGCGACCACCGCCCTCTGGTCGACCGTGTTCTTCGCGTCACGCGTCGCCCACTTCACCGTCTACACGCTCGGCATCCCCTTCGTGCGCACCCTCGTTTTCGTCGTCGGGCTCTTCGCCGAGGTTCAGATCCTCATGGAGCTCTTCTAAGCTCCGTGAGGGGCGCCTGAGGTGGGCTTGGTTCCCAGGACGGCGGCATGCGCGAGGCGGCGCAATGCCACATGCATCACGATGTTGTGGCCTGGTTGGATTGCCCTGAAGTACAGCTTGCCGAACCAGCTCGTCGGATGAACCGAGTTGTACAGCACGGCCTCGCAGGGGCCACTATCAGTGCGGCGCGCCTCGAGGGCGAAGCGCGCTGTAGAGCCGGGGGCCCAGGTGTGGAGGAGGGCGAAGCGTCGCTCGGGTTCCGAGGCCACCTCGTCCGTGTAGAACTTCCCGAAGGGAGTCTGGACTACGTCTCCCTTCGCCAGAGCCTCGATGCCGATGTTGAAGACGGCGGCAACCATCTCGCTGGGTTCGAGGAGTGCTGGCAACGACCCCCGATGGACGTCGATATGCCAGGCATCTCTCATTGGTTCGGGAACTGACGTGTCATCGACAAGCGGCTCGCCACGAAACGCTCGCAACCCGACGACCGCGGTCCAAAGGAAGAAGGTGCCAAGCATGAGACGCTGCCAGAGGCCCGTGAGATCTCTCGTCTCGAGCGAGCCGACGAGTGTTACGAGAAGGAGGAAGGCAACCAGGCTGGTGACGCCCGAGTACACGGACAGCGACCGCCACGTAGGAAGGCTGCGAAACTGCACGCTGAGGATTGCGGTGGCCGCGATCAGACAGAGAAACGAGACCGGCGCGATCTTGTCGTGGATGAAGTTCTCGGTCGTGCCGCCGACCTGAGGGCACCCAGGATCACACGAGATGAGTCCGGAAAGCGCGATGCCTACGCCGAATACCGTAGTCAGAAAAGATGCCGCCAGCGTAGAGCGGCTCGGCGGCAGGAACCGCCGCAGTGACAGTCCGAACCCAGCGAGGAGAATTCCGCCGGGAAGAAACCCTCCGTAGTTCATCAGCGAGGCATGCGACGTGCCGCTCGCTCCAAGCTCGCTTATGAAGTTGGTGATGTGGCTGTACTCCGGCCTCAAGGTCGCAGAGTAGAGTACGACGAGAGAGAACAGGACCGGGCCTACGACGCCTCCCAGGGCGAGAACTCTCATGTGGCCTCTGTCTTTCGCATCATCCAGTAGAGTTCGTAGAAGCGAGCTTTTCCTAACTCGCCGACCCCGGGCCGGCTTCGAACTGGGGGGCGTCGCCACCTATGTGGTCCCATGGGGCTCGCGAGCCGACGAAGATGTGCATCGCGATTTCGAGGCCGGGGTCGCCGTCTATGCAACCGAGTGTGACCCCGTGGATGTCACCGTCGTGGATCCCGCAGAGTGTAGAGCCGCAGGTTCCACAAAACTGCAGTCCCCATCCGGGTGTGGCTTCATAGGTGACCAACTTCTCTTCACCTGTCGTCCATGAGAATGCTCCGCGCTCGATCTCGGCGTAGGCTGAGCCTGCCCCGCTAAATGCCTTGCGGCATCGCGAACAGTGGCAGCTTCGGGCTCGACGGAGCGGCTCGGAGACTGCGTATCGAACTTCGCCGCAAAAACATCCACCAGCAATGAGCATCACGACTCCTCTGCATGTCGAGATCAGTCCCCGACATGGATCTTGATGTCGCGCGGATAGGGGCGCCCGCTTCCGGACTCGATGAGATCGCGGAGGCTGAGTAAGTACAAAGGCCACTTCGTGTTGAAGTAGAGGAAATCGTCGTCTTGGGCGGCCGCGTTGCGATGCGTCAGGGTCACGGATACTTGCTCGCCGTCATCGTGCAGGTCGAAATGCAGTTCGGAATGTAGCCAGGCGCCGGGACCATCTACGCACTCCATGACGAAGGTCTTGGGCGCATCGAGAACCCTTATGCTGAAGCAAAGTACGGCGAGCCCAGAGAACCCGAGTCGCAAGATTGCCCCAACCTTCGGCTCTCCGCTCGCTTCGGACGCCCACCAACCAGAAAGTCTGTCCGGTTGAATCAGGCATTGATAGATCTGGTCGGCGTCGCCTCGGATGCCGACTCGGTGTCGAACTTCGGCCATATCGTGATTCTCGCTACATCGGCGATGCGCCAACTCCTTGAACTATCACAGGCAAGCTGACTATCAGAGACCCGTCGGGATGGGCGCTGAATGAGCGAAGCCATGGATCTTTCTGCGCTCGTGAAGCCGAACGGCTTGCCGCAGTTCGGGATTTTTCCTGGGCCGGTGCGGCGCATCAACTACCTCGACTACGACTATCGGTCGCCGATGGGGCGGCGGGTGGGCATGCTCGGCAAGCGGGCTCGCTTTCGACAGTTCCAGTATTTTGGCGGGATGAGTTCCGAGCTGATGTTCGGATGCGCGATCGCCGACATGCGGTTCGTCGCGCTGGCATTCCTCTACGTGTATCAGCCGGCGACGCGGAGCATCCGCCGCTACAGTTTCCGTGTCCCGTTGGCGCGTGGTGTGACGTCGAGCTTGTCGCCGGTCAGCGGTACGACCTCGTTTCGGGCGCGTGGGGTATCGGTCGAGATGACGGCTACGGACCGACCGGCCACGAAGCGTCTCGTGGCGCGGGTCGACGCGGGCCTGGACATCGACGCGGTGTTTTCAGAGGACCAGCCCGCGTTTCAGCCGATGGCGCTGTGCACGCAGGCGGGGATCAGTGGCTGGGTGTACGCGCAGAAGGCGGCGGGCGTGCCGCTCGCCGGGCAGGTGCGTTGCGACTTCGGCGAGTACGACCTGGCGGCGGTCGACGCCCATGCGCATCATGACTACTCGGCGGGGTACATGCGTCGCGAGACGTTTTGGCGCTGGGCGTGTTTCTCCGGGCGGGCGGAGACGGGGGAGCGGATCGGCCTCAACCTCTCCTGTGGGGTCAACGAGACCAGCGTGACGGAGAATTGCTGCTGGGTGGAAGGCGCGCTCGGCAAGGTCGATCTTGCGAGGTTCGATTTCGATCGTGACGATCCCACCGCGCCTTGGAGTATCCGTTCGTTCGACGGTGCGATCGACCTGCGGTTCCATCCCGAAGAGTGCCATGCGGAGCGCACGAACGCCCTGGTACTTGCGACCAACTTCCGTCATTTCCTCGGCCGCTTCGAGGGGACGATCCGCTACCAGGGGCGCACGCTCGCGGTGCGCGACGTGTACGGGCTGACCGAAGATCACTACGCGAAATGGTGACGCGCGTGTGTCGCGTGCGCGGCACGGACGGTCACGGCTTGGCGCGAGGCATCCGTGCGGATCGTTCCCGGCCCGCGCGGTCCATACGCCGAGGTGCGGCGTGGGCCGACGGCGGGGCGTCGCGTTCGCACGCCCGGACGGTGCTGCTGACGGCGCTGGTCGGATTGCTGGCGGTCGTGGGGTGCGAGCAGCCCGTGTTGCGGCCGAATCTGCTGTTACTGATTACGGTGGACACGCTGCGCGCCGATCGCCTCGGCGCGTACGGAAGTGAGCGTGCGCTGACGCCGCATATCGACGCCTTGGCCGCTGACGGCGTGGTGTTCGGGCGCGCGTACGCGCCGGCTTCCTTCACGGTGCCGTCCGTTGCGGCGCTCATGACGGGTCGCTATCCGGAGGCGCTCGGGATCTGGACCAACGAGTCGGGGTTGCCAGACGGTGTGCCGACGCTGGCCAGTCGGCTCGGCGCAGCCGGGTGGCGGACATCGGCGGTCGTCAGCAACTACGTGCTCCGACGCGCGTCGGGCGTCGACCGTGGCTTCGATCAGTACGACGATCGCTGTCCGCAACTCGAAGCTGTCCGACGCCGGCCCGAGCGCATCGCGAAGGCGACGACGGCCGACGCGTTGGCGGCTCTCGATGGCTGTGCGAGCGCGGGCGCACCCTGTTTCCTCTGGGTGCACTACCAGGATCCGCATGGACCCTATACGCCGCCCGAGGCCCTGCGCGCGCGCTACCTCGAGCGCGAGCGTGGCGTCGAGGGTGGTACGACCCTCCTGCCGCTCGCGTTGGGCGACCGTGGTATCGGTGGCTTGCCTGGGTACCAGGTCGTGGACGGTCAGCGGGAGGTGGCGTTCTATCGCAGCGGCTACGATGCCGAGGTGCGCTACCTCGACGAGCACGTCGGGCACTTGCTGGCCGGGGTGCGCGACCGTGGCCTCGGTGAGCGCGCGGTGATCGTGTTTGCCGCCGATCATGGTGAGGGGCTCGGTGAGCACGACTACTGGTTCGCGCACGGAGAGTATCTGACCGAGCCGCTGGTGCGAGTGCCACTCGTCGTCGTGGCTCCAGGAATGCGGCCGTCGCGCCGCGATGACGTGGTGTCGCTCGTCGATGTCTTGCCGACGCTCCTTGGCGTGCTCGGCGATGTCCCGGCGGGGGCCGGGAGCGGCCGCGATGTGTTCGCGGACGCCGGACCCGAGGCTGGGCGCGTCGCCTACCTGGCAAACCTCGGCGGCGCAGCGGTCGAGCGTCATGGTATCGTCGAGGGCGACTACAAGTACGTGGTTGGCGCAACACCGGACGAGCGCGCGGGTCGCCTGTACCGCGTCGAGGACGAGGCGACCGACGTCGCGGCGCGTTTTCCTGAGGTCCGGCGTCGTTTGGCCGAACGTCTCTCCGGTCTCCGCGCAGGTCTGGGGCCGCGCCGCCCGGCACGGCAGCGCACGCTCTCCGAAGTCGATCGGGCGCGCTTTCGCGCCCTCGGCTACGTGGGCGAAGAATGACGCGGCGATCGGCATGGTGCGCACTGCTCGGCGCGGTGCTTCTCTCGGCTTGCACGCCTGGGGTTGGGGACGAGCCGCCGCACCCGGTCAACCGCATCATCTTAATTTCGATCGATACCCTCCGCGCCGACCGACTGGGAGCGTACGGCTACGCGCGTCCGACGTCCCCGGTCCTGGACGCGTTCGCCGCCGACGGGGTGTTGTTTGCGCGCTGTTCGGCCAGCTCGCCCTGGACGCCGCCCTCGCACACCTCGATGCTTACCGGGCTCTACCCGAGCCGGCACGGAGTGTTCGAGGTGGGTCGGGAGCTGCGTGCCGGCGTGCGGACCCTTGCCGAAGAATTCGGGGCGCGTGGCTTTCGGACCGCGGCGGTTGTCGCGAGTGACCTGGTGCTGCCGTGCAAGCGGTGCAAATCGACCTTCGAGCACTACGATGAGATCGAGTGGGAAAGGAAGGATGGTCGTTCTGGGCCGCGGGTGCTCAATCGTGCGGCCGACATCAACGCCGCCGCATTGGCATGGCTCGGCGGGCTCCCGCCGGAGGCCCCGTTTTTCCTTCTCTTGCACTACTACGACGTGCACAGTGACTACGCGCCCGAGCCGCGTTTCGCGAGGATGTTCGGTGCGGGGCCCGATCTGGAACCGGGTGAGACGGACAGTCTGATCGCCACCCGTCAGGGGCGTACGATGCAGCCCCACGAGGTCGAACAAATCCAACGTCTGTACGACGCGGAGATCCGTCAGCTCGACACGCGTCTCGGCGAGCTCTTCGACGAACTCGTGCGGCGTGGGATCTGGGAGGACGCGCTGATCGTCGTCACGTCCGATCACGGTGAGGAGTTTCGGGAGCACGGGGGTTTCTTGCACGGGCGGACGCTCTACGAGGAGGTCCTGCACGTGCCGCTGATCGTGCGTGGTCCGGGTATCCCGGCGGGCCGCGTCGTCGACGCGATGGTCAGCCTGGCCGACATCATGCCCACGATGCTGGCCCTCGCGCGTGTTCCCGTGCCCGACGGCCTCGACGGCCACGCGCTCCTACCGCTGTTGGCCGATGGCGCGGCGGTGTGGCCCGAGCTCGTGCTGAGCGAGGCCGATCACTTCAACGAACGCCAAGCCATTCGCGCGGGACAGTACAAGTTGATCCGGTCGAAGAGCGCCGACGACGAGCTCTACGATCTCGCGGCGGATCCGGGCGAGCACGACAATCTCGCCGATCGCGAGCGCGCGCGAAGCGCGGATCTGGCGGGACGGATGCGCGGGGTGTTGGCGGGACGGTCACCGGCGCGCGTGCGTCCGCTGACGGAGGTCGAGCGTGCGCGCTTGCGCGTGCTCGGCTATGTCGACTGAATCGCCGTGGGAAGGAGCGTGGCTATGAGGAGGGCGTGGTTGATCGGGACGCTGGTGTTCCTCGCCGGGGTGGCGATCGTCGGCTGTCAGGTGGAGCGGTTCCTAAACCGAGTCGTTGCCGGGCCTGGCGTGCCTCCGTCCGAGCGGACACGTGCGCTCCAGGCGTCGGCCATGGTCGTGGACCTGCACGCCGACCCACTCCTCTGGGGTCGCGATCTGACGAAGCGTGCGACGGTGGGGCATGTCGACTTGCCGCGCTTGCGCGCGGGCGGCGTCGGGCTGCAGGTCTTCGGACTGGTGACGCAGGTTCCGCTCGGCGCCAACATCGACCGCACCGACCCTCGGTGGCCCGACATGGTGACGCTGCTCGCCGTCACGCACGGGTGGCCGCTCCGGACGTGGACGAGTCGGCTCGAGCGCGCGCTGCATCAAGCCGCACGCTTCGATCGCATCGTGGATGCGGCCGGGGGGACGCTCCTGCCGATTCGTACTCGGGAGGATCTGACCCGCTTAGTTGCCGAGCGTCGGCGCGATCCGAGCGTCGTCGGCGGCCTGCTCGCGATCGAGGGCGCGCACGCGCTCGAGGGCGACCCGACGAACGTCGGGCGGCTGTTCGACGCTGGCGTGCGCATGATCGGGCTCGCGCACTTTTTCGACAACGCGTTCGCCGGTTCGGCGCACGGGCTCGCCAAGGGGGGGCTCACCGAGAAAGGGCGAACGCTCATCGCCGAGATGGCGCGCCGCCGTATGGTGGTCGATCTGGCGCACGCCTCGCCTGCAACCATTGCCGACGTGCTCGCGGCCGTCGATCGGCCGGTCGTCGTGTCGCATACGGGCGTGCGTGGGACGTGCGACAACGCCCGCAATCTGAGCGACGATCAAGTGCGGGCGATTGCCGCCGGCGATGGCGTGATCGGGGTCGGAATGTGGGAGACGGCCGTATGCGGGACCGCTCCCGCCGACGTCGCGCGCGCTGTCGCCCACATCATCGGATTGGTCGGCGCCGATCATGCCGCGCTCGGTGCCGATTTCGATGGTGCGGTCACGACCGGATTTGATGCCACCGGTCTCCCCCGAGTGACCGAGGCTCTCCTGGCGACCGGTCTCCCGGAGTCGACCGTACGGCAGGTGCTTGGCGAGAACGTGCTGCGCGTTCTTGTGGCGACCCTTCCCCGGGAGTGACCGCCGCTCTGGGCTGTGCCATCCCGGCGCAGCTGGGGCGGTCTGTCAGAATCGGCAGGCCCGGCGTGCCTGGCTCCATCGTTGCGCATGCGGGGGGCTAGATGGTAGTTCAGCGGAGGTTGGCGCAGGGCCAGCCGAACGTAGCGCCGCAGTTTTCTTGCTCTTAGGGGGAATCATGACGAAGCAAATGCGCGCCATCATCGCAGCATCGTTGGTCGTGGCCGTGGCGATCTTTGCCGGTCTCGGGCCGAGCGCGCAGGCGGGCCCGGTCCCGAGCACGAGTTCGTCGACCTCCGGCGGTTGCCTGCCGCCCACCCTCGGTGCCGATCTCTGGGCGCAGGGCTTCCCGTTCAGCGAGGGAAGTCCTCAGAACCTCGACCGTGATTGCGATATTCTCTGTCGTAGTCACGTCAGGAAGTGCCGGCGCATCGTCCGCATGAGTCGTACCTGCAACTCTGGAACGGCCGGCGCCATCGCCGGGCTCATTACGGATGTCTGCAACACCATCGACAACCGGAACGACCGGCGCAGTTGTCGCCGCGGCGCCGACGACTTCAGAGCAGACCTCCGATCGTGCATCATCGAGGACTCGCTGGCTGCGCGTGATTGCTGCGACAACAACTACCCGGCGTGTTTCGAGTCGTGCACGCAAGAGCACGAAGTGGACATCCAGCAGTGCTTCACCCGCGGCACCTGCCTCTTCGACTTCATGAACACGCCGGAATGACGCCCATTCCCGCGACGCGGTCGGAGGTCAATCCCGCGGCGCGTCGCTCGCGGTAGCCTCTCCATCCTCGGTGGTGGGGTCTGGCTGCGTGTCCGGTTGGCGAAGCAGCCGTGCCCCCGGACCGGAGCGCCGCATCATCTCGAGCACGAGGGCACGTCGAAACTCCGGTGTCCCCGGCTTCGCGGTCAGGTCCGCACCTTCGCGCAGTTTGTCCAAACGGCCTCGCATCTGCCGGAACTGCTTGCGCAGGCGCTCGCGGCGTTCGGGATCCATGCCCTGAAGTACTGAGCTGAGGCGTTCGGGGTCGAGGCCGGGATTCGCATCATCGGCAACCTCCCGCTGGGCCACATCGGCGGCCGACGTGATGAGTTGGCCTTCCGCCCGCGTCAGGCGCTCGTCCAACCGGTCGAGGCGGGCCTCGAGGCGCTCCAGTCTTGTCGCGCCCGACTCGCCGCCGTCGGCGCAGCCGCACAGCAGTCCGGCGAGGGCGAGGATCGACAACATCGAGCCTGGGTTCGCGCGCGTTCGCATGCCACACTTATCGGCTCGATCAGCCGGGAAGTCCACTGGCGATCTTGAACCATGATGAGCGTGCATCGGGCCTAATTTCAGCTACTTACGTTGCCGGCGCGGTGCGAAGCGGATCGCTTCCCGGCCCCTCGGTATCACCATCGGAAGGGGCTGACCGGCAAGAAAACCCTTGCAGAACAAGGGACTGCGATGGTAAACGATCGCGTCTTCCCAGTCGTCGGAACTAGACAGCACTTCAACCAGGAGGTCCGCCTCATGCGTTCCCGTCTACTGCTCGCTTCCATGTGCGCATTCGCGCTCGCGTTTACGATCTCGTCTGTCCCTACCGAGGCCGGCACGCCGTTCGGTCCCGAAGACGTCGTGTCCGATACGTTCTCCACGGCGGCATCGTCGGGTGGATGTCTTCCTCCGTCGGCAGCTGTCGACATGTATCTCGAGGCCGGATCGGAGTTGGCGTTCCACCGCGGGGACGACAGCGAAGAGGCGTGCGCGAAGATCTGCGACAAGTTTGTCGACACGTGCGACCAGATCGCCAAGATCTCTCGCACTTGTCAGAACCGCGGCGGCGGTAAGTTCACCCAGTTGGCCAAGACGGTGTGCGGTACTCTCGAGGACAAGGGCGATCGCAATAGCTGCAAGGACGAAACGGAGTTCTTACAGGACGTCGTCAAGGATTGTACCGACGCGGATCGTCAGCGCGCGGGAGGCTGCTGCGAGAACCACCGCACGATTTGCCTGAAGGACTGCCTCGACGAGCCTTATGCTCCCTGGGATCACCAGGCGTGTTTTACGGGCCCCGGAGGTTACGCCGGTGGCAGCTGCTGGTTCAGCCTCGCTAACTCCACTTTCTAGAGCCAATCGGACCCTACGCCACGAGACCAGTCACCAGGAGGTTCGCCTCATGAATAGCCGTCATCTACTCGCTTCCGCCCTGTTCGTCACAGTCGTCACCGCTGGCCTCGCCAGTGTATCGCTTGCGGGCGACCCATTCGGTCCTTTTGCCGAGGGGACCTTCAGTACGGCTGCGTCTTCGGGGGGCTGCTTTCCTCCTTCGGTCGCCGTCGACCTGTACGGCGAGGCCGCGCTCGGGGAGCTCGTTGGCAGCGGCGATGAAGACGAATGCGAAGACATCTGCACTCGATTCCGGAGCACCTGTCGCGACATCGCGAAGCAGTCCAGGAGTTGTGGCAGCAAGGGCGGGGCCCAATGGTCGTCGCTCCTGCGCACGGCCTGCTCGACGTTGGAGGACAAGGGCGAGCGCGACGACTGTCGCGACTCGGTCGACGACGATCAGGATTTCATCAGCGACTGTCGCAATGCGGATCGCGTGCACGCACAGGAATGCTGTGATGCGTTGGAGGACGCGTGCCTCGGCGATTGCGCCGACGTTCCGTTCGACACCCCGGCTTGTTTTACCGGTCCGGGAGGCATCGGCAACGGCAGCTGCTTCTTCAATCTTCTGAACTCCCCATTCTAAGCATGGCGAGTCGGATCTCTGGCTAGACTCCGGCTGCTCCTGCTGATTCTCGGCGGCCCGATCCTCCTCCTCGGGGTGGTGGATCGGGCCTTCGTGCACTATCGGCCTCACTGGGAATGGGTCGTTCGGGAGTTCCCGCCGAATCAACTCGACTCGTATCGCGTCGAGGCGCGCCTGCGGACCACCGACCCCGATCCGGGGAACGTCGTCATTCTGGGAGACAGCACGGCGCTGGCCTCGCTCGATCCCTTCGTGTTCGAAGGGCGGTTTCCCGAGCGCCATTTCATTCCGATCACGATTGGCGGCTCCAACACGGTGTCGTTCGGTTTCCTGGCGAACGCGATCCTCGATATCGACGCCAAAGCCGCAATCCTGGTCGTGAGCCCGTACGGCACCCGCGACCAGATCAACTACGCCGGGGTCAATGTGTACGATGTCCGGGCCGCACCCTCGATGTTCACTCTGGACGAGGTGCTGGCCGAGCCGAGCTTCCATCTCATGGGGCTGGCGGCGCAATCCCACGTGCTGATCCGCCATCGCTGGGTGCTGCAGCAGTCGCTCCGGGTCTATCTCGAAACGACCGACTGGGCCGAACTCCGCCGGGGCTACATGCGGGGGCGCTTGCGGGCGATGCGCCATGGCGACTTCGGACCAATCGTCGGCTGGATGCGCTCGCGCGACCCCGTCGTCTATCCGAATCCCAACACCCGGGCGATTCGCTACCTGGCGCGCCGGATGCGCGAGAATGGCGGCGTGCTGGTCCTGATGGAGTCGCCGGTCCACCCGCTCATGAAGCTGCTGGTGCCAGCCACGCGTACGGCACCGTTTCGCGAGTACCTGGAGACGATCGTGCGTGAGGAGGGCCTTGTCTTCATTACCAACGAAGACTTGCCTGAGCTGAAGGTCGAGCACTTCGGGGATCAGTCGCACATGAACGCAGTCGGCAGTGCGCTCGTGACGCAGGTGGTAGCGACGCGTTTGCGCGACGTGCTCTAGGTACGGCACGGTAAGGCCACGGGGCGAGGCGGAGGATGCGGTTCAATAGTCTGGAGTTCGCGATCTTTCTGCCGATCGTGTTGCTCCTGTGGACGCTGCTCCGCGGGCGCGCGCGGCACGCCTTCCTGCTGTTCGCGAGTTACGTCTTCTACGCCAGCTGGAACCCGCCCTTCGTTCTGCTGCTGTGGTTCTCGACCGGACTCGATTTCGTCTGCGGCGGGCGCATGGCGAAGACCACCAATCTCGCCGCGCGGCGTGCGTACCTTGGTGTCAGCCTGCTCGGGAATCTCGGCGTACTCTTCTACTTCAAGTACGGGAACTTCTTCCTCGACAACGTCGCCTTCGTGTCGGGAATCGATCCCGAGCCGTTCTACCTCAACGTCGTCATTCCACTCGGGATTTCGTTCTACACGTTCCAGACGATGTCCTACACGATCGACATCTATCGGGACGCCGCGAAGCCGAGCGAGAACTTCCTCGATTTCGCGTTGTACGTCACGTTCTTTCCGCAGTTGGTCGCCGGGCCGATTCTGCGCGCCTCGCAGTTCCTGCCGCAGCTTCGGCGTACCGAGCCTATTCGCGAGGACGAGATTCTGCGCGGCATCGAGCTCTTCTTGGCGGGGCTGTTCAAGAAGGTGGTGGTCGCCGACAATTTCGCGATCATCGCGGATCAGGTGTTTGGCGATCCGGCGGCCTTTGGTGGAGCGGCGATCTGGATGGGCGCGATGGCGTTCGCCATTCAGATCTACTGTGACTTTTCGGGCTACTCGGAGATGGCCCAGGGCATCGGGCATTTCTTCGGCTTCAAGCTGCCGAAGAATTTCGACTATCCCTTGTTGAAATGGAACCCGTTGCTGCAGCGCCTGTCGTGGCACCGCACGATGGGCTCGTGGTTCGCGGACTATGTCTTTCGCCCGCTCGGTGGCTGGAACCAGAGCGACTTCCGCTTCGCGTGCAGCATGATGACCATGTGGGTGCTGATCGGCCTCTGGCACGGTGCTGCGTGGCATTTCGTTATCTGGGGGATCAACAGCGGCTTGTTGGTGACGGGGTACATGATCTTCATGCGGCGCAAGACCTGGTCGCTGCCAGACTTTACCGGGAAGCGGTTCCTCGGGTGGCTGGCGAACTACGTCTACTGGATTGCCTCGATCTGTTTTTTTCGCGCCCAGACGCTCGAGGAGGTACGCATCATGGTGACGCGTCTCTTCACCTGGGCGCCCGGTGGGGGTTTGCCCATCGCCTGGCTCGGATTCATTGCCGTGTTCTTTCTTGGCCATCTGGCGTCGTTCATGTGGAACTACGACGACGATCTGCTGCAACGCGTCGGGTGGCCGATGCGCATTCTCTGGGTTACGGGCAGTATCTTGGCGATTGCCATGCTTGGGGCGAGCGGCAGCCGGCCATTCATCTACTTCCAGTTCTGATCCCGTAACCGCCGCCGTCCTCGGGCATATTCTCTCAGTATGAGGATGAGCCGACGTCTAGGGGTCCTGCTGGCTATCGCCGGTTTTCTTGGGGCGGTGGCGATCGTCGGCGTCCCTGGACGGCCCCTGCGTCTGCAGTTCGTACTCGAGCCGAGCACGATTCCTGTCGGAGAGATCGCGTCCGGCGGCCCGGGGAAGGACGGCATTCCGGCGCTCGTCGCGCCAGCGGTGCTCGCGGCGGATGCGGCGCCCTATCTCCGACCCGGCGATCGTGTTTTGGGGGTGGCGTTCGGGGACGAGGCTCGCGCGTATCCGCTTCGCATCCTCAATTGGCACGAGCTCGTGAACGACGAAGTCGGCGGGACGCCGCTTCTCATCACCTACTGTCCGCTGTGTGGGTCGGGGGTCGCATTCGACCGCCGCGTTGGCGAGACGACCCTCGAGTTCGGGGTGTCCGGGGCGCTCTTCGAGAGCAATGTCCTCATGTACGACCGCGCCGACGATGGATTGTGGTCGCAGCTTCGGATGGAAGCCGTCACCGGCCCACGGGCGGGCACGCGTCTCCGGTCGCTGCCGCTGACGCTCACGACGTGGACGCGGTGGCGGACCGACCATCCAACGACGACGGTGCTCTCGCGCGACACGGGTTACCACCGCGACTACGCGAGCGACCCGTATCTCGGCTACGCGGACGTTCCGACGCTGATGTTTCCCGTGACGCACGAGGATACTCGCCGTGCGCCCAAGGAATGGGTCGTCGGCGTCGTGCTCGATGGCGTCGCCAAGGCGTATCCATTCCTGGAGCTTGTTCGGCTCGAAGGGCCTGTCCGCGATGAAGTGGCGGGGCACGCGTTGACCCTCAGCTACGACGCGGCAAGCGACACCGCCAGTGTGCGCACCGGGAGCGGCACGCCCGTGCCCGCAACCTATGCGTTTTGGTTCGCCTGGGCCGCCTTTCATCCCGACACTGAGCTGTTCGTGTGGGATGGGGCGCCCGATCCGGCGGTGTCCGCGCCGAGTGCCACTGGCAGAGGCGGGCTCCTTCCACTGACGGTCGGCCGCTGGTGGGCGTATGAGGAACGTACTGCCGGGGGCGCCGTCTCCGCTGTCGAGCGCTGGCAAGTGCGCTCCGAGCACGCGGGACGCGTTGTGTTGCGGACGCGCCAGGCCCGCCATGACGGGCGGTTCGACGATGACGGTGTGCCCGAGCGCGAGCTGATCGCGCGCGAGGAGCACTTCGAGGTTCGTGCCGATGGTCTCGTGCGTAGTCGGGAGGGGCCGTCGAGCGCTGAGATCTACGTTCTCCCGACGCCGATCGAGTCCGGCAGTGTATGGGAAGACGCCGGCGGCAGCTGCCGAATTACCGCGCTCGATGCCTCGGTGCGCGCGGATGGTCGCTTCTTCGCGCCGTGTACGCAGGTGGCGTGCGTGCAGGGTGACACGCTGAGCGTCCTCTCGTCGTACGCGCCGGGAGTTGGGCTCGTTCGGCAGGATCTCTGGTTCGGCGGGCTTGGGCCCTTCGAGATGACGGGCGAGGGTGTGGGTGGAGCGCAGCGTGCCGAACGCACCGCTGCCGCAACGCTCGTCCTGACGGCGTGGGGGACGCGGCGCGGCGCTGAGTAGCCCCACGGCGCGGGGGGCTTCGCGCCTCCTTCGCCTTCTGCTAGTCGAACGTCGATGAGCGCGAGGTGGGAGGTGGCGGTGCCGCCGTGGACCTGGACTGGCGCCGCGCTAGTCGCCACCGTGGCCGCGGTCCTCTACCTGAACAGTCTCGGCGGCGCGCTCATCTACGACGACACGAACGCCATCATCCGGAACCGTGTCGTCATCGACGAGGATTTCGGGCAGATCTTCACGACGCCATCGTGGTGGCGGGCTGGGCACGGTCGGGGGTGGCGGCCGATCACGACCGCCACCTTTGCGGTGAATCACGCGCTGCACGATCTGGAGCCGTGGGGCTATCACGCCGTCAATGTCGCGCTGCATGCCGGGGTGAGCGTGCTCATCGTTGCGGTATTCGCCAGCGTGACGGGGAGCGGCCCGGCGGCGCTCGGCGCTGCGCTCCTGTTTGCCGCCCACCCCGTGCATACGGAGGCGGTCGCGAGCGTCGTCGGCAGGTCGGAGTTGTTAGCCGCAGCGGCTTTCTTCCTGGCATGGTTGTGTTTCCTGCGCGCCGATCGTTCCCGTCGCGTGCTGTGGGATGGTGGCGGAGTTGTCGTCTTCTTCGCCGGCCTGCTCGCGAAAGAGAATACGGTTACGCTGTTGCCCGTGCTCGTCTGGGCAGACCTGCTCTACCCCCGAGACGCCGCGGGCCCCCGTGCGACGCTGTGGCGTCACGCGGGACGCTATGGAGCACTTCTCCTCGCCGTTCTCGTCTACGTGGCTTTGCGGCAAACGATCATCGGGCCCGGCGCGCCCGGCCCGCAGCCTCTCGACAATCCACTGGTTACGCTGCCGCTCGGTCCGCGGATGCTGACGACCATCGCGGTCATCGGGCGCTATGCCTGGCGTCTTGCCGCCCCATTGCAGTTGGCCGCAGACTATTCGTACGATCAGATAGGTGCGATTACGTCACCACTCGACGTGGGCTTCCTGGCCGGTCTCGCGATCCTGGTTGCCGTTCCCGTCGTTGGTTGGTGGAGCCGGGCGCGGCTGCCAGCGCTCGCGTTCGGTCTCGGTTTTCTCTGCCTTACGTTCGCCTTGATCGCCAACGTCGCGTTTCCAATCGGGACGATCATGGCGGAACGCCTGGTGTATCTCCCCTCAGCGGGTGCATGCCTGATGGTGGCCGCGCTTCTCGCGTCTCTGACTGGCAGCGAACCATCCACGGGCGACCCGCGGCGGTTCTCGCCGGTGTTTCTCGTAGCGCTCCTCGTGCTCGTGGGCTTGTATGGTGCCCGGACCGTGACGCGGAATCCGGTGTGGCACGATCCCGAGACGTTCTTTACGGCGATGGTTCGTGAAGCGCCGCGCTCGGCGCGAAGTCATCGTGAGCTTGGGGGCGTGCTCGCCGATCTCGGACGGCACGCGGAGGCCGGCCGGGCCTTCGAACGTTCGTTGACGATTCTGCCCGACGATGTCGCGACCTTGCACAACTATGGCAACGCGCTGGTGTCGGCCGGCGATCTCGATGCGGCGGCGCACGCCTATGAGCGGGCGATCGCCGCCAAGCCCGACTTCGTCGATGCGATCATGAACCTGGCCACCGTCGAGAGTCGGCGGGGCAATTGGGCGGTTGCCATCGAGCGAACCCGCGAGGCCCTCGTCTATCAGCCCGGCCGCGCTGGGCTGCACATGAACCTCGCCAATACCCTTTTCCGCGCGGGCCAGGTCGACGCCGCGCGTGCGTCGTACGAGGCGGCGCTTGCGGCCGAGCCAGGCTCGCTACAGATTCGGATGAACTACGGCACGTTCTTGCATGCGCAGCGGGACTACGTGCGTGCGATCGCCGTCTACGAGCCCGTGGCGACCGCGCATGTGCGGATGGCCGCGGGGTTGGTCGCGTCGTATGCCGCGGCTGGTGACCAGGCATCTGCGCATGCGGCGCTCGCCCGAGCGGAGGCCCGGTTCCCGGGCGATGTGGCGCTCGCGCCTGTGCGCGAGCGCCTCGGGGCCGTGCCATGACCGTGGTTCGCATCGCGGCGCTCGTAGCGGCGGCACTCGGAGTCTACGCCAACACGTTCACCGTGCCGTTCGTGTTTCATGATCGCGCGGCTATCGAGAGCAACCTCAGGATTCGAGAACTCTGGCCGGCGCCTTTCAGCGCGGCCCAGCCCGTGCTCGAGTGGACGTACGCGCTGAACTACGCGCTCGGCGGCCTGTCGGTGTTCGGCTACCATCTGGCGAACCTCGCGTTGCATATCGCCTGCGGGTTGTTGCTCTACGATATCGTGCGTAGGAGTCTCCTGCTTTCGCGAACCGAGTTCGCGCGTGCGACCTGGGTCGCCTGGTGGGCCGCCATGATCTTTCTGGTGCACCCGTTGCAGACGGAGGCGGTGACGCTGGTGAGCGGGCGGAGTGAGGTGTTGGCCGCGTGCTGGTTGCTGGCCATGCTCGAGCTGGCTCTACTCGGACAGGCGTATGCCCAGTGGCGGGTGCTGTTGTGGCTCGGTGCTGTTGTGACGTGTGCGCTTGGTATGGGGACCAGTCCGACGATGGTGGTCGCTCCTCTCGCGCTCGCATGGTTCACGCACCTACTCTTTCCCCGACCGCGCATCGCATTCGTTGCCTTCGGTGGTGAGAGCGCGCCACCGGTGTCGCGCTCGACCCGCTGGCCATTGCACGTCGGTACGGTCGCGACATGGGGCATCCTTGCCTGGCTCCTTGTGACGCGGATGCAACCGGGGGCGCTGTTGAATCTGGGTATCTCGCCGTTCGAGTACTTTCGTGCGCAGCTCGGCGTTACCTGGCACTACTTCGAGTTGCTGATCTGGCCAATCCACCAATCCATCGACTATGAGTGGACGATCGGGGTGCCGCTATTCCTGCCGGTCCTTGGCTGGACGCTCATCGTCGCGCTCCTGATGTGGTTGATCGCGGCAAAGCGGCGCGCCGCGGCGTTCTGGTTGGGTTTCGCGCTTCTCGCGCTCGTGCCGACATCGACGTTCGCGCCGCTTGCCGACCTGGTCTCCGAGCGGCGCATGTATCTCAGTGTCGCGGGATTCGCCGTGCTGACCGCGTTGGCCGGTGCCGGGCTGGCGCATCGCGCGCGTCGTACGGTCGTGCTGCTTGGCGCCGCGGTGCTCGTCGCGACCCTCGCCGCGACAGCTTCTGGTCGGAATCATGACTGGCGCGATCCGACCGTGCTCTGGGGTGATGCCCTGGCGGCGGCGCCGAACAAAGATCGTGTCTTCCGCGAGCTTGCCGCGAGCTATACGCGCAAGGGAGATCACCTGCGTGCCGCGCGCGTCACGGCCGCCGAAGTGTTTGCGCTCGAGTTGGCGTGGCAGCGCTCGCCGAATGATCCCGCGGTACGCATCGCGCTGAGTCGGGTGTATGGGCGTGTGGGACGGATCGCCGAAGCCCTCGTGATCGCGCGTGGGACGGTCGGGCTCGCGCCGACGGACCCCGTGGCCCGGGCCACCTTCGGGGCGCTGCTGCTGGGGCAGGCGCGACCGCAGGACGCGCTCGAGCAACTCGAGATCGCGCAGGCCCTGGTCGAGGGGCAAGGGCGATGGATCGACCCAGACACCGCGCGTGCCGTCTGCACCAACCTTGGCTGGGCGTACGCGAGCGTAGGGCGTTCGCAGGAGGCGCTGGCGGTGCTTCGTCGTGCGGTGCGAGGTGACGATCTCACGGCGCTGAACACGTTGGGATCCATTCTCGGCTTGCTGGGTGAGTGGGAGGAAGCGCGTCTCGTCCTCGAGCGAGCCAACGCGAAAGACCCGCAGAATACGCACGTGCGCCGGAATCTCGGGTGGGTGTACGGCCACCTCGGGCGATTCTCCGAGGCGAATTCACTCCTCGAGCGGGCCATCGTCGAGCAGCCGAACGAGCCGCGGATCCATGAGGAGCTTGGTCGGCTTCGGCTGCGCGCTGGGCGGCCGGCTGAGGCGGTGCACGCGTTGTCGATGGCCGCCGCGCTCGAGCCTGGAAACGCCTCGGTCTTGAGCCTGCTCGGGATCGCCCGTGCGCAGGTGGGGGAGTGGGGTGGCGCCGTGCGGGCGTTCGAAGCGGCGGTGAAGCTGACGCCGCAGTCACCACTCGCTCGGGAGAATCTCAATCGAGCGCGCCGACGGCAGCCTCCTCTTCTGCCGCCAGCGCCCCGGGCCCGCGCACGTGTGCCCGCGCCCAAAAACCCCTGACCTGGGTGAGTCGTGTGAGGCTGGGGAGCCTCGCGGGGTTTGGATTCCCCCGACAGTTCCATTTGCGCTATGACAGGGATCGACTGCTCCCCGTTGGTGGTGCTCGGTGGCTTTTGCATCCGCGCGGCGGTGGCTCTCTGACGGACGCTGACCGATGACCGATACGCCTCGAGGCCGAGCAGTTGCCATTCTGGGATCAACCGGATCGGTGGGTGTGTCGACGCTGGCGCTCCTCGAGCGTTTTCCTGATCGCTTTCGCGCCGTGGCGTTGGCGGCGGGGCGGAACATGGAGCGATTGGCAGCGCAAGTGCGGCGGCACGGTCCCGCGTTGGTCTCAGTGGCCGACGAGGTCGCCGCACGTGAGTTCCGCGAGCGTGTTCCCGACTATGCCGGGCGTCTGGTCGTTGGTGTCGACGGGCCGCTCGCGGTGGCAACCCATCCGGAGGCCACCGTCGTCATTTCGGCGCTCGTCGGTGCACTCGGCTTGATGCCGACGCTTGCCGCCGCACGGGCCGGCAAGGACGTGGCGCTGGCAAACAAAGAGGTGCTGGTCGTCGCTGGCGAGCTCGTGACGCAGGCGGCGCGTGAACAGGGTGTGGCGCTCCTCCCGGTCGACAGCGAGCACAATGCGATCTTTCAGGCACTCCAGGGGCACAACCGTTCTGAAGTGCGTCGGATCGTCCTCACCGCGTCCGGGGGACCGTTCCTCCATCATACGGTCGCTCAGCTCGCGTCCGTGACCGTGGCCGACGCGCTGAAGCATCCAACCTGGAAGATGGGTTCGAAGATCACCGTCGACTGCTCCACTCTCATGAACAAGGGGCTCGAGGTCATCGAGGCACACTGGTTGTTCGGCATGCCGGCGGATCAGATCGACATCGTGGTTCATCCGCAGAGCATCGTGCACTCGATGGTGGAGTATATTGACGGCTCGGTGATCTCTCAGATGGCCGTGCCCGATATGACGATTCCGATCGCGTATGCGCTCACGTATCCCGATCGACTCCCGCTCTCGTATTTGCCGTCACTGGATCTACCCGCCGCCGGAACGCTCACGTTTCTGCCGCCGGATCGAGAGCGCTTCCCGTGTCTCGCGCTCGCGTACCAGGCGTTGCGCGCCGGGGGGACGATGCCGGCGGTGCTGAACGCCGCCAATGAGGTCGCCGTCGAGCGATTCCTCGCAGAGGACGTCGCCTACCGTGACGTTCCCGAGATCGTGCGGAGTGTCATGGCGTTGCACCCGCGGGGGCCCGCGACCGATCTCGAGACGCTGATGGCCGCGGATCGCTGGGCGCGCGAGGCGGCTTCGGCGTGGTCGGTGGCGTCAGGTGGAGGCCGGCAGGCAGCCACGGCCACCTGACCGCGTGGCGGTGATGCGAGACACGGCTACCGCGGTATCGGCGGGGCGCGCGCACACGTCAGAGGTCGATGCCGCTTTCGCGGCGTGCGAGCGTATCGCCCGCGCGCGTTACGAGAACTTCACCATCGGCTCACGCCTCCTGCCGCGGCATCTGCGGCGCCACATTGCCGCCATCTATGCGTATGCGCGGACGGCCGACGACTTCGCGGACGAGCAGCCCGACCGACGCCAAGCCGCGGCGGCGCTCGACCGCTGGGAGCGAGAACTCGACGCGTGCTACGCGGGTGTTCCCCGCGATCCCATCTTCGTGGCGTTGGCGGAGACCGTTCGGCAATTCGAGATCCCCATCGAGCCGTTTCAGCGGCTGCTGGCCGCATTCCGGATGGACATCGCCTTCTCGGGGTTTCGGACTTTCGATGAGCTCGGCCGGTACTGCGCGTCCTCGGCGAACCCCGTTGGGCATCTCGTCCTGTACCTGTTTGGGTATCGTGACGGCGCGCGGCAGGCGCGTGCGGACGATATCTGCACGGCGCTCCAGCTCACCAACTGCTGGCAGGACGTGGACCGGGACCTCGCCAAAGGGCGGGTCTACATTCCCACGGAGGACCTCGCACGCTTCGGGTACTCGCAAGCCGATCTCGCCGGCCGTCGCGTTACGGCGGCGTTTCGAGAGTTGATGGCGTTCGAGTGTGAGCGAGCGCGAGGGCTGTTCGCGCGTGGTCTCCCGCTCGTCGACATGGTCGAGCCCCGTGCGGGGCGTGAGATTCAGCTGTTCGCCCGTGGCGGACTTGCGATCCTCGAGCGACTTGCCGCGATCGACTACGACATTTTCAGGGTGCGCCCTACGCTCTCACGGTGGGCGAAGGCGGGGCTGGTCGTTCGCAGTCTGCTCGGAGTCCAGTCGTGACGGGGTTTGCCGCGAGGCCGCCCCTTGGGTCGCCCACCGTCGCGGCATGGCCGTCCCAGGGTCCGCGCCCGTCGCTGACCGATGCCTATGCGGCGTGTACCGCCATCGGCGTGGCGAGCGGCAGCAACTTCGTCCATCTGTTTCGGTTGTTGCCCACGGAGCGACGCCGTGGGCTGGAGGCGCTGTACGCGTTCTGTCGTCTCGTCGATGATACTGCCGATGCGAGGGCGGGGGGCGAGGGAGCAACGGAACTCGATGCGTGGCGGCGTGAACTGACGCGGGTGTTCGACGGTGTGCCGACGCATCCGGTTGGGGTGGCGTTGGCCGATACCGTGCGGCGGTTCGATGTGTCGCGTGAGCATCTCTCCGACATCGTGGCCGGGGTCGCGATGGATCTCGAGCAGCGCCGCTATGACACGTTCGACGAGCTCCGCGGCTACTGTCATCGCGTGGCTGCCGCCGTCGGGCTTGCCGCGCTGCCCATTCTCGGTTGTCGAAGCGCGCCAGGACGGTCGTACGCGGAGCGGCTCGGCGTCGGACTGCAACTCACCAATATCCTGCGGGACCTTGCCGAGGACGCGGAGCGTGGCCGGATCTACCTCCCCCGAGAGGATTTGCAGCGTTTCGGGTATGGCGAGCGGGATCTGACGACCCACGTCGCGAACGAGGCCTTTGCCGCGCTCATGGCGTTCGAGTGTGAGCGCGCCGCTCAGCTCTTTCGCGAAGCGCGCGTCGGTATCGTGCCGGCCGATCGACGCGCGCTGGCGCCCGCGGAGGGCATGCGATTAGTGTATCAACGGTTGCTGGCCCGCATCCGACGTCGCCCCGAGGCGGTCTTCGGGCCGCGACTCCGGGTGACCCGCGTGGAGAAAGTGGCTTGCCTGCTCGCGGCGTGGGCGCGCAGTGCGTGGCGGGGGTCGTCCTGACGGACGCCATCGTCATCTCCGGTGCCCGCTCGATCCTAGAGCTCGACAACGCCCGGCTCGCTGACGTTGCCACGAGCGGATTTTCCCATACCATCGGCTGTGGGAGGTCTTATGGGGACAATGGGGAACGGACCGGCAGTCGAGTGGCAAGAGACAAGGGCAACCGAGCACACCACCCAGGGTGGGCTGACACTGCATCCGATGACGGTACAGACCAGCAAGCGGCTGGAGATCCATGACCTCACCGAGCATATCGGTACGCTCGTCCGGACGAGCGGTATCGCCTCCGGCCTCACGACGGTGAGTACACTGCACACTACCACGGCTGTGTTCGTGAACGAGCCGCAAGCGGCTTTGCTCGAAGACATCGAGGAGATGCTCGAGCGACTGGTGCCGCGCGGTGAGGAGTGGAAGCACAACGATCCACGCTACTCCGACTGCGATCGTCAGAACGCTGACGCGCACCTCCGAGCCATCATGCTCGGGAACAGCGTCACGCTGCAGATTGCCGAGGGCGCTCTCCTGCTGGGCGAGTGGCAGCGCATCCTCTTCGTAGAGCTCGACGGTCCGCGCAAGCGCAGCCTCTCCGTCCAGATCCTGGCCGCCTGAGCCGGCGCGGTGCGGGGGCGCGCGCCCGTCGTGTGCTAGAGCGAGGCGAAGGCCTCGATCGCGTGCGCGATATCGTCCTCGGTATGCGTGGCCATCACCGTGACCCGCAACCGTGCGGTGCCATCCGGTACTGTGGGCGGGCGGATTGCTTGAACGAACACGTCACGCTCGAGAAGCGCGCGCGACCATGCCATCGCGCGTGCGCTGTCGCCGGCGATGACCGGCACGATCGGTCCTTCTCCCGGGGGCACGTCGAACCCCATGTCCTCGAGACCCGCTCGCAGGGTCGCGGCGCGCGTCAGGACGGTCGCCCGCCGTTCTGGTTCGCGCGCGACGATATCGAGGGCGGCGTCGACGGCGCCTACGGTCGGCGGTGGGAGTGCCGTCGTGTAGATGAACGTACGCGCGCGGTTGACGAGCAACTCGATGACAGCGGGCGCCGCCGCGACGAACGCTCCGGCGCAGCCGAGCGCTTTGCCGAGCGTGCCGACGTGTACGGTGATGCCGTCGTGTACACCGAGTGCTTCGGCGAGGCCGCCGCCGGATGAACCAAACACTCCCGTAGCGTGCGCCTCGTCCAGCATGACCATCGCGCCGGTGTCCGCGGCGAGCGCGCAGATTTCGTGGAGCGGCGCGTGGTCGCCGTCCATGCTGAAGACCGAGTCGGTGACGATGAGTCGTCGCCGTGCGGGTGCGTCCCGAAGTAGTGCGGCGAGCGCGGTCATGTCCCGATGCGGAAACACGTGGACGGCGGCACGTGACAAGCGGCATCCGTCGATGATGCTGGCGTGGTTCAACGCGTCGCTGAAGATTGCGTCCCCATGGCCCACGAGCGCGGAGATCGCGCCAAGGTTGGCCTGATAGCCAGAGGGAAAGAGGAGCGCCCCCGTGGTGTGCTTCAGCGTGGCCAGGCGTTGCTCGAGGGCGTGATGGATGGCCAGCGAGCCTGAGATCAGACGCGAGGCGCCGGCACCGACGCCGTACTCGTGGGCCACGCGGGCCGCGGCGTCGGCGAGAGCCGGGTGGCCGGCGAGCCCGAGATAATTGTTCGAGCACAGCAGGAGGGCTCGCCGGCCCTCGATCTCGACCCACGTATCGACACGACCTTGCGTCGGCCGCAGTTCGCGATACAAGCCGGCGGCACGAACACGCGCGATGTCGTCACGAAAAGCATCGATCATAGACGGGCAGGGGTCCAGCCGGGGCGATAGTCCCTCCCTCGAAGGGTGTCAAATCGGATCCTCGTTGCTGGATCCGCTCACGCAGTTCTATCTTCGCGCCGGGTGGGACCTGCCGAGTGTCGAGGAGATTCCGGGAGTGGGCGTGCCGGACGCTGTGGCTCCCGTGCTCGTCCACGATCGGGAGATGACCCTCGGACTCGAGCGCTATCACGATACGACTGTGGGTATTCGCGTAGTGGCGCGCGTTCGCTGCGACGATGTCTACGCGCGTCAGGTGCTCCTCACGCGCGCCGCCGATGACGCTCCGCTGGCGCTTGCCGCGGTCGAACTCCGACTCGACGCGTTCGCACCCGATGTGCGCACCGCCGTGCTGGCCGAGAAGACGCCACTCGGTCACATCCTGCGCGGCAGCTGTCCGACGATTCGCCGCACGCACTACGGTTACTTCCGTTTCCAGCCCGATGCGCACGTGCGCCGGGTCCTGCAGTCCACCGTCGCCGATTGGGCGTACGGTCGCCGTGGCGCCCTCGTCGACGCCAGCCCGCAGCCCCTGGGAACGCTCATCGAAGTCGTCGCCCCTCTTTCTTCGAGGAGATAGCTCGCGGCGATTCGGGGTGCCGCTGTTCGCGAGGTCGGGCGGCGTGAGCGTGCGGCGCCGCTCTTCTCGTTCCGAAACCGCTAGGGAGTCAGCCGCTCGAGCATCCGTGGAAACGGGATCGTCTCGCGTACGTGGTGCAGACCACAGAGCCACGCGACCATCCGCTCGATCCCCATCCCGAAGCCGGCGTGGGGCACGGAGCCGTAGCGCCGTAGGTCGAGGTACCAGCCGAAAGCCTCAGCGGGAAGGCCGTGCGCTTGAATGCTCTTCTCGAGAGTGTCGAGGTCGTCTTCGCGCTGGCCGCCACCGATGATCTCGCCGTAGCCTTCCGGGGCGAGGACATCGACACAGAGCGCCAAGCGCGCGTCCTCTGGGTCGACCTTCATGTAAAAGGCCTTGCAGGCCGCGGGATAGCGGTGCACCAGGACGGGGCGATCGAAGCGTTCCGAGAGCACGGTCTCCTCGTCGCCGCCGAAGTCCTCCCCAAAGGCGACGGGTTTGCCGGCCTCGGCAAGCGTCGCCAGCGCTTCCTCGTACCGGATGCGCGGCAAAGGTTTTTGTACTCGCTCGAGCGCCGCGATGTCGCGTTCGAGTGATGCGAGTTCGCGTCGTCGCTCGGCGACGACGCGTCCGACGACCTCGACGAGAAAATCCTCGGCAAGATCCATGTCGTCGTCGAGGTCGGCGAAAGCGACTTCCGGCTCGATCATCCAAAACTCCGTGAGGTGACGTCGCGTCTTGGACTTCTCGGCGCGGAAGGTCGGGCCGAAGGAGTACACTTTGCCGAACGCCATCGCCCCGGCTTCCATGTACAGCTGCCCACTCTGCGTGAGGTAGGCGGGCGTGCCGAAATAGTCGACCTCGAAGAGATTGGTCGTGCCCTCGCAGGCCGCGGGAGTGAACACGGGTGCGTCGAGCAATGTGAAGCCGCGCCGGTCGAAGTAGTTGCGACAGGCGGCGACCACGGTGCTTCGTACGCGCATGATCGCGTGCTGTCGCGATGAACGTAGCCACAGATGTCGATGATCGAGCAGGAAGGCCGGGCCGTGCTCTTTTGGCGTGATCGGGTACTCGGCCGCGTCGTGTAGGACGCGGAACTCTCGGACGCCGAGTTCGAATCCGAGTGAGGAGCGGGCGTCTTCGCGGACCGTCCCGACGACCTCCAGCGCGGATTCCTGGGTGAGATGCCCGGCGCGCTCGAAGAGCTCTGGCGGGACGTCCTTGACGAACACCACGCACTGGATCGTGGCCGTACCATCCCTCACAAGCAGAAAATGCAGCTTTCCTGAGGATCGGCGGTTGTACAGCCAGCCCTTGAGGGTGATTTCCTCTCCAACGTGTCGATGGACTTCGTCGACGTAGACCCGCATCCGCCCCCCGCAAAAACTGGATTGTACGAGCGCGAGTCGGGGACTATAGCTGGGGGTGGTGGGGTTGCCAATGATGATGCGATCAGGATGGCTGCGGGTGCTCCCGCATCTAGCGGTGTGTGTGGCGTTGGTCGGTGCGTGCGGCGGAGCCAAGCAGACGCGGACGTACGATCAGTGGAAGGACCAGGCCGCGATTAGCGGCGACCTCGATGAAGCCGAGGCGCGCTGGCGACGCGAGATCGCTTCGAATCCCTGGAGCGAAGAGGACATGAATCGCGACATGAGCCTCCTCACCGACGATCCTCCAGGGCCGCCGGAGCAGTACGGTGACGTTGCGTTCGGAAGCGAGGGGCAGATTCCGAGCGACGCCGCGCAGTTTGGCGAAGGCACCGGCGATCTCGAGGTGGATGAGGATGCCGAGTCGGAGGCATTCTGGAACGATGTCGGCACGGCGAGTTTCTCCGCGTTCACGGTGCTCTTCACTGTCGGTATGGCGGTCGCGCCGTACCTGTTGTTGTAACGCGACCGGCTCGACGCGTGCGGTAGCCCACCACCTCGTGGTGGGTGGCTCTCGCGAGTTCGTAGTGGGTGGCAATCGCGAACTCGTGGTGGGCGGCAGCCCGTGACCGGCTAGCCGCGTGCGCGAGCCAGTGCGCGTCGTACGTGAGCGCGATACCCGTCCTGGAGCATGCGGGTGACGGTGCCGGGGCGTCCGTCGCCGACCCGGGTACCCTCGACGCGTACGACCGGCAGCACTTCGATCGTCGAAGCCGTCAGGAAGATCTCGTCGGCGCGGTCGAGGTCGCGTGTCTTCAGTGCGCGCTCGGTCAGGTCGAGTCCGCAGCGCGCAGCGACCGTGGCAATCGTCTTTCGGGTGACGCCCGGGAGGACGCCGTGCAGCGGCGGCGTGAAGAGCGCGCCCCGGCGGACGATGAAGATGTTGCTCGTCGTGCCTTCGAGTACGTGATCGTCGGCGTCGAGGTAGAGCGACTCCCACGAGCTGCGGCGACGCGCGACCATTTTGCCGAGGACGGCCGGCAGGTAGTGGAGCGTCTTGTGCCCAGGCAGGCGGGCGGTGACGACGCGAAAGGGGAAAAAGCACACACGGACGCCGCGTGACTGCGCGCGGGTGAGCCGCGGGTCCAGAGCCGAGGCCAGCAGGAGCGTGGTGGGTCGCAGGCCGCGTGGCGGGAGGATGCCGAAGGGGGCTGCTCCGCGCGACACCGTGAGGCGTACCGAGGCATCGGTGGACTCGAGGCGGTTGGCGCGGAGCAGCCGCCGGATACGCGGTTCCCAGAACGTCGGCGAAATGGGGACGTCCATTCGGAAGACGCGTGCGGAGCGGCGCAAGCGGGCGAGGTGTGCCGCGAGGCCGAAGGGCTCACCTCCGTATGTGCGGAGCGTCTCGAACAGGCCGTCGCCATAGAGAAAGCCGCGATCGAGCGCCGAGATCTTTGCCCGCGCCGCGGGCAACAGCCGACCGTTGAGTAGAACGTGTGGGGTGCGGGCGGGACGATTCACATCAGCCTCCGGTCGCTTGCGTGTCCTGGGCATTGTCGTGGAAGGGCTGCCCGATGGCGCGAAGAAAGCCCTCGGCTTTGAGCAGGCACTCATCGTACTCACGCTCGGCCAAAGAGTCAGCCACGATGCCGCTTCCAATCCGGTACGTGAGTCGGCCGTCGCGCGCCACGGCGGTCCGAATGGCGACGTTCAGGTCGAGGTCGCCACTCGCATCGACCCAGCCGATCGCTCCCGTGTAGAAACCGCGCGCGCCGTCCTCGAGTTCGTCGATGACTTCCATCGCGCGGATCTTCGGCGCTCCCGTGATCGAACCGCTCGGAAACGTCGCGCGTAGCAGTGCCTCGGTGCCGGTGCCGGCGCGGAGGCGGCCACGGACCGTCGATACGAGATGGTGGAGCGTGGCGAGTCGGGTCACTTCACCCATGCGTGCCACTTCGACGCTTCCGGTGTGGCAGAGGCGCCCGAGGTCGTTGCGTTCGAGGTCGACGATCATGATGTGCTCGGCGCGTTCTTTCGTGTCGTGGGCCAACTCGTAGGCGAGAGCCCGATCCGCGGCGGCCGAATCGCCACGCGGGCGGGTGCCCTTGATGGGGCAGGTGATGATTTCGTCGCCCCGACGTCTGAGAAAAAGCTCGGGGGAATTCGACAACAGCTGCTCAGGGCCACAGTCGATGAATGCGCCGAACGGTACCGGTTGAATCGTACGTAGGCGATCATACACCGCGACCGGTGACGCCGGGAGTGCTGTGTCGATCGGCATGCTGAGGTTCACTTGGTAGACGTCGCCGGCCGCGATGTATTCCAGCGCGCGCTCGACGCGTGCCGTGTAGGTTGCCTTGCTGATCGGAAGGGACGCTGGCGCGCGCGACCACGGCGAGGTGTCCGCGTTGGCCGTTGCGTCGTCCGCGAGGGAGCGCACCTCGTCCGCGAAGCGAGCGAGTGCGGCGGCGTCGAGTTCGTGACTGGCCACGACATACTCGCGCCGGTGATGATCGTACGCGATCACGGCGTCGTACACCGCGCCGACGAGATGCGCGGCGTTTTGCCGTTCACCGCGCGGCGGTGGGAGCTGTTCGACCTCGTTCTTGGCTTCGTAGGCCAACGCGACGACGGCTCCTCCGCCGAACGGTAGCAAACGTCGTTTCGTTGTCCGGGCTGCGGGGCGAATCGAGTCGACGATCCCGTCGAGGGCGGCAAGCGCACCTTCGCCCGCGCCCACCCGGAATTGCATCCGTGGGCCGAATCCCATACAGGAAATCCACTCTTCACCCCATGGCTGCGCGGCGTCGATGTAGAATGGACGCTTCCGGTGGGAGAGCGCACGGAACAGCACCCACGGGGCGACGTCGACCGTCAACGGGTGGGTGTGCATTGGAACTCTTCCTCATAGTGAGCGCGCCTCCGTCTCGCAAGACATTGCCGCGCCCAGCGGCGTGTGCGCGAGTCACCCCATGAACGCCTCCGTTCACCTGCTCGAGGAGACACTGCCGGGCACGGTGCATCTCCAGGTGTCCGTACCCGAGGATCATCCGTCGGTACCGGTCCTTGGTGCCGAGCGTGCCGGAACCGGCACGGTCGTCGATGATGCGGGGCTGATCGTTACGGTCAACTACGTCGTGCTCGGGGCGCGGCAAGCGATCGTGACGACGATCGACGGGCGGAAGCACCGTGCCGACGTCGTGGCGCATGACTTTGCGACGGGCGTGGCGGTGCTCCGCGCGGAAGGGCCCGAGTGGGCGGCTTTGCCGATCCGGCCCGCGGACGATGTGGTCGTCGGCGAGGACGTGTTCATTGCCGCGAGTGTCGGAGACGAGGGCCGGCGCGTTGCCTCGGGCGGCGTGACGGCGATGACGGCGTTCGAGGCGAACTGGGAGTACGCGCTTGATCCCGCGATCTTTGCGAGCGCGATGAATCCGGGGCTCGGTGGCGGGCCGCTCGTCGACGTGCAGGGGCGTGTCCTTGGGGTCATCTCGCTCAATCTGAACGAGATAGGCCGCTTCTCGCTCGCCATCCCGATCGCATGTTTTCGCGATCACCGTGACGAGTTGTTGAAGTTCGGTCGACGCCAGGGCCGGGCGTCGCGCGCGTGGCTCGGTTTCTTCTGCTATACGCTACGCGAGCACGTTGTCGTCGCCGGGCTCGTGCCGGGCGCTCCCGCCGACGTCGCCGGGCTGATCCCCGGCGACATTCTGTTGGGGGTCGATCGCCGGCGCATCGCGACCCGGCGCGAGTTGTACGAGGATCTGTGGTCGCGCCCCGCGGGGTCCAGTGTGTCGCTCGAGTTCTACCGGAAGGACGAGGTCCGTACGATCGAGGTCTCGTCGGTTGATGTGGAGGACTTCTTCGCGTGATGCGCGCGCGCATGCGCCTGGGCGATTTTCTCGTTGCCTATCTGCAGCGCATCGGCGTTACTCATCTCTTCGGCATTCCGGGCGATCTCGTCATCAACCTGTTCTTCAAGTTCGGGCGCCGCCGCGGGTTGAAAATCGTCACCCTCTCGCACGAGCCGGGCATCGGATTCGCGGCCGACGGCTATGCGCGTGCGACCGGCAGGCTTGGTGTGGTGTGCGTCACCTACGGTGCCGGCGGCCTCAATATGGTGAATCCAGTCGCCGGCTCGTTCTCCGAGCGAGTGCCCATTCTTGTCGTGAGCGGAGGGCCGGGCGAGGAGGAACGAAAGCTCGGTCAGCTGATCCATCATCAGGCCAAGGAGATCGAGTCGCAGTTTCGGATCTATCAGGAACTGACGTGTGCGGCGCGGGTCCTGGCAGATCCTCGTACGGCGGCGGAGACGGTGCACGAGGTCGTGCACACGATGTGGCGCGAGCAGCGTCCGGGCTATCTCGAGATTCATCGCGACATGGTGGAGACCTCGATCGTGGTTCCGGACGAGATCCGGCGTTGGGACGGCAAGCTGGAATTCGCACGTTCCGACGATCGGAAGACCACCGAGGCGGCCCGCGAGACCGCCCAGCGGCTGAACGCGGCACGCCGGCCCGCTCTGATCGCTGGCATCGAGACGTTTCGCTACAAGCTCACGCACGAGATCGTGCGGTTGGCCGAGCGCACGGGCGCACCGTGCATGACGACGGTGCTCGGTAAGGGGGCGTTCCCAATGGACCATCCCCAGTACATGGGTGTCCATATGGGGGCGATCAGTCCCCCGTCGATTCGCCGCCGTGTCGACGCCGCCGACCTCGTCGTCAATCTCGGTACGCTGCTCACCGACATGAATCTCGGCAGTCGGCCCCCGAGTATCACGCGCGGCAAGTCGATCTGGGCCGCCGGCAACGTCGTCAAGGCGAGTTTCCACACCTATACGGACGTCGGCATTCGCGACTTCCTGCGCGCCCTTGCGCGCCAGCGCTTGCGGCCTCACCGCGAGCGCGTCGTCTACGCGGACAATCTCCACGGCCCACCGGCTCGCTCGACACGGGCCGTGCGTGTGGCAGACATGCTTCGGGAGCTGAACGTTTTTCTCGCCGGTCGGCGTGGGTGGTCGGTCATCGCCGAGTCTGGGGACATGCTCTTTGCCGGCCTGGATGTACGGGTCGGTCGCGGAGGTGCGTACCTCGCCCAGGGGTACTACGCCTCGATGGGGTTCGGCGTGCCCGGAGCGCTTGGTGCCGAGCTCGGCACGGGCCAGCGGCCGATCGTGTTGTGCGGCGACGGGGCGTTCCAGATGACCGGGAGCGAGATCGCGCACGCGCCGCGCCATGGCCTTCGTCCCGTCGTGATCGTCATGAACAACGGAGGGTGGGGCATCTTTCGCCCAATTACCGACCGGGAGGATCTCCTGACCATTCCGAACTGGCCCTACGCCGAGCTCGCGCGCAACTGGGGAGGCGAGGGCTTCGTGGCCGAGACCGTCGGCGAATTCCGCGATGCGCTGGCCGCGGCGGCGCAGAGTAGGAGCTTCGTGATCATCGAGGCGCGTGTTGATCCGCACGATCTCTCACCCGTCAGCAAGAAGTACATCGAGGCATCGGGGCGGAAGGCCAACGTTGGGCCGGCGGCACGTCGGGGGAAGCGAGGGGCGCCATGAGTGCGTACGACTGGGCGGTGCCGCCCACCTTCAACTTCGGGTACGACGCCGTGGACGTCTACGCGGCGGACCGGAGTCGGATGGCGCTGCTCTATGTTCGCGAGGACGGCCGGAGCGAGCGGCACACGTTCTGGGATTTCAAGCAGCGCTCCGATCGCTTCGCGAACGCGCTCGCGGGGCTTGGTGTTGGGCGAGGTGATCCCGTCATGATCATGCTTCCTCGGATGCCCGAGTGGCAGGTGGCTTTCCTCGCATGTTTGAAACTCGGCGCGCTCGCGATTCCGTGTACGGCAAGTCTGCGTGCGAAGGACGTGCGCTTTCGGGCGACGCACAGTGGCGCACGTACCATCATTACGACGGGTGCGAACGTCGACGAGGTGGAAGCGGCGCTCGGCGATTGCCCGGACGTCACCGTGAAGATCGCGGTCGCGGCGCCACCCGGCTGGTCCGACTATCACGCCCTGGAACAGGCTGCCGGCCGGACGTTGACGCGGGTGCCGACGCGGGCCGACGAGCCGGCGATCTGCTTCTACACGTCGGGGACGACGAAGGATCCGAAAGCGGTCCTCCATGCACACGCCTACACCTTTGCGCATACGTTGACGGGGCGGCACTGGCTCGACCTCCGCCGCTCCGATCTCCACTGGACGACCTCCGATACGGGGTGGGCGAAGGCCGCCTACGGCGTGTTGTTCGGGCCGTGGACACTGGGTGTGCCGGTCTTCATGTACGATGGACGTTTCGATCCGGCGCGCGAGTTGGACCTGCTCGACCGCTACGAGGTGAGTGTCTTCTGTGCTCCGCCGACCGAGTATCGATTGCTCGTGAAGGAGAATCTCAGTCGGTGGTCCTTGCCGCGGCTTCGGCATTGCACAGGAGCTGGTGAGCCGCTCAACCCCGAGGTGATCCATGCGTGGAAGGACGCATTCAATCTGATGATCCACGACGGGTATGGGCAGACCGAGAGTACCCTTTTGGTCGCCAATCGACCGGGGATCGCGATTCGTCCTGGCTCTATGGGCCTGCCGTTTCCCGGGCACGATGTGGCGGTGATCGACGATCAGGGCGCCGAGCTCCCCGCTGGCGAAATCGGTGATCTGGCCGTGCGTGGGCGGCCCCCGTCGCTCTTCCTGGAGTACTGGAAGAATCCGGCCGAGACGGCCGCCTGCCGCCGTGGTGATTGGTACGTCACCGGCGATCGCGCGTACGCCGACGAAGATGGCTACCAATGGTTTGTCGGCCGCGCCGACGATGTGATCATTTCCGCCGGCTACCGTATCGGACCCTTCGAGGTGGAGAGTGCTCTCCTCGAGCACGCCGACGTTGTCGAATCGGCTGTCGTCGCAGCGCCCGATCCAATCCGCGGAACCATCGTCAAAGCGTTCGTCGTCCTTCGGGACAGCGCTGTCCCGGGAGACACGCTCGTCAAGGAGATCCAGGATCACGTGAAGCGGGTGACCGCGCCCTACAAGTATCCACGCGCGATCGAGTTCGTCACCGCACTGCCCAAAACCGTAAGTGGCAAGATCCGTCGAGTGGAGCTCCGCGCTCGCGCTCGCCAGGACGGGTAGCCGCCTGCGCCGTATCGACTGATGGACCTATCTCGGGAAGCCGGATAGACGAGGCCCATGCTCCGGATCCGCATCTGCTACGAGTCCGGCGACCCCGAACGCACGATTGAGTTCGACCCGGCCGCCGCTCCGTTCAGCCACGATGGCGAGCCTGGGTCCATTCTGGACGTGCTCCTCGGCCACGGGATTCATCTCGAGCACGCGTGTGGCGGGAAGTGCGCGTGTACGACCTGTCACGTCATCTTGAAGGACGGGGAGGAGCATCTGTCCGAGCAACAGGAAGAGGAAGCGGACGAACTCGACAACGCGCCCGGGTTGACGATGCATTCGCGGCTCGGTTGCCAAGCGGTGGTCACGGGGGACCTCACGATCGTGATCCCGAAGTACACGATCAACCAGGCCTGATCGCGGTGGCGGTCGCCAACGGCGTACCACGGGAGTACCGCGTGACCCTCGATCGCGTTCGGGATTGGTCGTCCGACACGCGCTCGCTCTTTTTGCGACTCCCCGCGGATTCCCCGCTGGTGTTCGATCCGGGCCAATTCGTATCGCTTGCCCTGCCAGCCGGTGACCGCCCACCGCTCGTTCGTGCGTACTCGTTGGCGTCATCTCCAGAGGATGGCGCGCTCGAGATCTGTGTCGATCGGGTCCCGGGTGGCGAGGGCTCCGGCTATCTGTTCGGGCTCCTGCCCGGTGACGAGGTGGTTCTCACCGGTCCCTTCGGCAGCTTCAAGCTGGCTGAGCCGCCGCCGACGCCATTGGTGTTCATCGCCCAGGGCACGGGGATCGCTCCCGTGCGGCCGATGGTCAGGCGTGCGCTCGCGACCGGTGATCAGCCGATTGTTGTGCTGCAAGGGGGCAACGCTGCGACGCCGATGGTCTACGCCGCCGAGTTTGTCGAGTTGGCGAGCGCCAACCCAAGGATGCGGTGGGAGTCCGTGCTGGCGGTGGCGGGGACCGCCGCCGCCGACAATCCTCAGCTGGAGCGGATCGTTCGCGAGCGCTACGTCGAGGCTGACGACGAACGCGCGCGGCACTTTTGGATTTGCGCGGTCGGCGCTCTCGCGACACGCCTTCGTGATCTGCTGCGCGGCGCGGGGTACGAGCGTCGCGCCGTTCGCTGCGAAAAGTGGTGACCGAGCCTCGGCGGTTCACTCGGCATCGTGGAAGATGATGCCGAGTGTGAGCCGTTGTCCGGCCGTCACGGTGCTGACGCCGTGGCGCATGGCGGCGCGGTAGTCGCCCCGCGTGCCGCGCACCGGGCGCTCGCGATTGGTGAACACGACGGCGTCCCCACGCCCGAGAGGCACCGTGGTGGCGCGTGATTGGGCGCGCGGGCGTTGCTCGACCAGGATCAGCTCGCCGCCTTGATGATCACGTCGTGGATCGGTCAGGAGCATGGCGACCTGCAGGGGAAACGCCACCGCGCCGTACGTATCTTGATGGAGCGCGTTCCAGTCATCGGGGCCGTAGCGGAGTAGGAGCGGGGTCGGTCGTGTTTGGCCAGCCGTCCGGCAGCGCCCGAGAAAGCCGTTCAGCGTCGCTGGGTATGCGGCCGGATCCTGGCCGAGTCGCGTAGCCCACGCGCGTGCGACGGCCGCAAGCGGAGGATAGAGCGTGCGCCGCAAGCGCGCGACGAGTGGGGGTAGCGGGGCTTTGAAGTAGCGGTACTGTCCGCGCCCGAAGCCGTGGCGGGCCATGTCGGTCGTGGAGCGGAACAGCGAATCGCGGTCGTAGAGGTCGACGAGCGATCGGCACGCACTGGCGTCGAGTAGCCGCGGCATGCGCGCGAAGCCGTGCGCGTCGAGCTGTCGTCCGATGCGCGGCCAGTCGTGTTTTGCCGGCGGGCGGTCTGGGGGAACTCGGGGCACGACTCTACTCACCCATTGGAGAACAGGCCGAGTTGGCGAGTGTCGCGGGTCGGGTGCTGGAAACTTGCGACACTGAGCGGCGGTAGGACGCGGTCGAGCCCGTACTTCCGAGCGGTGGCGGCGAACAGCGCCGCGACCTGCTCGGCGTAGACCCCCTGTCCACGCATGCGCTGGCCAAAGGTGCTGTCGCTGATCCGACCGGCACGCGTTTCGCGCACGCGATGGAGCACGCGCTCGCGTCGGGTCGGAAATCGCTCGGCCAGCCACTGGTCGAACAGTGCGTCGACCGGCCGTGGCAAGCGCAGCATGATCCAGGAGGCCGCGCGTGCTCCCGCGGCGGCGGCCGCCGCGAGAATGCGAGGGATCTCCGAGTCGGTGAGACCGGGGATGACGGGCCCTATCATGACGGTCGTGGGTACTCCGGCCTCGGCGAGTGCGGCAATCGCCTCGAGTCGTCGTCCCGGCCGCGCCGCGCGCGGTTCCATCTGTCGTGCGATATCCGCGTCCAGCGTAGTGAGGGACACCGCCACCTGGGCGGCACCGGCTGCGGCCAGTTCGGCATATAGATCGGTGTCCCGGGCCACGAGCGCCGATTTCGTAATGACCGTGATCGGGTTCCGGGCTGCGACGAAGACCTCGACGCATCTGCGTGTCAGCTCGAGCCGTCGCTCGACCGGCTGGTAGCAGTCCGTATTGCCCGACAAGGCGACGACCTGAGGCTGCCAGCGTCGTGAGGCCAACGTCCGGCGGAGGAGCGCCGGGGCGTCCTCTTTCACCATGATGCGGCGCTCGAAATCGAGCCCGGCGCTGAAACCGAGGAATTCGTGGCTCGGTCGCGCGTAGCAGTAGATACAGCCGTGCTCGCATCCCCGGTACGGATTCAGGCTGTACCGGAAGCTGATGTCGGGACTGTGGTTCTCCGCCAACACGCTCCGGCTGGCGTCGCGATAGAACCGAGTGGGTGCCCGGTCTGGTTCGTCCGGAAAGGCGTCCGGATCGGTCTCGGGGACGACATGCAGCGCCTCGAAGCGATTCGGAGGGTCGGTTCCCGTGCCACGTCCCGCGGGAGCCCTCGTCCCAGGCCTTGGCGGGGCCTCCGTGGGAGGTTCCTGACGAGCCCCGGTCGGAGTTCCCGGGGTCGTGTTCAGCGGGCCGCGCATGCCGCAAGTACCGTAGGGCAACGGCTCCGGTGTCTCAAGACGCCCCAAGGGGCAGCGTGGAGAGAGAAATCTGGTAATAACTTCGGGGTGTTGCCTTGACTTGCCGCGCTGGCTTGCAGTAAACTTCGGCACCCATCTGTGCTTGCTCTCGCGAGAGCAGTAAGGCCGGCCGCGATGATCCGGGGTGGCACCCGGGTTCGCATCCCCTTGATGGGACGGCCACCGGCGGAGGCTCATGGCGACAAAGAGTGCGAGTAAACCCACGAAGAAGAAGACGGCAAAGATCCCTGCGAAGTCTCCTGCGAAGGCTCGTAGCAAGGTGGCCGTGAAGGCGAGCGGCAAATCAGCCGCCAAGCCTGCTACCAAGGCCGCTACCAAAGCCGCAGCCAAGGCGGGCCCCAAGGCCGTGACAAAGTTGGTTCCCAAGGCGGGCTCGAAGGCAGCCGCCAAGGGGGCGGGGCGGGTCATCAAAGCCAAGGCTGGCGATCCAACCGGCAAGGCGAAGGGTAAGGGGAAGGGGAAGACCGGCCAGGTGGTCGAGATCGGGCGCGATCGCAAATCCGCGCCCGCCTCTGGTGGTGCCGCCAACGCCGATCCCACGGCAGCCGAAGAGATCAACGGCGTCGTCTCCGCCATCGGAGCTGGTGACGGTGAGATCGCTAGTGAGGCCACCGAAGAGAGCCCTTTCACCGAGAACGAGGACGAGAAGGACGAGGAGTGGTCGCCCGAAGAGAAGGAAGAGACAGCGACCCCCCAGCAGCCCAGGCAGACGGAAGATCGTTCCCTGGTCCGCGATTCGTCCGATCCGGTCCGCATGTATCTCCAGGAGATGGGAGGCGTTCCGCTCCTGTCGCGCGAAGAAGAGGTCGTCATCGCCAAGAGTATCGAGACCGGCGAGATCGAGATCCGGCGCGCGGTTTTCAGCTTGCCGATTGCGCTCCAGTACGTGCTGAACCTCGGCGATCGGCTGCGCGACGGCGAGATCGACGGCCGTCACCTCTTCGGGGATGACGAGGAGGAAAGCTCGACGACGAACGGTGAGGCCGTGCCCGATCGTGAGGATGCGCGCGTCACCGCCTTTCTGAAGCATGTGTCACGCTTGCGCCGTCTCGTGAACGAGCGTGAGAAGCTCGTGGAGTCGAAGACGGCTAAGAATCGCCTCTCGGGGAAAGAGCTCGAGAAGATCGACAAGCGTGTCGATTCGATCAAGCCGTCCATCGAGGGTGTACTCGCCGAGGTGCCGCTCGGCGCGCGTCAGATCGGCGTCATCGTCGACAAGCTGAAAGAGACCGTCTCGACGCTCGATCGTTATCGTGCCGGCATTCGAAAGTACGAGAACACGACGAACAAGAACGCGAAGGAGCTTCTTCGCCTGGGCGAGAAGGTCGTGCGCGGGGAGCGCGGTGCGGCCAAGGAGGTGAGCGCTCAGATTCGTCGGAGCCCCGACTACATCATTCAGATGGTGGCCGACATCAAAGAGGGGCGGAAGCTCATCCGACAGCTCGAGCGCGAGACCGCGATGTCGGAGGATGAGATCGGTCAGTCCTTCGCGGCAATTCGCCGCGGTGAGTACAAAGCGCAAGAAGGCAAGCGCCAACTCATCGAGGCGAACCTGCGGCTCGTTGTGTCGATCGCCAAGCGCTACACGAATCGCGGCCTCGGATTTCTCGATCTCATTCAGGAAGGCAACATCGGCCTGATGCGGGCCGTCGAGAAGTTCGAGTACCAGCGCGGATACAAGTTCTCGACGTACGCGACATGGTGGATCCGCCAGTCGGTCTCGCGGGCCATCGCCGACCAAGCGCGGACGATTCGCATTCCGGTGCACATGATCGAGACGATCAACAAGGTGCTCCGCACGTCGCGCTATCTGGTGCAGCAACTCGGACGGGAGCCTACCCCGGACGAGATCGCCGGCCAGATGGAGATGCCGCCGGACAAGATCCGGAAGGTTCTGAAGATCGTGAAGGAGCCGGTGTCGCTCGAAACACCGATCGGGGACGACGAGGAGAGTTCGCTCGGCGATTTCGTCGAAGATCGTCAGAGTATCTCGCCGGCAGACGCCGCGATGGCACTCTCGCTCGAGGAGCAAACCCGGAAGGTGCTGGCGACGCTGACGCCGCGCGAGGAGCAGATCCTCCGATTGCGTTTTGGTATCGGCGAGAAGTCCGACTACACCCTCGAGGAGGTCGGACAGCGCTTCCAGGTGACACGCGAGCGCATTCGCCAGATCGAGGCGAAGGCCCTGCGGAAGCTCCGCAATCCGTCGCGGGCCAAAGGGCTCGAGAATTTCGCCCAAGCCCCCTGAGCTGGCGACGCTCGCCGCGGTAGCGCGCCGGACATGAGGGGCAGTCGAGGATCGCGATGCGATTGACGAGAATGTTCGTGCCCACCCTCCGTGAGGTTCCCGCGGAGGCGGAGGTCGTGAGCCACAAGCTCCTGCTTCGCGCGGGCATGATTCGCCAGGTTGCGCGCGGCATCTACGACTTCTTGCCGCTCGGCGTGCGGGTGCTGCGCAAGGTCGAGCAGATCGTGCGCGAGGAGCTGACGCGCGCCGGTGCGCAGGAGATTCTTCTTCCTGCCGTTTGTCCCGCCGAGTTGTGGCAGGCGAGTGGCCGCTGGGATCGATACGGGAAAGAGTTGCTACGGTTCAAGGATCGGCACGATCGCGAGTTCTGCTTCGGGCCGACGCACGAGGAGGTTGTCACTGATCTCGTGCGCCGCGAGATTCGTTCCTATCGGGACGTGCCTCTCAACCTCTTTCAGATCCAGGTCAAGTTCCGCGATGAAGTGCGGCCTCGCTTCGGCCTGATGCGGGGCCGCGAGTTCATCATGAAGGACGGCTATTCCTTCCATCTCGATCGGGAGGATTGCGAGCGCGAGTACGACGCGATGTTCGCGGCCTATCGGCGTATCTTCGATCGTTGCGGGTTGCAGTATCGCCCGGTCGAGGCTGACACCGGGGCGATCGGCGGCAGTCGTTCGCACGAGTTCCAGGTGCTGGCCGCGTCGGGCGAGGACGCGATCGTCAGCTGTACGCAGTGCGACTACGCCGCCAACATCGAGAAGGCGGGGATCGGCGTGCCGACCCCCGCAGCGCGCGTGGAGGCGCCCGCGGCGTTGGCCGACGTGGCGACGCCGGGCCAGCGCACGATCGAGGAGGTGGCGACCTTCCTGAAGCTGTCCGCGGATCGGTTCGTGAAGACGCTGCTGTACATCGTCGACGGAAGCGAGACGGTGGTGGTACTCGTGCGCGGCGATCACACGCTCTCCGAGCCGAAATTGAAAGACGCGCTCGGAGCCCAGACCGTCGCGCTTGCCGGCGAAGCTGAAGTGGAAGCCGCGACCGGAGCTCCCGTCGGCTTTGCCGGGCCGATCGGCCTTGTCCGCGCCGTGCGGATCGTCGCCGATCATGCGCTCGTCGGGATCTCGGGCGCCGTGACGGGTGCGAACAAGGCGGACACGCACCTGACCGGTGTGGACCAGGCGCGAGATTTCCCTGATGTCGTCGCCGCCGACCTCCGCGTTGCCGAGACCGACGATGCCTGTCCCCGGTGCGAGGGGCGGGTCACCCTCCAGCGCGGGATCGAGGTGGGACAGGTTTTTTACCTCGGGACCAAGTACAGCACGGCTCTGAATGCCACGGTGCTGGACGCCGAGGGCAACGAGCGCCCGCTCGAGATGGGGACTTACGGCATTGGCGTGACCCGTACGATGGCGGCTGCGATCGAACAGAATCACGATGACGCGGGCATCGTGTGGCCGCTGCCGCTGGCGCCTTTTCAGGTGGTCATCGTCCCCGTCAAGTGGGCCGAGGAGCGCCTGCGGACTACCGCACAGCGGCTGTACGATGAACTCCTGGCGCTCGGGGTCGAGGTCGTGCTCGACGATCGGGACGAGCGTCCCGGGGTGAAGTTCAAGGATGCCGATCTGATCGGCTACCCGCTGCGCGTGACCGTCGGGCCCCGTGCGCTCGAGCGCGGCGCCGTCGAGTTGAAGCAGCGGCGCGACGCCGACGCCACCGAGATTCCCGTCGACGAGGCCGTGGCGCGCATCGCCGCTCTCGTTCGCGAAGGGCTCGCCGGGTTCTGATGCCTCCGCCGCCCGCGGACGCAGCGGAGCGCCTGATCGTCGCCCTCGACGTGGACACGGTCGCGGCGGCCGACTCACTGATCGATGCCCTCGCCGGTGTCGTCGGCATGTTCAAGATCGGGAAGCAGCTCTTCGTGCACGCCGGGCCCGACATCGTGCGCCGGGTCCATGATCGCGGCGGCGCGGTCTTTCTCGACCTGAAATTCCACGACATTCCACAGACCGTGGCGCTCGCGGGTGTTGAGGCCGTGCGGCTCGGCGTGCGGATGTTCGACGTGCACGCCGGTGGCGGTGCCGCCATGATGCGCACGACCGCGGAGGCCGTGGCCGCCGCGTGTACGAACGAGGCGCGTCCGGTGCCGCTCGTCATCGCGGTGACCGTCCTGACCAGTCTCGAGGAAGCGGAATTGCGGGAGCTCGGGATATCGAGCGGTGTGCCGAGGCAGGTCGAGCGGCTTGCCCGTTTGGCCGTTTCGAACGGTATGGCGGGCGTGGTTGCCTCGCCACACGAGGCACGACTGATCCGGCGTGCGTGCGGCGAGGACTTTGTAATCGTGACGCCTGGCGTCCGACCGGCAGCCAGCAGCTGGGACGATCAGAAGCGCGTGATGACCGCGGCTGATGCGATTCACGCGGGCGCCGACTATCTCGTGGTTGGGCGTCCGATCCGTGACGCGCCAGACCCCCGCGGAGCCGCCCAGGCGCTCGCAGACGAGATGGCCACCGCCTTCGCTTCCCGCGCTCCGAGTTGAGCGCGTAGCGCCCGAGCGATGGCGTGGGTGCTACGTTCGCCTTGGGTGGGTCAAACGGCGCGCTACCCGAGAAGCCGGACCTGGACCGACGTCCGTGCCGCTAGCCCCCGTGATTTCGGTGGGATGCGTACCATGCCGTCGGCGCGGACGAAGCTGAAGATCTCGCCTGAGCCTCCGGTAACCGGGTGGGCGATGGGATCGCCGCGCGGCGTTTCTTCGAGCGCCACGCGAATCCAATCTTCGCGCCCCGCCTGTGATTGAATGGCGGTGGCGAGCCGAGCCGCGCGTTGATGGCGGGGGCTGAAGGCCTGTGCCAGCGGCTCACCGCCAAGGCGGCGCAGGAGTGGAACGCCGAACAGCTCGAAGATGACCAGCGCCGAGGTGGGGTTCCCGGGGAGTCCGAGGATGGGCTTCCGTCGGGCCCGCGCGATGAGCGTCGGCTTCCCGGGTTTCAGACGGATGCCGTGCACGAGAATCTTCGAGCCTCGTACGGCACGGACGACGGCCGGGGTGTGATCCTTGATCCCCACGGAACTGCCGCCCGACATGAGGACCAGATCGGCGTCGCGGAGGGCGCGCTCGAGTGCGCGTTGGATGACGGGCCGGCGATCGGGCAGGACCCCGAGGTCGACCGGCTGGCCACCCTCGGCTTCGATCATTGCGCGGAGCGCGTACTGGTTCACGTTCCGCACCTGACCGGGCCCGGGGCGGACGTGGGGCGGGACGATCTCGTCTCCGGTGGCGATGACCGCCACCCGCGGTCGCCGAAACACTCGGACGCGCGACAACCCGACACCCGACAGCGCGCCGACATCGTGAGCCCGAAAGCGTCGACCCTTGCCGAGGACGATCTGTCCGCGGCGGACGTCTTCGCCCCGACGCATGACGTGCTGGCCGGCCGCCGCCGCGCGCTCGATCGAGACCGTGGCATCGTCCGGCTCCTGCGTGTGTTCCACCATGACGACGGCGTCCGCGCCTGCCGGGAGCATACCGCCCGTGGGGATACGCATCGCGTCACCGCGGCCGACGCGTCCGGGCGGCTTGTGTCCCATCTCGACGGCACCGGCGATCCGCAGCGACACCGGGCGACTGGGCGATGCGGCGCGCGTGTCGCGTGCTCGGACCGCGTAGCCGTCCATGTAGGAACGCGCGAAGTGCGGTACGTCGAGAGACGCACGGACGTCGGTGGCCAGGACCCGGCCCGTCGCCTCTTCCACAGGGATCACCTCGGTCGATACTGGCCCGAAGATGTGAAGGCTTGCCAAGGCGTCTTCGCAGCTGACGAGGGGGAAGCGGCTCGGACCTCCCGTGTGAGGGTCGGCGGCTGAACGTCGGGGCATGTCTCGGCTCCTCTTATGCGGCTGGGAATGGCAGGCGCGTGTGTCGCTGACAGGGCATTTCCGCACGGATGCGGGCGACGTACGCGGGATCGATCTCGGCCAGGATGATCTGCTCGCCGTCAGCGGCGCGCGCGAGGACCGTTCCCCACGGATCGACGATCATGGAATTACCGTAGTCGGCGATCCCGCTCGGCGCCATCCCGGTCTGGTTCGGGGCGATGACGTACGCTTGATTCTCGATTGCCCGTGCGCGGAGCAGCGTCTCCCAATGCGCGGTTCCTGTGAAGAACGTGAACGATGCCGGCACCGCGAGCACGGTCGCGCCGGCCCCGGTGAGTGCTCGGTAGAGTTCGGGAAAACGCAGGTCGTAGCACACGCTGAGCCCAATGGTGCCGACCGCGGTGTGCGCGGTCACGATGTCGTGTCCTGGATCGCGCGTGTCGGATTCGCGTACCGAAACGCGGTCGGGGAGATCGACGTCGAAGAGATGGATCTTTCGGTAGGAGCCGCGGATCGAGCCATCGGTATCAACGACCAGGGCGGTGTTGAACGCTTTGCCGGCGTCGGAGCCCCGTTCGAGAAACGAGCCTCCGATCAGAACGATCCGGAGTTCGGCGGCGAGCGTGCGCAGGAACTCGCTTACCCGCCCCGGGATGGGAGTCGCGGCTGTTTTCTCGGCGGCGCGCTCGCCGCGCCAGGCGAAGAGCTCGGGGAGCGCGACCAGGCGGGCACCGCGTGCGACGGCACTCCGCACCAGAGCGTCGGCGGCGTGCAGATTGGCGTCGAGGTCGGAACCGGACGTCAGCTGGACCGCGGCCGCCAGAAAGGGTTCCATCGGGCCGGAGTGTACCAGAGGGCTTCCTACCGACAACCGAGCGCTACCAGGGGGTTAGCCCGTTGATGGCTCATGTTTTCAGGCGGTTACGGTCCTGTTCCGTAATGGTGCGAAGGTTGATTACGCAGTGCGGCGTATGGTACTGCGCGTCAATTGGTGCAGACCCTCAAGATCGAGACGGAATCTTCCATGGAGATGGTTGATGTCACTGCCGGAGTTCGTCGCGTGGTGAAAGAGGCCGGGGTGGCGCGCGGGGTCTGCCATCTGTTCGTGCCCCATACGACGGCGGCACTTGCCATCACCGAGAACAGCGACTCCAGTGGGCGTCACGACATGCTGCAAGAGCTGCTCAAGACGGTTCCGGGGCAGGTTGAAAAGGCGGGGGAGAGCCCGGTCGCGCATGTCCTGTCCGCCCTCGTGGGTCCCTCCGAGCATGTTTTGGTCGACGATGGGCGGCTGATGCTCGGGGCCTGGCAAGCAATCTATCTTTGCGAGTTTGACGGGCCGCGTGCGCGCAACATGTTGTTGCGTGTGTCCGGCGATTGAGGAGCCACGCCAGTGAGCGAGCCGAACGGCACGAGACTCATCAAGCGATACGGTAATCGGAAGCTCTACGATACGCTCGACAGCCGCTACATCACGCTCGATGAGATTGCGCGCCTCGTGCGTGAGGGCAGCGACGTGCGGGTTGTCGACAACGAGAATGGTGACGACCTCACGGCGGTGACGTTGGCCCAGATCATCCTCGAAGAGGAGAAGCGGTCGAACGTGCAGAATCACTCGAGCGTGTTGTCGATCGGCTTACTTCGTGAGTTGGTGCAGGGCGGAGAGGAAACGATTGCCGAGATCCGTTCGCGTGTGGGCAAGGGCGTCGAGGCGATCGGCGAGATCGGAGAAAAGGCCGGTCGGCGGGTTTCCGAGTTCGTCGCAGGGGCGGTCGGTGGCGATCGTGGCGACGAAGGCGCTGACGGCAAGGGGTTTCTAGACGATCTCATGAGCGGTCCGCAGCGGCGGCTCGAGGCCCTACAGAAATCGATCGACGAGCGGATCAAGTCGTCGGTGGGTAGGATTACGGCTCATCCCACCGTGCAACACGAAATTCGGCGCATCGAGCGCTCCATCAAGAAGCTCGAGGAGCGGCTGGCCCGGCTTCGGAACGAGCAGGTCGAGCCGCCTGAGAGGGATCATTCCGAGGGTTGACGCGCGCAGCCTAGCGGATCCCCCACTCTGGCTTTGCCCGTCCGTTGACACCGATAGTCCGCCGGGCGTATCAGGAAGCTGGTTCTCCCCATCACGCGCCTACGGTTTCGTGGAAGAAAGGAATGTCGCCATGCGTCATACGCGCACTAGGATCCTTGTCGCCGCATTCGCCCTGTTCGTAGCGGCGGGTCCCGCTCTGGCTGATGTGAAGCCGGGTGACAAGGTCACCGCCGCCAACGTCGACTCCGTCAAAGACATGATCTCGCCGGGTCTCTACTGGGCCATCCAGTACGGGCTCCCGATGGACATCATTGAGACCAGAGATACGCCGGTGAAGAAGGCGTACCTCGAGGCGACCGAGAAGTACTCGTCCCAGGTCAAGTTGGCGGACGCGGGTGGCGTGACGGGCTACGTCGCGGGCTTCCCGTTTCCGAATACCGATACCAGCGATCCTCAGGTTGCGCTGAAGTTGATGTGGAACTTCGCCTTCCGGCCGAACTTCGAGGAAGATCTCGCGCTCAAGAACTTCGACGCTGATACGGGTCCGATCTCGAAGGACCGTCCGCTGCAGGTCGAGCGGCACTTCTTGATCGATCACTTCCGCCGGCTGCGCTACGTCGGACGTCTCTACAACGATCCGAAGCCGGAGTGGCCGAACAAGGAAGGCTTCGAGTACAAGGAAACCCTCCATCCGCTCATCGAGCCGTTCGATCTGAAGGGCGTCGGGTTCACGTACTACCGCTATCTCGATCCCGCGAAGCAGGACGATAGTTGGCTGTATCTGCCGTCACTGCGTCGTGTTCGTCGTCTCTCGTCGGCGCAGCGTTCCGATGCGCTCTTCGGGCAGGATACCGACCAGGACAGCTACGGTGGCTACGCTGGCCAGATCGCGTGGATGGACTGGAAGTTCCTTGGGGAGAAGAAGATCCTTGCGGCCATGCACACGGAGAACTTTCCCGTGAAGTGGGTCGAAGGCGCCGCCGACTGGGCGTTCCAGGGCGAGTGGGAAGAGCGGGATGGCTACATTCTCGAGGGAATCTCGAAGCTCCCGCAGTACGCGTTCTCGAAGCGGGTATTGTATCTCGACAAGAGCACGTTCGAGTGCGCCTACTCCGACATGTACGACCGCGCGGGTGAGCTCTGGAAGATCTGGATCAACAACTACCAGCACAAGAAGCAAGCCTATCCGGGCTCGACATTGACGTACGATGAGCTGACGGTGCTCATCCCGTCCATCACCATGATCGACATGCAGCTCGAACATGCGACCAAGGCGTCACTGCCCAGCCACCGCTTCCCCGGTGAGCCAGGGTGGTACTGGTCGCAGGGTGACGGGGCGGGTACGGACGAAGACCAGTTCACGATTGCCGAGCTGATTTCTTCCGGGCATTAGTTTCTGTTTGTCCCCGTGCGCGCGGCCGCGGAGCGGCCGTGCTCCGATGGACGGAGCCCCTGCAGAGCGCGGTCTGCAGGGGCTCCCGCTTTTTTGGGCTGGCCCGCGATTGTCGAGAGAGTTCCGGAGGGCCCGTAGCCTCGGTGGCTGCGGGCCTTCGTTGTTTCTGGGGAGCGGCTAGCGGCAGAGGAAGACTGGGGCGGAGGTGTTTCGGAGGACGTACTCGGTCGTGCTGCCGAGGACCATCTCGATGATGCGGCCGTGGCCGTAGGCGCCGATGACCAGCAGGTCGTGATCCGCGCTCGTGATGACTTCGACGATCGCTTCATTGGCATGGCCGGTGCGGGCGATGCACTCGACCGCGAGGTCGTAGGTGTCGAGATAGCGGCGTGCTTCGTCCAGCGTACGACCCGTGGCGGCATCGTCTTTGCTCGCATGCAGGACAGTGAGGGGGAGTTCCAGCGCGGAGGCGAGTTCCGCCGCTTGGTGCATCGCCGCGGACGCGCGCTCGCTTCCGTCGTAGGCCAGGAGCGGGTGGGTGATCGGGGCGAACTCGGTCGGAACGACGAGGACGGGTTTCGGGCATTTCCGGGTCACGCTCTCCGTCGTGCCGCCCAGCAGGCCGGTGGAGAATCGCTCGTTCAGGCCTCGGTGTCCGACGACGACGAGGTCGGCGGTGAGCGCGTGCTCGCAGATCTCGTTGGCGACGATACCGCTGCCCAGATGCACGTCGGCACGCACGCCGTGCTCGTTGCACTGGGCGAGGAAGCCGTCGAGGAGGATGCGCCCACGTTCGTGCAGGACCTCGCGCATCTTCGAAGAGAAATCGAGGTACGGTTCGAAGCCGAGCGAGCCCGAGACGTCGTGTAGGAATGACCCGGATCCCTCGATCGAGACGACGTCGATGACGTGGAGTCCACGCACGGTCGCCTGCATTCGTTCGGCTAGCCACACCGCATAGCGGCTCGCGGCATGGGAGTGCGCCGACCCGTCGAGTGCAACCAAGATGCTCTTGATCATGGACTCGGCCTACGGTTTACCTCTATGATTCCGTGCCATGAAGCGCAAGGACTCGGCTGAGGTGGTGGGAATGTTGGAGGAACTCAAGCGTGCGGCGGGCGAAGTCGGGCTCGACGTGCGTGAGGAGGAGATCCTGCGAGAGGTAGGCTATCGCGCCCGGAGCGGCGTCTGCCGCGTCGGTGATCGCACTGTGGTCGTGATCGATCGCCGCCTGCCGGGCCGCGATCGTATCGAGATCCTGTGTCATGCGTTGGCCGATCGGGATCACGAGCGGGTTTTCCTCTCTCCGGTGTTGCGAGCGAAGCTCACCGCGATGCAGCCGGCCGCGTCTTCTCCCGCGCTTCCGGATGCGGAGGGGGTCGCGGCACCGAGCCAACCAGACTCCGGCTCCGCGGACGTGGAGGCCGCGCCGGTTGCCGAGTCCGGAGGCTGAGGCGGTGGGCGTTCGCTCTCGTATTCAGGACGAGCGTTTTGCCGCGTTCAAACGAGCGCTGAAGGAGCGTAACCTCAAATCGACGTCGCAGCGTGACGATATCGCCAGGGTCTTTTTTGCGACCAACCGGCACATCAGCGTCGAGGAACTCTACAACGAGGTGCGCACGATCAGCCCACGCGTGGGCTACGCCACCGTCTATCGGACGGTGCGGCTGCTGCGCGAGTGTAGTCTCGCTGCCGAGCGGCATTTCCACGATGGCGAGGCGCGGTTCGAGAACGCGGAGCAGGAGCACCATCACGATCACCTGATTTGCGAGAAGTGCGGCAAGATCGTCGAGTTCACCAACAACGAGATCGAAGACCTGCAGGAGGCGGTCGCGAAGAAGCTCGGCTTCGTGATCAGCCGTCACAAGATGGAATTGTACGGCGTGTGTGCGGAATGCCGTAGCGGCCGGCGTGTGCGTAGAGCGGAGTCGGCTCCGGCGCGCGTTGTCCATACCTAGCGGGGGGGGCTCGCGCGGGTGGGCGGTCGGTCGGTCGGTCGGGGTATCGCGGCCGCGGGGGGGGGGGGGGGGGGGGGGGCGCGGGGGCCCGGGGGGCGGGCCCCGCGGCGCACCCCACCCGACC
>JAJCZP010000152.1 GCA_029262315.1 Deltaproteobacteria bacterium | reverse complement strand
GACGATGGCCGCCGTGATCCACCCACCGTAGTACCCGCCAGGTTGCGGCGTCACGGCCTCATCACCCACGAACGCCGCATCGACCCGACCCGGAAAGAAGGCGAGCCAGTCCCGAATCGACTGATACGTGGGCTCAGGATCGGGATAACTCCACGCGATCTCTGGAACGACCTGGCCCCCGACCCGCGCCGTCCAATACGTCGCCACACCCTTCCACTCGCAGAGCGCCGTCCGCCCGGTGGCCTCCAGAACGTCCATCCGAACGTCCGCCTGCGGCACATAGTAGACCGGAGCCCCCGCCGTCTCACACACTCGGTACGCCCCATCACTCGAGACCAGAGCGATTCCACCAAGCTCGACCCGAACACGCGCCCGCACGCGCTCCACCCGAGGCGGCCGCGGATAGTCCCACACGGACTCCTGCCCCCGCCTTGGGCGCACGACCCGCTCCGGCCGTGTCCGCCGAACGGCCAGCCACCGCACGCGCTCCCGCTCTTGCTCAGCCGTATACCTAGCCATCAGTCCAGGTCAGTAGCCGACGGCGACTACCGCACCCGTACCGCTCTTGCGCTACGGATTGCACTCCGCCGGATACGCTGCAAATCCCTGGACGGTCGAACGATCCATGCAATCGACTTCGTACTCGGTCACACACAACGCACAATCGACCAGATCCTGAAGCGTCGTCACAGCGCCGGCGCAACTCGCACCACCCGGAATCGTCACGGCGTCGCAGGTGGCCTGGAAACCGATCTCGGTCGCCGGGTCGAAGTCGTCGACGCCGCCACAGAGTTTGTCACCGCCACCGCAGGCCTTGCAGATTTTCTGCTCGGCCTTGGCTTCCGCCTTGGCGATGTTCTCGGACGCCTTCCGCGCCTGGCTGCCCGCGGGGGCGGTCGCGTCGGGACACGTATCCGCGTGTTTCCCCTTCAGGCGGCTGTCCCAGCACTTCTGGATGAGCTTCGCCTTCTTCTCCTGAAACTTCTGCCCTTCACGACCGATCGCCTCCTGACACTTGCGGAGCGACACGTCGAGCGGTGGGATGAACATGTTCGCGTAGTAGAGATCGTTCGCCTGCGACGTCGCCGCCGTGTGGATGCACTGCACGCAGTCGGCGATGTCCCCACAATCGCTGAGGAGGTTGTCGCACGAGCCGTTCGCGAGATTCGGACACGCGCCGCCCCAGCCGAGCACGGCCGGGCTCGATTCGGAGACATCTCCGTTGCACACGTCGTCGACGCCGCCACACGCCCGGTCGATCTTGCTGGCCATCTTGTCGCCGGCCTTCTGAACCTTCTGGGCCGTTAGCGGGTCGACGTCGCAGTCGACGCCCGACGACAGTTGTCCCTTGATCTTCCGGCGCTCGCACCGCACCAGCGCCTTCGAGCGGGTCTTGGCGAACTTGATGGCCTCCTTGGTGAGCACGCGCTGACATTTCACGCAGGCCGGATCGCCGGAGCAGAGATCGGGGAAGCTGAGCGGATCCTCGGGGTCGGTGCCGGCATCGACTTCGTCGAGATCGAAGAAACCGTCCCCGTCACGATCCACGCCGATCCTGGTCCCGCTGCCAGGCGGCACGGCCATCCAGGTGCCCTCCTGCCCGGGCGTGTTGCTGAGCGCCTTGGTCTGGGCGGTCGTGAGCGGCCCGTCGGCGGCACGGTCGGGCTGGAAAAGCCCGCCGCCCACGTACACGGAGCCACGCGCGATCCCGCCCACGATCCCTTTCACGACGACATCGCACTCGCCAGCGTTGGCGCGCGCGATCATGAGGTCGATGCGCGCATCGACGGTCGCGCCGTTGGAGTCGGTCCGCGTGATCTGCTGCCCAACGATCGGAAAGAGATTGCTGTCGAAGGCCAGCATCAACGACTCGAGCTCGCGGCGCGTAGGATTGCCGGGCACGCCCGCGGGAATACCGGTCGGATTGGCACCGGTCTGGTTGAAGACCAATCCGTTCAGAAATCGAAGGACGGTGTCCAGCGATCCGTCGTGCAAGAAGCCAAAGCCCCGGATCTGATCCCCCTTGTGTCCGTTGTCACCATCATTCACGAACGGGACGGAGGGCGTCCCGAACATACCGACCTTTTGGTACTGATTTCGAAGGTGCGGGACCTTGAAGATCTGCACCTCGCCCTCGAAACTGGACTGCCCGTCAGTGCCGAAGAAACCGGGCTTCGACACGCCGAAGCCCGCGTTGCCAGTGCGGGTCGTCGTATGACACCCGTCGCAGTTCTCGAGCGAATCCGAGATCGAGCCAAAGAAGAACGTATCGGCGGCTGCTTGTTGGGTCGTGAACGAGTTGTCGAGATTCCGAATGGGGTTCGGCGGATAGGTGACGTGCAGGATGAAGTCCGTGAAGGCCTGCATCTCCCCCGCGGTCAGCGCCACGCTGCGCCCGATCAACCCTTCGAAGGCGGGGTTGAACGCCGTGAAAGCCGCGACCTCGTCGAAGCTCCCCGCATCCGGCTGCGCGCTGGCCTCGGCGTTCCCGCCAGTCCGATCACCGCGCCAGTGCATTGGGCCTTGGTTCGCGAGGCCGCGGAGGCTCTGGGTCGTCATCGGACCCTTCATCGGGTGGAAGTCCGGATCGATGAACGGACCAACGGCAAACGGACCTGGATTGTTGACGACGTCTCCGTCGGGATCCCCGAGATCCCAGGCGAGATTGTCCATGTCGCCGAAGATGTGACAGCTCGCGCATGCCGAGTCGCCGTGCGCCGAGGTAAACGAGGTGTCGTACAGGAACCGCCGGCCATCCACGACCTGGGCGGGCTCTGGATTGTGCAGCGGGTCGGCGTCGAGCTCGGCACCCGTCGCGGTGCTGATCACCTTCACGGCATTGTCGAAGCGCGTCAGGACGTAGAGCTGCGCGTTCGTCTCATCGAGCACGACACCCGACGGACCGCCGCCGGAGACGGCGATCTGATCGGCAGCATCCGGAACGAAGGCGTCGCTCTCGAGCTCCCCCGTATCGTAGACGGCGATCTCGCTCGAGCCGAAGGCCGCCACGTAGAGCGTATCGCCATCGCTGGAGATGGCCATGTCGACTGGAAAGCCAATGCTATCGTCATTCTCAGTGTTGGGGAGCGCGGTACAACACGTGCTATAATCGATGTGCTTGTTCAGGTGCCGCGGCGTCACCGTGGAGCCGTCCAGAATGGTGATGCGGCTCTCGGCAATGTGCCCCTGCACGGTTGCGGGCTCGCCAATCGGCTTGAACGGCGCCGCGAACGTCCCCGGGCCCTCGAACCGGACGCGGTTCAACGCTTCGAGGTTGGACACGTAGACCTTGTCGGTCACCGGGTTGGTGATCATGTTCATCACAATCGTTCCGACGGTGGCGAACACCCCCGTCGCGCCAGCAATCTGCACGGGTGGATTGGCGTCGGCGTCGATCCCAAACACGTCTTCGTCGGGAAGATCGAACTTCACCTGCGCTGACCAGTCGCGGTCGAGCTCGTCTTTCCATCCCACTCCATCGAACTGCACGATCAGACCGGTCTCCGGACCGGTGATGGCGTCGTGGTTCGTATTCGGCTCGGGGAGACCTCCCGCCCCCTCACCGCCATCCGGAATCACACCATCGTTGATGGCCGTGGTCTGGTTGCCGGTATGAAACCCCGCGGCGTATACGGTCGAGCCGTCGGCGGTGACCGCGAGCGCCCGCGGCGTATCCGTGAACAGCTGGATGATCGTCAACTCGTCGCCCCCGAGCGATGCGCCGAGACTACTGGCGTCGAACACCCAGACATCCGCGCGTCCGATGCCGTCGGTAATGAGTTCGGTCTCGATGGTCGCGTGCAGCGGCGTATTCTGTCCGCGGTGCGCGGTCGTGATGAACGCGCGGTCGAAGCCGCTGCCGCCAAACACGATATCGCGTGGCTCGTCGCCGACGAGCAGGGTGCGAACGACGCGGGCGGTCGCCGGCGTCGTCACATCGACAATGCTGACACTGTCCGAGAGATGATTCACTACCCACACTTCGGTATTGGAGCGCGCCGCCACGGCGACCGGCTCGAGGCCGACCGGCACCGAGCCGACGCGAGTAATGCTGCCACCCGCTACGTCGAAGATTTCCAAGCGATTGTCCGGGGTGTTGAGCGCGAACAACCGGGCGCCGTTCGGCGAAAGCGCGAGCGGGCGTACCTGGCCGGTCTCGAACGTGACGAAGTTCGACTGTCCCGACACGACAGTCGCAGTGCCGATCAGGATCACCGCGGCCATCGATGCGAGCGTGGCCCCTCGATACCAAGTGAGAGCGGTCATGGTCGTGCTCCTCCTGCAACCCGCCAGTCCCGGTTGAATCCATCGCGCGGCACCCGGGAAAGGGCTGTTGCATTCCTACGTAGTTATCCCGAGACAATCCTTTACGGATCTCTAGTATGCGTATACAAGGAAACCGTGCCACGCCGACGTCCAACGAATCAAGCCTCTACCGCGAAAATCGACACCGCAGACACGGGGAATGGGGATCACTCCATGCAAGAAGTCAGCGGCAAGCTCGACCGTCTCCTGTCGACTGGCCACGACGGGCCCGGCAAGGTCCGGCCAAGCAAGGCAAGCCTGAAGCGGCGCAACGAAATCATCGCCGCTGCGATCCAGGTCATCGCACAACGTGGGATCCGGGCCTGCACGATTACCGCCCTCGAGAACGAAACTAAATTCGCCCGTGGCCATTTCAGCTACCACTTCCGATCGAAGGAAGAGATCATCGGCCTCGCGTTCGCCACCGTCGGAAGCGACTGGGCGACGATCCAGATTCAGGCTTCCACCGGGGGCAGCGCGCGTGAGCGCCTGGAGCACCACGTGCGCGCCGCTGTCGGCTGGGCGATCGACCGACCGGACTACTACCGCTGCCTGATGAACTTCCGGGTGGAGATGATTCGCGATCCGGACGCGTTTCGACCAGCGGCAACGATCCGTCAGCAGATGTGGAATGCCTGCGCCGACATCGTTCGCGAGGGGACCGCGGCCGGCGCCTTCAAGCCCCGGCTCGATCCATCGATCGAAGCCCGAACCATCTTCGCGACGATCGACGGCATGCTGATGTACGCAGCGATGGACACCGCCTACTGTCCGCCAACCGAATTGGCGGACCTCGTGTGGACCGTCATCGCCGATCGACTCGGCGCAACGCCTTCCTGAAACGACACGAGGGCAGCGGCCATTCGGCCACCGCCCTCGTGTCGGGGTACTGCACCGCGCTACGGGATGAAGTAGTTCCCGAGCAGGATGAACATCTCATCCTTCGTCGTCAGACCGCCCCGCATCGGGCACGCGTCGCAATCACCGTCGCCTGCCCCGGGTGAGCTGTCACAGATGGACTGAATACCGGAGCAGAGCGTCCCGTGGTTCGGGCCACCGATGCATTGCGTTTCGCCAATGGAACACGGCCCGCCAACCGGCAGCCCCAGCGGCGGGCTCGGCGAGGTCGAGCGCCGCTTGACGCCCGGACTGGCCGGCGTGGAACCGTTGTCGTACTGCGAACAGAAGAGGTAGGTGCGAGCAGCCACCGACAACCCGCCCGAATGCGAGATCGGAGGATCGAAGAGGAGCTGGAGCGGATCCGCGTAGTCTGTACTGAGGTACAGGGGCACGTCGATGCGCGGTACGCACGCGGCAGCACCCGGGACGCACGGCGTGTTCGGGGGTGCCCAGGTCCGCCAGAGGACGCCGGTCTCGTGCGTATGCGAGCCCAACTCGAACAGCTCGGCATCCGGAGGGATCGTGTACGTCCGGCAGAACTCCCGGGTGGTAAACGGGGGTACGGTGTTGTCTGGATTGCCGAGCGGCTGCCAGAAGATCGAGGCGGCGTCGAAGATCGACTCGACCACGTCCAGCTGCTCGCCGGCGCCAAGCGCGAAGTCGAGGTTGAGATACGCGCTCAGCGTTGAATCCGTCTGGGTCAGATTGAACGCGTGCGAGTTCCACACGATGAGGCCGCCCATCGGCAGGATACTGTAAACGCCCGCCGGATACTCCTGGGAGTAGAACGGCTCCTGTGAGCGCGTGATCATCGGGGCCGTGCCACCGACACCGAAGCCCAAGCCCCCGCCGAACGTGTAATCGGGAGGCCCGTAGCCGAGACACGCGGCCGCACTCTGGGGGAAGCCACTACAGCCGTCGTTCTGACCGGTGGCGTCGAAATCGGTGGGATCACACGCTAGGCCATTCAGTGGATCGTTCGGATCCTGGAACTTGTACGTGAATCCGCCCCACCCGGCATCGTCCGTATCGAACCTGCCGGTATAGATGTGCATGATGCTGTGGTGCGACTGCGGATCCTGCGCCAGGATCTGCTTCTTATACGCAAAGCACGTCCCCGTCGGGTTGTTCACCATGCCGAGGGTAAGATCACAGTCCGTGCCGCCGCCCTGATCGGGACAGTCCGCCAAGACCGTACACGCATCATTGTCCGGGTCGTTCGCACCACCGGTGCACCGTCCCGGCAGGAACTCGTCCGGACAGGTCACCAGCGCCGCCGCCGGCACGAGGCCGGTTCCGGTGAGATCGTAGAGCGTTGCCATGCAGATCTCGTCCTCGAACTGCGAAGGGAGATCCCATGCCGTTTGCGTGAACTGGAGGCCGGTCCCTGCTAGTGGGGGATCGGGAACAGGAATCGTCAGCGGGTCAGCCTCGGGGAGACAACTCCCCAGGAGTACGGCCGTCCCCTCGACCGTGAGGTCTTCGGGCGCGCCACCGCGGATCCACTTCTCGATCGCCTCGAGGTGCTCCGGCGTCAGGGCCGTCGCGCCGCCGCTCGGCATCGAGGATCCACCGCCGGTCGGGTGGTTCGGATCCACTCCGGCCGCGAGCTTGTTGTAGAGGAAGCTCAAGACCGGCTCACCGGGCTCGACGCGATCGGTCGGCGGGCTGGCATTGGCCCCCGGAACATTGACCAGGTTGGCATGCGACTCGATCACGGGCGTGTTCGGATCGTCGGTCAGGTTGAGTCCACCCTGGCTTGCCGCGCCGTGGCAGAGCGCACTCGAGCAACCGTACGTCGGCGAGTCGAAGATGAGGGTCTGGATGCCGTCATACGTCGAGTCGAATCCGGCAACGGCGCCGGCACACGGCAGGCAGCTCTCGTTGTCGGTGTCGTTGTCGTCGAACAAATCGCAATCACGCGTGGCGTCGTCCGCCGCGTTCGCCGACAGGCACAGTCGGCAGGCAGCCCGCTGCCCCAAGCAGGTCGCCAACGTCTCCACGTCGTCGGTACCGCACTCGGGGAACATCGCCGAGAGCGTGCGGTCCGTGACCTTGTCGGCGCACTGCTTCTGCAGCGTCTTGCCAATCCCCTGCCCTGGGATGCCGTCGCACTTCTTCATGATCTTGGTCGGGTCCATGCCGTCGAAGCAGAGGGCAAGATCGTCAGGATCGTAAATGCGTACAGCGATTTCGTCAGTCTTGAGGCGGGCCTTCGCGCACTTCGCAAACTGCTTCTGGCGCTCCGCGATGCACTTGCCCATCGACTTCACGACGCTCTTCTGGCACTTCGCCGCGTCGGCGGAGTCTCCCGGACCGCTGCTCAGTGCTAGCACGCCCGCGGCATCGAGATCGGCGCCGAAGAGGTCGTGAATCAGGTCGATCTCCATCTGCTGGCCGGCCGCGTTGACCGTGGGCACAGTGCTCACCCCATAGTCGGGAAAAACCGGAAAGCCCTCGCTGTCGATCTCATCGCGCGCCGGTCCGCCACAGCTCTTGTCGAAGGTGTCGCTGGTCTTGTCCTTCGTCTTGGCGATCTTGCCGCCGGCATCAAAGATGATGCACTCCTCGAGCGTCGTGATGCTCGGAAAGCTCGTGAGTGGCGCGCCCTTTGCGTAGTTATTGAGACACTTCTGCACGCTCTTGCGGGTCGTCTTGGAGACCTTCGACCAGCTGCTGTTTACTTTGTTGGTGCACTTCTGCTGGCTCTTGGTCTGCGGCAGTCCCCCCTCGGGATGCGCAGTAACCAGCGCGGGGGTGAGCATGAGCACACTCACCATCGTCGCCAAGATCGAAACGCGGATCCGGGTCTCCACCCGCGGGAACGTGCTCGGGGTTGCCATAGATTCTCCTCCTGGGTCGTCGCTCGAATCGTTCCGGGTGCACGGCTCACCCGCTGGCGTGGTTGGCCTCCACAGGACAACCATCACGACTCGCGTCTAGCACAGGCTAGTATGGCGGTACAAGCTCGAGGACGCCCTGGCGCGCCACTACGCGATGGGGGCATCGCCGGCCGCGGACAAGATGCCGTCGAGCTCGTAGTACAGTAGCTGTCCGATGCGCTCGATCGCCAGATCGGCCGGCGGAAAGGCGTTCAGAACGTCTCGATCATGCGCGTAGTGACCCTGCTGCGGAAAGACAGTGGTCACTCGACTCCCCCAGACGCGCTTCACGGCCGTGAGGATACGGAGCTTGTCATCGATCAGGACATAGTGGTCGGCCGGGTAGCGCGCTTCGACATCCTCGAGTTCCTGCTCCTTGTGGACGTAGATCAGGACGTTGCGATCGACCGCCTCACCAAGGCCCGAGCGCTCGACCTTGCGTGGTTGGAAGACGACGTCCCCATCACTCAGAATGACCGGAGTCCCCCACGCCTTACACTGCTCGACGACGTCGAGTGAGTTCGGAAACAGACGGTTCGCGAACGGATAGTTGACGAGGAACGACGACACGGTGAGCAAGCGCGGGTCGCGCGGATACTCGGCCCGATACCGCTGCAGCGCCCCGAGATAGTCCGCATAGCCGAGTTCCGTCCGCAGGCTCTCGAAGATCGCCCAGTAGCGCTGCTCGCCCTCTTGACCAACCTCGCGTTCGAGATGCCGCATCAGATCGGCCACCACACGATCGTTGTCGAGCAACGTGTTGTCGACGTCGATCAGAAAGACGATGCGCTTCGGTGTCATGACACGCCATTCGAGCGACCACCCGGCAGGTTGTCAACCGCACGGGGACGGCTCCGCGCCGCAGGCCACATGCCCGTGCCGCTTCAGGGCGCGTCGATCACGGAGGTGACGAACGTCGGAATGCACGCGAACTCGATCTTCTTGGTGGTCAGCTGGATCGGCACCGGGAATTGGTTACCGGGTGTCGTATACGGAGCGCGCTGGACATGCTTCGACTGCTTCAAGGCGTCGCCCGCGCTCACTCCGCCGAGAGCCGCGGCGCCCGCGCTCGCCACCTTCGACGACAGCTTCGCCTGGTAGCAGAGCAAGCTGTCGTTCGTCGACGCCACCGAGGTGCTCCCGGGGGGCGCCACGGTCACCCGTGGCGGCGTACCGCCCACGTCGTCCTTCGCAATGGGGTTGCAGAGGAACTTCACCTTCTTCAGCGTGAGGAGACACTTGCCGGTCACCGCGCTCCCAGGAAACGACAGGCTGCCGTTCCGATCGGTCGCGCAGTCCACGTCGAGAAACTGATCCCCGAAATAGGCCTCGATGTCCTTCCGGAACTTGCCGGCCGGGGTCTGGGCCGTGTTGTCCTTCGTCGCCTTCGCTTGGTAGCAAATGTAGTGCGTGTGGTCGCCGGGATCAGGCGGGCTCGGCGCGTTCACATCCTTCGAAGCCGGCACCAGCATCGCCTCCACTTTTTTGGTGAGCACGTTCACCGTCCCGAACTGGTTCAGGAGTCCCCACACGCGCGGCTGATGCTTGACCGCCTTCGGGTAGTTGCCGTCGCCCGGATCGAAAGCGCCCTCTTTCGCCTCTTTGATCTGATAGCGCACGTAGTGAAGCGTCGCGTCGGCCGGACCGGGTTCATCGTTCTTCATCGCCGGCAGGAGCAGACTCTTCTCCTTCTTCACCTGGTAGTTCTCGGGATCATCGGGCTCGGTGTTCGGGAGCGTCAGGTCATCCAGCAGCAGGTTGTAGTCCTTCGTTGGAAACCGGTTGAACAGTGGTGGATCGCTCAACTTCTTCGGCGCCTTGGCCTTGTACAGCACGTAGTGATCGGTATCGGGCGTCTGCGTGGCCGTGGGGGTGAGCGTCGGCGTCGGAGTTGGCGTCGATGTTGGACATGGCCCCGGTGTCGGCTGCCCGGGGTCCTGCAGGATCTGCCCACGGATTTCCCCGGCGCCGCAGGGCGGCTGACCATGAATGTTTACATAGGCGAGACCGGCGATGATGCTGGCCTCCTGCGCCTCGAAGAAGTTCCAGACGGTGGCCTTGGGATTCCCGCCCGGGAGCCCGAAGACAATACCCGCATTGGCACCGGCGGGAGTGAAGCCGTGGATGTGGGCCGCGGACTCGGGTGGAACCTCGAGGCCGGTGAACGAAACGTCGATACTGAGGGTGTTGGCACATGTGTCCATGACGAACGTCCCAGTACCGGTCTCGGCGGATGGGGTCCCGACCCCAGAGGATCCACACCCGGGCAGTTCCTGGGCCCCGTCGATGGCCGCGCTAAAATTGATGATCGTTCCGCCGACAGGTGCGGCGCCACCAACCACGACGGTCGCGACGGCGGCGACAGCGATACGGCACAGGTACCCCCGGGACTGGTTCTCCATGGACGGCCTCCCTCTCTCTATAGAGACGGCAGTACGCCCGGGCCGCCGTGCCAGTCAAGGTAGAAAGCGGCAACCAGGAGAACAACCGCGCGCGTGAGACACTCACGCCGCGAGATCGCACGGGCTCCGCTACTAATTCACCGACCTGCTCGTATACGTACCGCTCATGGCAGCCCCAAAGGGGCCGATGGCCTGTCCGTGGAACGCAAAGATGAATTGCTGAAAATCACCCTGGCCGATCAGTTCAGCGAATCCATCGACGTTGGCGCTGCGACAATTGCGCAGCTCGACGAATCCAGGACTGGTGACCGCGGACGACGGCGGAATCAACGGCACCTCGTCAGGATCGATAACCCCCGCCATGGTCGCAAAACCCACACAGTCGAAACAAAAACTCGGGAGCGAGAATCCCGCCTCCAGATTGTCGATGAAGCTCACGTCGCAGCATACGTGCGCCCCGTCGAGCTCAGCACTCGGCCGCGAAATCGGGACGATGCCATCGCCGTCCGCCTCGAGACCGATGGCGATGACTTGCGAGTCACCGAGCACCGACGGATCGAACGACGGCAGGAAGAGTCCACTCGCCAACAGCCCAGCATCCGGGAGGACCCCCTCCTCCGCCAACCCGATGGCATCGGCACCGAACGCCGCGCTGGTCGTCGTATCCGCGATGTTCCACCCACCGATGAGCTGCTGCGACGAGCCGCCATTTTGCACCTGCGCGGTGACGGTCACCACGCCGCGCTCACCACTCAAATCGGTCACCGAACCGACCGCGTGGTTCTCCGGCGGATTGAGTGCCTGCGTCTGCCCCCGCACCGCACGGGGGTCCATGACGATGGTGTCGTTCTCGGTGAGCCACACGGTGACGTTCACGAGATGCCGACAGTCGGCGGCGTAGTAGATCCAATGGGTCTGAAGGGCAGCTTGACCGACGGACGGGCCGATGCGACTCACGATCTGAAAGCTCGCCTTGTTCATGGTGGCGTCGAACGGCATGACCAGCACGCTGGCCGGCGACAACTGTCGAACCTCCTGCGCCAGCACGGGTGCCGCGCCCAGCAGTACCGCGACCATCGCTCCGACTAGCACACCTCGGTTGCTCATAATCCCCTCCGCTCCACGCTCTGACCGCGCGCCTGCCACAATCCCCACCCATCGAGGGCTCCATCGCTGTCGAGCCCCCACATCCATACCGCGCAAGCCATGTAGTGTGCCAGCTGCGCTCGCGGGGCGCCACAACCGAACCACAGGCCCGGACTACGGTCGCCCCGAGCCGCTTGACGCCGCCCGGCAACTGCAGCACGAAGGGCGACCGCATGGGTCGATCTCGCATCACCGCTGTCGCGTGCCTGGGCCTACTGCTGGGGCTCGCGCTGGCCCCGAGGGCGTCCGCCACCCTCGCCGACGACGCCCAGGCGCTCGGTGGCACTTGCTACTGGCAGAGCAGCCGCGGCCTTTCCGAGAGCGCCCTGGCATTCCGTGACCGCGTTGAGGCCGCGCTCGGGTTCGACCTGTTCGCGGAGTGTACCGCGCGCGAGCAGACCTGGGGTGTCACGGTCATCGACTGCGCCGCCTCCTCCGACACGCCATGGACGCTCACGCTGCGGGTGGGGTTCCCGGGAGGGCTCGACCGCTGGCAGGCCTGCATCACCAAGATCGAGTCCGGTGACCGCGTCGTCTACTCCGCGCATTTCCTCTTTCGCTATCGCGCGCAGATCGCCGCGGCCGGCTTGCTCTACGCCGCGCTCGCCCTGGCACGCGCCCTGCGTCGCCGACGGAGCGGCTAGGCCATCGGCGACCACGTCATATCGTCGGCTCTCGTCGTCAATCCGAGCGCACTCGCTGGCCCGGTGCGTTCGGTCTGGACCGAGACCGCGCGCACCATTCACGATCGACTGGCTCAAGCCGGGTATCTCGAAACATGCGGAGACGGTCGGGACATCGAGCGGATCGCACGTTGGATCGAGGACACTCACCCTGAGGTCGTCGTCGCCGCAGGCGGCGACGGCACCGTGAATGATGTCGTGACCGCGCTGATGCGCCACTCACGTGTGGAGCGGCCACGTCTCGGCATCCTGCCGCTCGGTACCGCAAACAACGTCGCCCGCTCCCTCGGCCTGACCAGCATCCGCACCGGCGGACCGACGGCCATCGATACCGCCATCGGGGCCGTGCACACGGGCGCCCCGCGATCGCTCGACGTCGGCCGCGCCAATGAGCGCTACTTCGTGAGCTCGCTGGCGGTTGGGATGGACGCCGACATCCTCGCGCTCCGGAATCGCCTACGCCAACGCTGGCATCTCGGTCGCCGCCTCGGAGGGTATCCGCTCTACCTCTGGAGCTGTGCGATCAACGCCCTAGTGCCCAGACACGGCGCTCGCACCCATATGACGATCGACGGAGCCGAGAGCGCGCGCGACCTCTACAACCTGCTCTTTACAAATACGGTCCTCTACGCTGGCGAATTCATGTTCGATATCGCCGACCGCTCCGACGACGGCCTCCTCGATCTCCACACCTTCGCCACCCGCCGAGACTACATCGTACGCTTCGTCATGGCGTGGCGGCGACGGGTCGGGTACGCGCACGCCCGGGCGATCTCTCCCGACGCCATGCAGCGTGTCCGCGCCGTCAACCTCACGTTCGCTCAGCCGCTGGCAGTGCAGATCGACGGCGAGGAGTATGGCCCGACCACGAAACTCGAGATCGAGGTTGTGCCGCACGCGCTCCGCATGCGCGCGCCGTCATCCTCCACACGTCAACGCGCACGCGATGGCATGCACACTGTCGAACGCGCATACGGATGACCAACCACACGCACTAAGCTCCCCACCTGGGCGCCGTGCGCGCCTGCCGCGCCTGCCGCCGATCGCGCAGGATTGCGGCATCACCCCCACGACCGTCGCGCACCTCCCCGCCGCGTCGGCCGACGCAGATTCGCGCCACAACGCACGTTCCAGCGCGGACACCGCGCACGGCGATCTCGCGCGCCACCTGGCATGATTGTTGTTGTTCTCTTTCCCCTGGTGGTGCCGAGCCACTGCACACAAAGGGGACTTCTCATGCGCAAACCACATCGACTCCTCGCTCTCGTCATCCTCGTCGCAGCCGCCAGCGCGACCATCGCCGACGCCGAGCCGTTGCGCATCTCGACGAGCGGACGCGCGCGGTACGGAACGCCCGTGTTCCAGAGCGAACGTGGCGACGTCGGCCAGCTCGACCTCACGACCGATCTCGGGTCGCTCTTCTTCGACGGCGGCAACTTCGCCAACGCCGAGAACATCGACGCGATCCATGTGCTGCCGAGCGGAAATCTGGCGCTGTCCACGGCCGCGGAAGCCCGACTCGGCGATCCCCGCCTCACGTTCAGCGACGGTGACGTCGTCGAGTACGACTTCGCAACTGATACGGCGACGCTGCTGCTGTCCGAATCTATCTTCACGGCAAACGCCGATGTTGACGCATTCCACGTACGTGCGGACGGGACGTTCCTCTTGTCCACGGACGATACAGCGACCCTCGGAACCCCAGGGCTCACGATTCTCGATGGCGACATCGTGCACTACGATCCGACCACCGACACCGCCACACGCATTTTCTCGGAGGCCGCCTTCGGCACCGACGAGGACATCGACGCCCTCCACGAAACGACCAACGGTGACCTGGTGCTATCGGTGGAGCGCGAGACTGGCGTCTCGCTCGGCGGCGTGGTCTTTGGGGATGGCGATCTCGTCGCCTATCGCTCCGCCACCAACACCGCGACGCTCTTTTTCGCCGAGAGCAACTTTGATGACGATGAAAACATCAACGCCGTCGATCTCGGATGCGGCAACGGCCTCCTGGAGGGTGACGAGGAGTGCGACGGCGCCGGCGAGTCGGCGGCCTGCAATGCCAACTGCACGATCGCTGCCTGCGGCGACGGGACGCTCAATGCCACAGCCGGCGAAATCTGCGACGACGGCGACGTAGAGGATGGCGACGGCTGCGACGGCAACTGTACGCTGACCGGCTGCGGGAACGGCGTCGTGACCGCCCCAGAAATCTGTGACGACAGCGGGGAATCCGCGTCCTGTGATGCGAACTGCACGCCGGCAGCCTGCGGCGACGCGACCGTCAACGCCACGGCCGGCGAAGTTTGCGATGACGGAGATCTCATCGATGGCGACGGTTGCGACTCCAACTGCACGCCCACGGGCTGCGGCAACGGCGTCGTCACCGCCCCCGAGACCTGCGACGCGAGTGGCGAGTCCGCATCGTGCGATGCCGATTGCACCGTCGCGAGCTGTGGCGACAGCACCACGAACGCGACCGCGGGCGAAGACTGCGATGATGGAAACACGAGCGCCGGCGACTGCTGTTCAGCGTCGTGCACCGCCGAGGCGGCCGCAAGCCCCTGCCCCGACGACGGCGACGCCTGTACGACCGTAAGCGAATGCGACGGGGCCGGCACATGCGAACACCACGCGACGCCGGCAAGCGGTTGCTTCCTCCCCGCAGATTCCGCGAAGGCACTGCTGCAGATCAAGAACAAGACGCCGGACGCGAAGGATGCGCTGGTCTGGAAGTGGATCAAGGGCGAGGTCACCACCATTCCGGAGTTCGGCGCACCCGACACGACCGACGCGTATACGTTCTGCCTCTACGATGTCTCCGGGGGAACGCCGAGCGTCCTGCTGCGAGCCGAGGCGCCGGCGGCCGGAGACTGCAGCACGGGCAACAAGACCAAGGACTGCTGGAAGAGCACGAAGAAGGGCTACAAGTACGTCGACAAGGCACTCACACCCGACGGGCTGCTGAAGATCGACCTCAAGGAAGGCCTCGAGCCCGGCAAGGCGAAGATCCTGGTCAACGGCAAAGGGGACAATCTGGCGATGCCGACGATGCCCCTCCCCTTGCCCCTCCGCGCCCAGCTGCACGCAGACAATGGCAACTGCTGGGAGGCCGCGTACTCCGCCTCCGGTCTGAAGAAAAACCTCCCGGAAGAGTTCAAAGCCAAGGCCGACTAGCGACTAGCAACGCCAGTCGCGCAACAACGCACGTCTCATGAGAGACGCCAGGGCTCGTCGGGCAGGCGCGCGAGGGCTCGCGCAAACGTCACGCGCGGGGGCCTAGATCCGGCCTGAAAAGCCTCGTCGTTCGGTGCGACCCGTGGCACGCATCTCGCTCCTCCCCCGTGGGGCATCCATGTCACCACGCATCCGCCATAGGGGAGGTTCCACAGCATGAGATCCAGGGTCCGCTGGAGTGTCACCATCGCTTTCGTCGCGTGCGCGCTGATCACGGCGAGCCAGTCCGCGGCACTACACCGAAACGCTCCGCTCTTCCTGCAAGTGGGTGAGGCAGGCGGCGGGGTCACGGGCGGCATGCGCTTCTCCGCCAGCTCGAACGTGCTGTTCTTCCACTCGGATGCGGATCTGCTCGGAAACGGGAACGGCATGACGCAGATCTTCGCCTTCGACCTCGCCAGCCGGGTGAAGCGCGAGGCACACGCGCTCTACCAGCTCACCTTCGGCAACGCGCCGAGCCGCGCGCCGGCGGCAACTCGGCGCGGTCGTGTCCTCGCCTTCGACTCGGAGGCCGACCTGCTCGGCAACGGCAGCACCGGACGACAGGTCTTCGCGTCCACACGCGCGAAGTTCGTCCGTGGCATCGTCCCCTTGATCCAGGTCACCCGGAGTAGCGCCGACAGCTTCGGCGCCCTCGTGAGCCCGCGACGCGGCCGCTCCCTCGTCTTCTCGTCCTACGCCGACTTGAGCAGCGCGGGACTGGCACCGGAAGCTCACCTCTATCGCGCCAATCTCCCAACCCTCGAGCGCAGTGGGTGTGACGGCTACCCGTGCCCCGGGAACCCCGGCTTGGAGCTCATCACACCGTTTCCCGCCGCCGAGCCGGACGTCGATCGCAAGGGCGAGCGTATCGTGTTCACGTCCCGCGGGGACGTCGCTGGCACCGGCTGCGGCCTCGGCATCGCACAGGTGTTCGTCCGCGATTTCCGCACGGGCAGCGTCGAGCAACTGACTTGCGGCACCGCGGACAGTCGCCATCCGGTCTTCACCCGGAGCTACCACAGCGTGCTGTTCGAGTCCGACGCTGACCTCCTCGGCACCGGCTCGGCCCACACGCAGATCTTCCAGATGAACCTCCGGCGCACGCCCCACACCCTCACCCAGATGACGTTCGGCACCGACGGCGACAGCACGCGCCCGGCGCCGAACGGCACGCGGAGGAAGATCCGGTTCTTCTTCCACTCGACCGCCGGCCTGACCGACGGCACGCCGCCCGGCAGCGACAACCTCTATCAATTCGACGAGACGCGCGGGCTGATCCGACTCACTGACGGCCAGACGCTCGGCACAGACGTCGCGGGCCAGTACACCTTCGCGGCGTTCACCAGCGATGCCGATCTGGTCGGCAACGGCAACGACAGCTCGCAGCTGTTCATCCTGAACTCTTACCCGCTCTTCGAACCCTAGGCGCGCCCACCTACTGGAGGTACCCGAGCACCTTCAGCCGCGCCGCATCACTCTCGGACAGGGTCGTCGAGCGTACCCCGGATGCCGCCAGCGTCCGCTCGATCTCACCCAAACGATGGACGTGGCGACGCGCAATGTCGGCATGGCGCAACGCAACGTTCCGCTCCTCGCCTGGATCCGCGTCGAGGTCGAAGAGATGGAGCGCCCCGCTGGCACGCCGCCGCATACTCTTCCACCGTCCCTGGCGGTAGGTCTGATACGAGGCCTCGCTCAGGTAGAGTTCGTCGCGTTCCAGATCGCGCCCGCGCCCACCAGCCAGTCCGGCCCAACGACGGAGCAGGCGAAACACGTCTTCGGTCCGCAAAAACCGTGACGACTCGATGCCGACCGGCGGAGCGACGATGAGGGGAATCTCCAGCAGCGGCTCGAATGACGGATCCCCGACGTGCCCGTGGGTGCCCGGCAACGCGTGCTGCTCGCCGAGCGCCTCTCCGTGATCGGCCGTGAGGACGACCCGAGCCGCGTCGAGCACGCCACGCCGCGAGAGGTCGGCAAGCAGCGCGCCGATTCCGCGATCCTGCACCACCACCGCCTCGGCGTAGGAGCCGTGCAGATCCCAATCGTGCGCGTCCATATAGTGCACATAGAGAAACAGTGGCGCGGAGACCTCGCGATCGAGCACGGCGCCCACGCTCCGATTCACATGCGCCGCAGCCCGCGCACGCTTGGCCGCGAATCCGTCGTCCGCGGCGCCCGTCGGGGACTCGCCCACCTCGCGCCACACATCGAAGCCACGATCGAAGCCCGCCGGGCGGTAGAGAAACTCGTTCGAGACCACCGCCACGGTCCGGTACCCTGCCTCCCGCATCGCCTCGGCGAGCGTCGGCAGGCTCGGCGGGAGACAGGGGTCGTCGGCGCCCTCCGCAAAGCGGGCGAGGCCGCACCAGTGTCGGCCATTCCAATGCAGTGGCTCGGCTCGACGACCAGACTCGAGACTCGGCGTCCGCCCGCTGAACAACGCGCCCATTGACATGCTGGTTTGATGAAACGATGCGAGCACGTTGGTGAAGCGTTGGCCGCGCGCCGCCAACCGATCGATGTTCGGCGTCGGCACTCGCCCCCCGTAGGCAGAAACGTGATCACGACGCAGGGTATCGACGACAATCAGGATGAGATGGCGGGGCCGCGCGTCGTGGAGGACTCGCGATGTCGACACGCTGGTGGCAACGAGTGCGAACGCCAGGATCGACGCCAGGCTGCGTCCGACCATCAGCGCGGACCCAGCGCTGTCCGCAGCAGCCGCTCGCGGAGCGCCGCGTCGTGCATGCCGCCACCGACGCGTTCGACCAACGTCCGGCGCGCGGCCTCGTGCTCCGCCGCAGCCTCGCTCCGCCCCGCGCGCCGCGCAATCTCGGCCAACAGCGCATGGACCTGCCACCCAGCCCGGGCGTAGCCGATCCGTGTCGCCACGGTGAGCGCGGCGTCGAGGCTGACGATCGCATCGGCGCGCTGGTCGCCCGCGAGTCGCACCTCCGCCTGCAGCACCAGCGCGCGCGCTTCGAGCTTTGGCGCGCGATGCCGACGCGCGCTGTCGAGCGTGCGCTGCACGCGCACCGCCGCCGCGTCGAGATCCCCCCTCCCGACCTCGAGCCGGGTCCGGAGATCGTCGACGTGCAACGAGTACCGCCAGCGCATCCAGGGATCGCCCGGCCGTTCCAGCTCGGCCACGATCGGCTCGAGACGACGAGCCGCTCCGTCCGCATCGCCAACCGCGATCGCACAGCCGGCAAGGTTGATCTCCGAGTTGGCGATGATCTCGGGATCGCCGAACTCGTGCGCAATCACCGCCGCGCGTTCGTTGAAGCGCTCAGCCGCCGCATGATCGCCGATTTCTGCGTAACACCAGCCGAGCGTGTTCAGAAGCCGGCTGCGCCACGCCCGGTCACCGATCCGGTCGCAAAACGCATAGGCTTCGTCGAGCCGCGCCAGCGATTCCCCGTAGCGCCCGAGACAGCAGAGCGCCTTCCCGAGGAACCAGCTCGGCAACACGACCAGATGAGGAAGACCGAGCCGGCGCGCATCCGCGACGACACCGTCGGCAAGCGCAAGGACGGTCGCGTAGTCACCAACCCACTCGGCAAACATCACCCGCTGATAGCGCACCGTCGCGTCGGTCGCCGGATGGTCGATCGTCGCGCAGAGCGCCGCCGCCTCGTTGCACGAGCGTTCGTACGCGTCGAGGTCGGCGTCGTGCACGGCGCTGTACCACCCGCGTGTCGTCAGCGCCATCGCCTGCGGGCCGGGAAGATGCGCGGCGCGAGCGATCGCCACCGCGCGATCGATCGCATGAAGACACCGCGGATAGTCGTGGGCCCAGAAGTACCCCACCGCGGCATTGGCGAACGCCACCGCTTGCCCGTTGGGTGTCGTCGCCAGCGCGGCCGCGCGCCCGAACGCCGCACCCGAATCCGCGAATTCACTGGTCTGAAGCGCCGCCAACCCATGACGCTCCGCGAGATATCGCAGCCGGCGTTGCATCTCGGGCGTCTCGGCGTCGGCGCGGCGCGCCGCAATCTCCGACGCCGCACGGCAGTGCGCCACGACCGCACGATTGGCGTGCACACTGGCGGCCTTCTCGGCAGCGCGCTCGTGGTAGTCGAACGCGCGTGACCACTCCTCACTCTCCGTAAAGTGGTAGGCAAGCGTCTCGTAGTGCTCGGCAAGTCGATCGGCGTACAGCTCCTCGACGGCCTCCCCGATCGTGCAGTGCAACGCACGCCGCCGCTCAGGCACGATGCTCCCGTAGGCGACGTCGTGCGTCAGCGCGTGCTTGAACATGTACGCCAGCTCGGGATGGGTGGCCTTTTCGTAGACGAGCTCGAGCGTCCGGAGCTCGTCCACGAGGCCCCGCACCTCGCTGCCGCCCTCGACGATGCGCGCCAGTAAGCGCAAGACGAATTCGCGCCCGATGACGGCGGCCACCTGGATGGCCCGACGCGCCTCGTCGGGAAGACGATCGATCCGCGCCAACAACACGTCCTGGATCGTATCCGGCACGACCAGCTCGGCGACATCGCGGGCAACGATCGCGCCTCCCGCCTGGCGGGCGAGGGAGCCATCCTCCAGCAACGACTTCGTGACCTCCTCGACGAAAAACGGATTGCCCTCGGCCTTTTGGGCGATCAGGCTCCGCCAGGCCTCGGGCAACTGCCCACCCGCGAGCAGCGTGCCGGTCATCGTCGTCATCTCACCTTCCGAAAGCGGACGAAGTGCGAGCTGTAGATGATAGGTACGGTCCTCGATCGGCTTTCGATACCCCGGCCGATGCGAACAGACGAGGAGCACGCGCGCGGTGGGAACCGCTTCGGTGAGGAAGACGATCAAGTCCTCGGATGCGGAATCAATCCAATGCAGATCCTCGATCACCAGGATCAGCGGCCGGGTCTCTGCGAGCCGTAGCAGAAGAGCCTTCAGCGCCCGGAAGGTCTCGCTCCGCCAACTCGCGGCATCGAGATCGGCCGCCTGGTGCTCCAGACGGAGCGACAGTACCCCCTCGAGAAAGGGACGTGCCCACGCGAGCGCGTCGCCGAACACCGCCAATCCAGTCGCCACCTTGGTCGCCGCGCCACGCTCGTCGTCAGCCTCATCGATTCCGAAGAAACGCCGGAGCGCCTCGGCAATCGGCAGCAAAGCCGTCGATGCGCCGTACGACTCACAGTGCCCCTCCACCCACAGATGATCGGTGTCAGCCAACCGCGCACGAAATTCCGCAAGCAGCCGTGACTTTCCGAGCCCGGCGTCGCCCATGACGAACGCCACCTGGCCACTGCCCGCAGCCGCACTCGCGAATGCCCCCCCGAGAAGATCGAGTTCGGCATCGCGACCGACGAAACTGGCCTCCTCCTCGAACCCTCGTGCGGCCTGTGGACGAGCGGCAGCAACGGCAAAGGCCGCCAGGGGCGTCGTGCCAATCCGCAGCTCGCGCGGCTCGAGATCGCAGACCGTCCGCACGCGATGCGCCAACGCCTCGGACACCAGAATCTCGCCCGCGCTCCCATGTCCAAGCAACCGCTCGGCCAGCGTCAACGTATCCCCGATGGGCCGCATGCGCCCGAGCGACTCCTCCGAAACACCATCGAGCTCGATCGTCCCGAGGTGCAGCGCCGCGCGCAGCTCCGGAATCGCGTCGCGGAGCATCGTGCTCTGCAGTCGGCGTACCGCCAATGCCGCCCGTATCGCACGCACGGGAATCTGCTCCAAGGCGCGGGGCGCGCCGAACACCGCCGTGGAGCGCGAAGGACCGTGCGGCAGGAAAGATCCACCGAAACCCCGCACCGTGTCGGTCAGGGCCTCCTGCCAGCGGCGGACCGCCGTCCAGGGCTCGTAGGACGAGCGCTCGCCCTCGCCACGCTCGGGAAACGTCAGCTCGATCGCCAGGACGGCAACTTGCTTACGTTCGCGACCCGCGCCCACTGATGGCACCGGCGCCGCGCTCGCCGATGGACCCGCGTCGGCAACGACAGTCGGCGTCTCGAGACCGAGCGCTCCGAGGGTCGGCCGTGGAATCCCGTGCCGACGCATGCGGTAGCGAAGCGCGTTCCGACCGATCCCGAGGAGACGTGCCGCCGCGACGACGTTTCCTCCTGAACGCTCCAGTGCGTCACGAATGAGCGAGGCCTCGTCGTCGGACGCGGGCGATGGGGTCGCACGCCTCGGCGCCGCCGACGTCCGCGGCACGAGCGCCGGCGCGGCAAGCACCGCCAGATGTTCGGCGCGCACGTCGGCGTCGGGCGAAAGCAGGGTCACCCGCTCCATCAGGTGCCCGAGCTCGCGCACGTTTCCGGGCCACGACTGGGCCCGAAGCCATGCGGCAGCCTCGTCACTCAAACGGCGCGGCGGCAGTCCATGCGCGTGACCGTACGTCGCGAGAAAGTGCTCGGCGAGTACCGTCACGTCACTCCCACGCTCACGCAGCGGTGGCACTGTGAGAATCACGACCGCGAGCCGATGATAGAGATCGGCCCGAAACGATCCGTCCTCCACACCCCCCCGCAGATCGCTTTGCGTCGCCACGATCAGCTTCACGTCGACGTGATGCCCCTCGACCGCACCTAGCCGCCGCACCCGCTTCTCTTCGATCGCCTTCAAGAGCTTGCTCTGCAGCGGGCCTGTCAACGCGTCGATCTCGTCGAGGAAAAGCGTGCCGCCCGAGGCAGCCTCGAACAGCCCCGCCTTCGGACGCCGCGCATCGGTAAACGCACCGGCCTCGAAGCCGAACAGCTCCGACTCGAGCATCGTCTCCGGAATCGCGGCGCAGTTCACATCGACGAACGGGCCCTGCGCGCGCGGCCCACTCTCGTGCATCCAACGGGCCACGAGACCCTTACCTGTCCCGGTCTCCCCCAGGAGAAGGACCGTCGGCACGTGAGGATTCTTGACGCCGTCGAAGGAGACCAAATGGCGAATCTGGGCTCGCAAGGCCTCGATCGAATCCGCGTTACCGACAAGCGCGGGTGCGCCCTGCCCCTCCGCTTTCGCGTCTGCCACGTCTCGGTTCTCCTTGTTCGGCTCGTTGGCCCTGAATCATGGGCCACAAGGGCCACTTATGGCTCATGAACCACCATTGGTCCTAGAGCCTTAGTAACCAAACCCTGAGATTTCAAGCCCTTACGGAGATGGACCCGTTGGCACCGCACTTGCGATGCTAGAGCCAGAGCAACGCTGAGATCACCAACTCCAACCATAGAACTAGAGAGACAAGGGGAGAAATCATGGACGTCGACATGGACAAAGTGCACGAGTTCGTTGGCAAGGCGATGGGCGATCTCGGGAGCGCGCTCACGGCGTCGCTCGTCGTCATCGGCGACAAGGTCGGACTGTACCGCGCCATGGCAGGCGCCGGCCCGCTCACCTCAGAAGAGTTGGCAAAGCGGACCGACACTGGTGAGCGCCTGGTGCGCGAGTGGCTATCGGCACAGGCAGCCGCCGGGTACGTCGAGTACGATCGCGCCACCAAGTCGTACACTCTCCCGGACGCGCACGCCGCGGCACTCACCGACGAGACCAGCCCGGCATGCGTACTCGGCGGCTTCCAAGGGATGACCTCCGCGATGAAGGCCGAGCCCAAAGTCACCGAAGCCTTCAAGAACGGTGGCGGCGTCGGCTGGCACGAGCACGATCCCGGCCTCTTCGAGGGCACGGAGCGCTTCTTCCGTCCCGGCTACCTCGCCAATCTGGTCGAGTCGTGGATCCCCGCCCTCGACGGCGTGCAGGAGAAGCTCGAAGCGGGAGCGAAAGTCGCCGACATCGGCTGCGGCCACGGCGCCTCGACCATCATCATGGCGCGCGCGTTTCCGAACTCGACCTTCGTCGGATTCGACTATCACGCCGAGTCCATCGAGAGCGCGCGCCAGCGCGCGGCGGAGGCTGGCCTTTCGGACCGCGTCACGTTCGAGGTCGCGGCCGCCAAGACCTACCCTGGCACTGACTTCGACCTGGTGACGTTCTTCGATTGTCTGCACGACATGGGCGATCCCGTAGGCGCGTCCGAACACGTACGGAAGTCGCTGAAGCCCGACGGCACCTGGCTGCTCGTCGAGCCGTTCGCGAACGACGACCTCGCGGACAACTTGAATCCAATCGGCCGGCTGTTCTACTCGGTCTCGACGCTCGTCTGCACGCCGGCCTCGCTCTCGCAGGAAGTCGGTCTCGGCCTCGGCGCGCAAGCCGGGGAAGGACAGCTCGACGACGTCGTCAAGCGCGCCGGCTTCACCCGCTTCCGCCGTGCGACCGAGACGCCGTTCAACCTGGTACTCGAAGTTCGACCGTAGGGTTGGCGGGGCTCCTGCTTCCCGAGCAGGAGCCCCCGGCCGTTTTCCCGATCTGTGCTAGCGTAAGCGCCCAGCGGGCGGTACTAGAGCAGCGTTCCCATGCCCTTCCCAAACGAACCCGACCACGTCACGCAGCTCCGCGAAACCGTGCAGCGATTCGGGGCGGCGGAGATGCCGCCGGAGAAAGTTCGGCAATGGGATCGCGAGCACCGTTTTCCGCCGGAGGTCTTCCGGAAACTGGCGGATCTCGGCGTCTGTGGTCTGACCATCGACGAGCAGTACGGTGGACAGGGGCGCGATCTGCTCGCCGCAGTGGCCGTGATCGAGGAGCTCTGCCGACACGGCGCGTGCCTCGCGGGACCGTTCGTGCACTGCGCGTTCTACGGCGGTGTCAACATCTCGGAGAACGGCACCGAAGCGCAGAAGCGCTCACTGCTCCCGCGATTGGCGCGCGGCGAGCTGCTCTTCGCCTACGGTCTCACCGAACCCGATGTCGGCGGTGACCTTGCGAGTGTCGGCACGACCGCGCGCCGTTCGTCCGACGGCACCCGCGTCGTCGTGAACGGCACGAAGCGCTGGTGCACCGGAGCCGACTTCGCCGACTACATCTACTGCCTCGTGCGGAGCGACGGCGACGCCCCGCGCTACGAGAATCTCTCCCTGGTGCTGATTCCGCCGCGCACCCCCGGCGTGACCATCCAGCCGATCGAGCACGCCAACATTCGATACACGCTCAGCAGTGACGTGATCTTCGAGGATGCCGAGATTCCGATCGAGAACATCGTCGGTGGCGAACCGGCGTGGAATCGCGGCTGGGGCATGCTGGCGGGCGAAGCACTCGACGTCGAGCGTATCGAGATCACCGCCATCACGTTCGGGATCGCACAGGCCGCGGTCGAGGAGGCCTGGCGCTACGCGCAGGAGCGCCAGCAGTTCGGGCGGCCCATCAGCGGCCATCAAGCCGTACGTCACGCACTCGTCGATGCGCGTACCAAGCTCGAGGCCTGCCGGCACATGCTGCACCACGCCGTCTCTCTCGCCAATGAGCGGCGCCCATGCGGCATCGAGACATCGATGGCGAAGCTCTTCGTGGCTGAAACCGCGGTCGAGATCGCGATCATCTGTCAACGCGTGATGGGCGCCTACGGACTCTCCGGCGAATACAACATGGAGCGGCACGTGCGCGATCTCCTCGGCATGCCGATCGTCGGCGGCTCCTCCAACATGCAACGCAACAACATCGCCAACCGGTTGAAGCTCGCCGGCTAGCGGCGACGCCACACAGGAGGTCGGACGTGTCGGAGACTCTCGAAGGTGGATGTTTCTGTCGCAAGATCCGGTACCGGCTGCGCTCCCGACCGATCTTCGTGAACTGCTGCCACTGCACGTACTGCCAGGTGCAGACCGGAAGTGCCTTCGCGATCAACGCCTGCATCGAGACGGACCGGATCGAGAAGCTGTCGGGAGATCCGGAGCCCTCGCCCGTCGGCTCCGGTAGCGGACAGGTGCACGACCTCTACCGCTGCCCGGACTGCAAGACGGCGGTGTGGAGCGACTACGGCCGCCAGCCCGAACTCCGCTTCATTCGGGTCGGCACACTCGATGATCCATCGGCCCTGCCGCCGAACGCCCACATATTCACGCGCTCGAAACTGCCCTGGGTTCGTCTCCCGGACGATACCCCATCGTTCGACGTCCTCTACGACCGGGAGGAACTGTGGCCCGCCGAAAGCCTAGAGCGCCGCGAAGCCGCCGCACCATAGGCGCCCGCCCCGCAGCCGACGACACGGGCAACCCGCTGCCGCCTGACGGTGAGTTGCCCCCTCCGCCGCTATCGAGCGGGCACGTCTATCGACCAGCCGTACTCGCGGAGCATCCGCTGCATGCGGATATCGTCGACCTCGAGCGGTGGAAACCATTGCCCGATGAGCTCACGTTTCCACCAGGTGCCTGACACATCGCCGCGCGGCGCGAACTCGTAGCGATAGCGCATGATGCGCACGTAGCGCGGCGGCCCGTCCGGAAATGGGTTCTCCGCGAACAGGGTCAGGACCGCCGGATCTCCTTCCAGGAGTTTGGCGACGAGATGGATCGTCCATGGATGTCGGCGCACCTCCGACATCGCCGCGAACCAGATCTGCCAGTCGAGTCGGTAGTGATACGGCGAGATCTGACATGGACGACGATCGACCGCCCCAGGCTTGCACTTGAACTCGTAGGGACGCCATCGCGTCGTCTCGGTGATCGCGGGGTCATTCGTGCCCTCGACGACGAGCTCGGGGCGCTGCCGCCCAACACTGCCGAACGCCCCGTACGTATTGACGAGATGAAGCCGGTCGAACGACGTGTTCATCGCCTGGCGCGGGGAGAGTAGATTTCGGACCGGCGCGATGCTCAGCACTGCGACCACCGCGACCAGCGCACCGACCACCACCCGACCGGCAAGGGCTGGGGGAACGGCATCGCGCGCCGCCGCTTCGGCCCGTCGCACCAACGCGCCCGGCAGCAGGCGTCGCAGAAACGCGTCGTCGAGACATGCGAGACAGGGAACGATCGTCAACCAGTTGAGAAACGAGAGGTTCCCACTCGCGATCAGGAACACCTGGAAGGCAATCAGGAAGACGCCCGCGATTCGCCGCAACGCCGATGGTCCGAAGGCGAGCCACGCCAAGACAAGCTCGGTCACGTGGTTCCAGAGGACGCCGAGTTGGTGAAACCAGCTCGGCATGAAGTGGAGAAGGCGCGACAGCGGATTCGGAATCGGCTGCGTCTCGTAGTGGTATTGCAGACAGGTCAGGTCACGCCAGCACGAATCACCACGGAGCTTGATCAAACCCGCGCCGAGCATGATGCGAGCGATCAGCCAGCGATAGAGCCAGAGCACCGCGGCGGGCGGCGCCGTTCGTGGGAACGGTCGCCCGTCCAGGACGGGCACGAGGAAGATCGCGAGAAAGCCCGTCTCGAGCAGCTGGATCTCCCATCCGTACCCGTACCAGACCTGCCCGATGTGGACGAAAGACATGTAGAGCGCCCACAGTACGGCCAGCAAGATGGCGTTCGCGTACCCCGCGAGCACGATCACCGCGCCGCCGACTCCGAGCCACGCGAGCGCCGCCAGGAGCGCATCGGCACTGTCGAACCAGAAGACGCTCGGCAGCGCCGCGAAGCCCGCCCCACGCGAGCCCGCACGCAGCGCCACGCGCTCTAGGAAGTCCGCTGCCGGGAGAAGTCCATGCTCCCCGATCAGCGGCAACACCTGGTGCGCCAACGAAAGAAACGCGACCACATAAACGAACCCAAGGAGCCGAAGAATCAGAAAGCGCGTGAGCCAGTATGATGATGGATGCAGCACTCCCGTCCTCTCTCGCTCGGCATCCCGCACCACGGCGTCGAGCATACCGTCGACCGCCCCAACCTGACCACCCGACGCGTGACACCTCCGCCGTTCCCCTCATTCGGAAGGCTCAGGGGAAAGCTGTCCTGACGACGCGAATCGCCTCAGTACGGGCACGCCCCCTATTGGGCGAGGCACTGGCACGACGGATGCATTCCCCTTGGGCAGAGAGCACAGACGGAGGAGGTGCACCGTGAATAATGTACGTCGGTGTGAAGAACAACGAGAAGGGAACGCAGTCGCACTCGGCGCAGGTGCGGGTGGACTTTGCGCCGCAATGGGGTGGCGCCTCAGGCTGGAAGACCGTGAAGCTCGCGCCGGACGAGTCGAAGATGAAGCAGTTCGAGGTGCCGACGGCGTGCCGGAACGATCTCGAGAACTGCGAGTTCACCGTCCTGGTCGAGTCGAAAAACACGAACGTCATCGATACGAACCCAGCGAACGACTCGAAGTTTGGACGCGGCGTGTGCCGGGAGATGAACGACTATCTGATCGTCGAACCGAGTCCGGGCGCGTGTTGCCGCGTCACTGGCCCGAACGATTCGTGCGCGAAGAGTGCCAACGACGATGGAAAACTCTTACGCATCATCGTCCGCAACGACGGATTCAGCAACGTCGAGCGTGATGGCTTCCTCTGGGTCTTGTTCGAGGTACCGAACGGGACTCCAACGACGCCGGGGAGCTACATCTACATCTGGGATCTTCCCGGGTTCAAGCTCGAGCAGCTACCGTACCTAGCGAAAGGCACGGAGCGAACGTATCACGTGCCCATCCCGGACGCCTGCTACGTTGGTGGGAAGTGCTCATTCAGCATCGTCGCCAACGCCTTGAACCTCGTCCCGGAATGGAATCTGCGCAACAACGGGGTGCGCGGAGTTTGTGAGCAAGACGAGGTCGACTGAGCAAGTCCGGGCAGTGCTGGAGCCATGCCGGCGATGGGAATGCCCGAAGCGAACTGGGTGTTCATGCTTGCTTGTCATTCGCCTTGACGCCGCCCGGGGCATCTGCGATCTGGCATTCGTGATTCCGGATCGGCTCACTCCGGTCGGTCCGCCGTCGTGCACCGATCCGCAAAGAAGGAACTAAAACATCCGGAGGTCGTTTATGGCGTTGCGTACGTTCTCCCCGTCTCTCGCGCTCGTTGTCTTCCTCGTCAGCTTGCCGGGCCTCGCGCGCGCCGCGACTCCGGGCGAGCTATGCGCTCAGGCCGCCGGCAAGGCCCTGCCCACGTGCATCGGCAAGCTCAGCAAAGCCTCGGTCGCCTGTTTCAAGAAGACGGGCGCCGCCTGCTCTCCTGGAGACAAGAAGGTCGTCTCCGCGCTCGCCAAGATCGACAAAATCGTCAGCAAGAAATGTCTCGGCACGGAGACGGTAGGCAATGCAGGCTACGAACCGCTCACGCCGGCCGAGCTGACTGCACGCTTCGAGGCAGCCTGCACACGCGAAGTCGCAAGCATCGACTTCCGTAGCTTCGGCGGTGCCAGTGGCCCCTTCCTCGTCGGCGCGACGTCGGACGAGAGCAAGTGCCTGCTCGCCGCCGCCAAGGAAGCCGGCAAACTCCTCTCGAAGAACCTGAAACAGGCCGCGCTATGCGCGAAGAAACCCAACTGCGATCTCGACAAGTTCGAAACCAAGGTAACAGAGGCCGGGGCCAAGGCGGTCGTCAAGATCGACAAGAAGTGCGCGGATCTCTCCAGTCTGCTCGGTGAAGCCTCCGCCGACTTCGTGGAGCAGACGGCCGCGCAGATGGTCGGAGCCGCCGCGGGCCCGTGCGATCCACTCGACACCACGCGCTGCCTCTTCCCGTTATCGAACGACTACTTCTCGGTCGTCGATCCTTCCGCCGCCTCCCATCGGCGCCTCAACCTCGCGCCCCAGGCGATGCCCGTCAACGCCGGTGCCGTACAAGTCGACCCGACTGCCTGGAACATCATCGACGGCTTCTCCGTCGGCCCGATGCTGCTGACCGACGATCAAGAAATCGACCTCGCGATGACGGGCGCCCCGCCGATCACCGACCTGGCCGCCTCGCTGGATCCCAATTCGCCGGTCGTCTTGATCGACGCCGAAACCGGGGCCAAGCAATTGCTGTGGGTGGAACGCGATGTCAGTGGAAGCGTTCCGGCCGAGCACGGCTTGATCATGCGCGTCGGAAGGAATCTACCGAACGACAAGCGTTTCATCGTCGCACTGCGAAACATGAAGGACGCCGGGGGTGCGGCTCTCGAAGCCGGGGCGACCTTCGCCGCCTATCGCGACCGGGTCGCGACCCATCAATTTCCCGTCGAGGCTCGTCGCCCGCACATGGAAGAGCTCTTCGACATTCTCGAAAGTGCGGGTATTCCACGCGACGATCTCTTCCTGGCGTGGGACTTCTCGACGCAATCGGTCGAAAGCACCTCGCAGTATCTGCTGCAGATGCGCGACGATGCCTTCGACAACGTGCTCGCGGGAGCCTCGCCAGCGTTCACGGTGGACAGCGTCACTGAGCCGCTCGACGCCAACATCTTCCGCCAGGTCGACGGGACCTTCCAAGTCCCCCTCTACCTCGACGGCGGCGGCGTCCCGGGATCCCGCCTGCGGTTGGGCGCCGACGGTCTGCCCGAGAACCTCGGTGATTTCTTCACGGCCAGCTACCGTTGCGTCATCCCCTACGCAGCCACCACGGGCGGCGCAGCACCCGCCGTCCCGGCCCGCCCGTCCCTCTACGGTCACGGCCTCCTGGGAACCGGCAATCAGACAAGCGCGAGCCACGTGCGCGATATGGCGTCGGAGCACAACTTCGTCATGTGTGGCACCGACTGGTCGGGCTTCGCCTCGGAGGATCTCGGCATCGTGTTCTCGGTGCTCCAAGACTTCTCGAACTTCCCCAAGTTCATCGACCGCCAGCACCAGGGCGTGCTCAACTTCATGACGCTCGGCAAGTTGATGCAACATGCCAACGGCTTCGCCGCCGACGCCGCGTTCCAAGTGGGCGGCCAGTCCGTGATCGATCCGAGCGCGCTCTTCTACGACGGCAACAGCCAGGGTGGGATCCTGGGCGGCGTCCTGGCGGCCTTCGCCCAGGACATCACCCGCTTCGTGCTCGGCGTCCCCGGCATCAACTACAGCACGCTACTGCGCCGCAGCGTCGACTTCGACCCGTTCAGCGCAATCCTGGCGACGACCTATCTGAACGAACTCGACCGGGTGACGCTGCTGTCGATCGCACAGACCATGTGGGACCGGACCGATCCGAACGGCCACGTCAACCACACCCTGGCCGACACCTACCCGGGAACCCCGGCCAAGAAGAACCTCTACCAGGTGGCCTTCGGCGACCATCAAGTCGCGCCGGTCACCGCCGAGATTGCAGCGCGCAGCAACGGCGCCTCGATCCACACCCCCATCGTGTCGGGCAGCAAGGTCCTGCCCGAGGTGGATCCGTACTACGACATCCCCGCCATTCCCGCGTATCCGTTCGATGGCTCGGCCGTGGTGATCTGGGACAGCGGCAATCCGGCGCCACCGGTCGGGAACGAGCCTCCCCCCGAGATCACCAACGTGGATCCCGAATGGACGGATCTGACGCTCTGCGCCCAGGATCACGATTCCGACCCTCACGAATGCCCCCGGCGTAGCCCGGACGCACGGATGCAAAAGTCCGAGTTCCTGAAAACTGGTGGCGCAATTGTGGACGTCTGCTCCGGCCTGCCCTGCGTGACACCATAGCTCCGCTGCGGCAGCCCTAGGCGGGTGCGGCGTTCGCGTTGCACCCGCCTGTCGCCTCGCCTCGATCCCTGCGGTCCACGCGTGTAGTGCGGAACCGGCCGTTGCCCTATGCTTCGGCACATGCTCGCTCGCTATCAGATGGTCAGAGGCAAACGGCCAGCCGGCGATCCACTTCCCACGGGCCACCGCATCGACACCCGCAGGCATACGCGACACATCCTGCGCCCACCCCGTGAACTCGTCGACGAGTATCTGCGCGATCCGACGGACGCGGCGTGGCGGGTATTCGCGACCGGCTACCGTGCCTGTCTCGGGGAGCGATTCGCGGAGACGCGTCAGGAATTCGATGCGCTCGCGGATCTCGCGCGCGGCGACGACGTCTACCTCGGGTGCTCGTGTCCGACCCGTAGCAACCCGGACGTGCGGCATTGCCACACCGTGTTGGCGCTGGAGTTCATGAAGAAGCGCTACCCGAGGCTCAAAATCGTCCTCCCGAAGCGGCCGTAGGGGGGCTCGCATGCAATCGCCGGACGACATCAGTTATCTCGACCCGAAGACGGTGGACGATCCGTATCCGTTCTACGCCGCGCTCCGCGAGCACGCGCCGGTTTACCGCGTGCCGGGAACCGAGGTCTATTTGGTCTCGAAGCGCGCCCTGATCGAGGATGCCCTCGAACGCGAGCAGGACTTCTCTGCCAATCTCACTGGCGTGCTGATGACGGGCGCAGCCGGGGAATTGCAGTTGTTCGACCTCTCGAGTTTCGGAGGGACCGTCGACGCCATCGCGAACGCCGACGAGCCCTCCCACGCCGTGCATCGGAAACTGGTGCTTCCGTACGTCACACCAACGGCCATCGCCGCGCTCGAAGAAACGTTTCGCGAGTGGACGATCGAGCTCATCGACCCGCTGCTCCGCGACGGCGGCGGGGACTGGGTCGCGCGTGTCGCCAACCCCCTCCCGACGCGTGCGATGGCGCGCATGATCGGCTTGCCCATGAAAGACGTCGATCGATTGGTCGACTGGGCGATGACCGGGACCGAGATTCTGGCCGGCACGACGACCCCCGATCGGATGACCCACGTGGTGACCAAAGCCGCGGCGATGGCCGAGTATCTGGCGACACACCTGGCGCTCTCGGCGGGCAGCGCGAACGCCGAACCGTCCCGCGACGTCCTGGGAGCGATGGTCCAGGGTATCGCCGAGGGACTGATCTCAGAAAACGACGCGGTCTCGATTCTCGTGGTGCTGGTCGGCGCCGGTGGCGAATCGACGTCCAGCCTGACCGGCAACGCCGTCCGCCTGCTCGCAGAGCGCGAAGATCTCCAACACGCGCTGCGCACGGCCCCCACCTTGGTTCCGGACTTCATCGAAGAGGTGCTGCGTCTCGAGTCGCCCTTTCGCGGACACTACCGCCACGTCAATCGTGAGACGACGCTCGGCAACGTCGATCTTCCGAAGAACTCGCGGATTCTGCTGCTCTGGGCGGCAGCAAACCGTGCCCCTGAAACCTACGAGGATCCCGATGCCGTCGATCTTTGCCGCCCGGGCCTGCGCGATCATCTAGCGTTCGGACGGGGCATGCACTTCTGCGTGGGAGCGCGGCTGGCGCGACTCGAAGCCCGTGTCATCCTCGAAGAGCTGCTCGCGCGAACACGCGCGTTCACACTGGATCCGGAGTCGCCCCCCGAGTACGTCAGCAGTATCTTCGTGCGACGCCATCGCACGCTCCGGTTGATCGCCCAGACGCCCTAAGACAACGCAATCGGCGGGAGCCCCCTTCGGAAAGCGATCGTCAGCTCCGCCGCGGCCGACGTGGCCGGCTCCAGCGAAACACGCGTCGTTCGATCAGGGGCGCAGCCTGGTGCTAGAAGCCGGACGCGGCGGCCTCCGCGGACACTCCACGATGTCGGCCGAACATATCGACCGCCCAACGAAGTGCCGGATGGTACGCCACGGTCGAGCGGTACTCCTCCATCAACGGCGAGAGCGGTGCCGGCGGCTTGTACTCGAGCTCACCCGGCTGCGCGATCGGCCCGAGCAGTGCGGCCGCGGTGAGATCGGCAACGGTGAAGCTGTCGCCCACGAGGTATCCGCTCGAGCCGATTTCAGACACGATCCGATTCATCCCGTCCCGTACCTTCTTCTGCTCGGCCTTGATGATTTCCGGGCGGATCTTGTGTCGCTGCGTGTAGAACGCGCGGAAGGCGGGCACCGCCGCCCCGAGGATGCGCCGCGTGCGCGGCGCCATGCCCGTCGTCAGCACATCGAGCGCGGCCTCGGGATCCCGATAGAGCAAGGGACCAAGCACCGCCGTGCGCACGGCGTGCCCGAGCTGTTCGTCACAGAACTCCTCCAGCGCGAGCGCACGGGCACGCAGCGCCGGGTCCTGCGGATACAGCGCCGGCTCGGGACAGCGGTGCTCGAGCTCCGCAATGATCCTGGTCGAGTCGTGGACCGCGCGTCCGTCGATCCACAGTATCGGGACGCTCAACTGCCCGGTCGCCCACCATGTGCGCGGCACGTAGTCCCACCCCAGCGCGCGACGACGGTGCGGCAGGCGCTTCCAGTCGAGCGCCCACCGCACCTTTTCGTTGAAGTGCGAGATCGGAAAATGCCAGAGCTCGAGATCCATGGGCCGCATGGTGCGCCGAGCGCCGGCTTCGATCAAACGAGACCGGCGACGAAGTTGCCGTGGAACCCCTGCGGCAGCCGATGCTTCAAGCGCGCCTTGGCCAGAAGCGGCTGGTCCATGTTCTGGGCATCCAGGATGGCCAGGTAGGAGCTGTCGTCGGTCCCGTCGTACACGTAGTTGACGACGAAACCGTCGTCCTCTGCCGACGTCGCCGTCCGCGGCACGAACACCGGCTCGTTGGGCCAGTGCCAGCGGCCGTAGTCGTGAATCGCGCTCGGGCCGCCCTGGCGGTCGTATTTCATCACCCGCGACCATGGGTAGCCCGGCTCTCCCGCCCCTTCTCCGGGGCGACTCAACACCGCGTAGCCCCACCGGTTCTCGTAGCCCATCTGGCGATCGTCGATGCGAGGAAACTCGGCACCGCGATCGTCGAGTTTCCGCTCACGGCACACGCCGGTCGCGAGATCGAACTCGTACAGGAACGGGTTGGCGCCGTATTGCGGTGTCACCTCGCCGCGCCGCCACTTCTTGATGTCCTCGAGGAAGGCCACACCGTCGACGTACGTACACGCGTCCATGTAGATCTTCCCGTCCTTTTCGTAGGCGTTCCCCGGATGGAACATGTAGCCGGGGTTCGGCGCCTCGAACCACTGCACCTGTCCGCCGGCCGTGCGCGGGCGGATCGCGAACTTCAGGCCCTTGTCGGGCTGCCAGGAGAGGGTGTCCGCGTACGGCTGACCACTCATGAGCCGCTCGCCATCCATCAGCACCGGACAAAGCGGGAACACGACGTAGTTTTCGGTGATGGCGAAGTCGTGCGCCATCACCGGATACGGGGTCTCGATCGGCTCCGCGAGCGAACACGTGCCGTCGGGCTCGACGACATAGAGCTGTACGTACGGCTCGAAGGGCTGGTAGCCGTGGATGACCATCTGCCCCGTCCTGCCGTCGATCTTCGGATGCGCCGTGGTGCTCATGCCGAAGATTTTCCCCTGGAAGTCGTTGAACCCGACGGGGCCAAGCGTCTTCGGATCGATCTCGAAGGGTGGAGCATTCTCCACCAAGGCCATCAACTTGCCGGCGTGATGCACGACGTTGGTATTGTGGGTCTGGCGGAGCAGCGCCTTGTCGCTCGGATTGGGCACGTCGACGCCAACGAACGCGAAACAGGCACGACCTTCCTGCTGCTCGATCAGATAGGTCGGTGACTCGACGAAACGGCCCTGGTACGACACGCGTCCGTCTTCGAACCGAAAGGCGTTCACGAGGCCGTCGCCGTCGAAGAGATGCAGTGCCTCGTAGCCTTCCTGCGGCTGGATCTTCTGGGACGGTCCGTTCCGGAAGAGCGTGCCGTTCAACTCGCGCGGAATCTCGCCTTCGATGTCGGTGATCTCGTAGGACTCCTCCAGGTCGGTGGGGCGCCAGGCATTCCGCCAGAAGGTCTGCACATCCATCTCCACGCCCGCCGGCTCCACGGCCTCGATCGCACCTGTGCTCGCTCCGTCATGTTTTCGTGCTCTCAGCATGTCGTCCTCCGTTCCATCTTGTCACCGAGCATTGCCCCGAGGATTTCCTCGAGGGTCCGCCCGAGTTTCAGCTTGCCAGCCAGATGCAGCGTCACCATGCCGTGGACCTGCGCCCAGTAGAGATGCGCCACGTCATCGGCGTCGCCGTCGATCAACCCCGCCGCCACGGCCGCTCCCACCGCCTCACGCAGCGGCGCCCACGCGCGCTGTGACTGCGTCTGTACTTCTTCGTGATCCCCATCGTCGTCCTGCGCGAGCTCGAACATGATGCGGTAGGCATCGGGCTCCGCGACCGCGAACTCCACGTACGCGCGAGCAAGGATCGAAAGTCGCTCGCTGGCATCGTCCGTACCCGTTGCGGCCTGCTCCTGGGCATCGGCGAAACGCCCATACGCGTCGGCCTTCACCATGGAGAAGATCTCACCCTTACCCGCAAAGTAGCGATACGGCGTCATCGCACTGCACCCGAGTTCAGCTGCGATCGAGCGCATCGTCACCCCATCGTAGCCACGCTCGGCGAAGAGCCGTGTAGCGGCATCGCAGATCTCGTCCCGAAAGGCATCGAGCTCGGACTGGGTGAGTGCGGCACGAGGCATCGAAAATCCGTATACTGCGTAAATTTTACTGTGTCAATTAAACCTACGGCTCACCCACGGAAGGGTTCGGCCAGTTGGCGCCACCACGACTGCGGGTAGTGTTCGATCTCACCCGGCACGCCCAGCACTTCGTCGGGCGCGGCCGCTTTGACGATCAGTCGGCCCGACAAGCGATCCCAGATCGTGAAGATCGTCCCGAAATTCCGGTGTGTGGTCTCGGGAACGTGATGAAGATGATGAATGCGGGGTGTCACGAAGAGCCATTCGAGCCGCGCGAGATCGAGCCGCAGGTTCGAGTGCCCGAGTGTGGCAAAGGCCGTGTAGATGGCGAGCGCCAGGGCCAACGCCGACGCAGGGACACCGAGAGTGAAGAGCACGGCCTGGGTCGGAATGCCGCGCGCCAGGTGTTCGAGGCCGTGGGCGCGCGTGGTCGCCAACCAATCGAGCACGCGCGAGGAGTGATGGACCTTGTGCAGACGCCAGAGGAGATCAGAGCGGTGCAACACCCGGTGGGCGATGAACGTCCCCAGATCGTAGAGCACCGTCGCAACGACGACCTGCGCCGCCCACGGGAGCGCCAGCGACTCGATCCCCGGCAGGCCCAGGGCCGCGCGGCCTCGTCCCAATCCTTCGAGTGCCGGCCCGAACGCTACCGTGACGCCCACCGCCGCCAGATACCAGCCCACGTCCGTGGCAAAGAACGGGCGCCAGAACGGTGAGGCGCGTAGCCGCAAGAACGGGACCCGCTCGAGCGCGGCGACCGTCGCGTACGTGACGAGAACGGCAACAGCAGTGAACCGAAAGTCGATATCCATGGTCGTGAGAATTCCATGCTTGCGATACCTAGGGAATTCTATCCTTTGCTCTACTACCCCTAGCTAGAGCTAGGGTAGGAATGCTATCGAGGAGCATGACCCTCGAGGACCTCCGGATCTTCGTCATCGCGGCCGAGACGGGCAGCATGAGCGAGTTGGCGCGAACGCTCGGGCGGACGCAGCCCGCGGTCGCCCATCACGTGCGGCGACTCGAACAGGAGCTCGGCGCCCCCCTCCTCGATCGCACCCAGCGCGGCGTCACGCTGACCGAGGCTGGTCGAGCGCTGTACGACCGGGCCTCGGCGGCGCTGGCGGGACTGCGCACGGCCGAAAGCGAGATCGAGACGATCCGGGGCGCCTCCGACGGCACGCTGGCTCTCGCCGCGAGTTCCGGCACGGTCCGCCACACGCTGAAACCCGCCATCCTGGCGCTACGACGTCGACGCCCCAACCTCGATTTCCGGCTCGCCTGCAGTAACACGCTCGAACAACAGCTCGACGCTCTGCGTGAGCGCCGCGCCGATCTGGCGTTCGTGGCGCGGTGGCGGGCGACGCCAGGGTTCGCGTATCGCCCCCAACTCGAGATGCCATCCATGCTGCTCGTCCACCGCACCGACCCGCTCGCGCGGCGACAGCGCGTGGATCTGGAACGCCTGGCCGCAACACGGTTCATCGCCATCGGCGAACAGTCCACGACGTCGGAGTTCGTGCGTGAGCATCTGGCAGAACGCGGCCACCAGCTCGCGATCACCCACACGGTCGATACCGAGGGTACCGCTATCCTCTTTGTCGAGCTCGGCCTCGGGCACGCGGTGCTCCCGGCCGTCCAGGCCCTGGCGCTCACGAAGCGGACCGACCTCCGGGCCCTGCCCGTTCGCGGCCTCCCGCCCACGCCTCTCGGCTGGGTCGCCCGCGACTTCGCACTACTGTCCACAGCCGCACGCGAGTTTCTCGCGCTCTGTGATCGGACGTTGAGCCAGCCTCGCGGCAGAGCCTGACGGCGCCCGCTACTTCTTGGCTGGCTGCGGCGCCCCGTCGAAGAACGCCAGCTCCTCGATCCGCTCGGTGATGCGCCAGCCCTGGGGCGTGCGGGCAAGCTTGTCATTGTAGTAGCCACCCACGGTAAAGATGTGCAGCCCTTTGCCGTCGGCTTTGGGCGACCCCATCGGGTTGAAGACGTAGGTACGGCTGGTCGCGGCGTCGCCATCGAGAATGACCGTCGTATTGCCAATGAAGTGCTGCGTCATCGTGAACATCGCCAGCGCCGTGGCGAGCCAGGCGCGCACCTCAGGG
>JAJCZP010000151.1 GCA_029262315.1 Deltaproteobacteria bacterium | reverse complement strand
ATGCGGGCGTGGGGTCTGGACTACGAATCGCTTCGCGTGGTGAAGCCCGACATCATCATGCTGAGTACGTGTCTCATGGGGCAGACGGGGCCCGCGGCATCATTCGCTGGCTTCGGCAATCTGGCCGCGGCGCTGACCGGCTTCTATCATCTATGTGGCTGGCCAGATCGTCCGCCCGCCGGACCGTTTGGCGCCTACACCGACTACATCGCGCCCAGGTTTAATGCGGTGGCGCTGCTGGCGGCGCTCGACCATCGGCGCCGGACCGGCAAGGGCCAGCACATCGACCTCTCCCAAGCGGAGGCGGCCCTGCATTTCCTTGCTCCGGCGGTTCTCGATCGTACCGTCAACGGACGCACCCAGGGGCCCGAGGGAAATCGTGATTTGAACCACGCACCGCATGGTGTGTATCCGTCGGCCGGTGAAGATCGGTGGATTGCAATCGCCGTGACCGACGACGCGCAATTTACAGCGCTCGCCGAAGCAATGGGTCGGCCGGAGTTCGGTGCCGAGGCACGCTTTGCCACCACGGCGTTGCGTCTCCAGAACCAGGATGAGCTCGACGAAGCGATTGCCGAATGGACTCGCGCGCGCGCGGCAAGCGAGACCGAGGCCGATCTGCAGCGACGTGGCGTGCCGGCGCACGCGGTCGGGTCCAGTGCGGACCTCTGCGCGGACCCACAGCTCGAGCATCGTGAGCACTTCGTGCGTTTGCCGCATCCCACCCACGAATCGACCCTCGTCGAAGGCTCGCGCTTCAAGCTTGCGCGGACGCCCGCCAAGGTCGAGGGCCCGGCACCGACGTACGGCTGCGACAATCAGTACGTGCTGGAAACGATTCTCGGGTATGACGAAGATCACATCACGGACCTGGTCATCGCCGGGGCGCTGGAGTAGGTATCCCCGAGAGCTCTTCGGATGCCGCAACTCAGCCGCCTCAAGTACGACGGAGCCGTCGATGCCGACGGTCACATCCTCGAGCCCCCGGATCTCTGGGAGCGCTACATCGATCCCCAATTTCGCGATCGGCCACTCCGCGTCTTGAAGGACGATCGTGGTCTCGAGTACGTCGAGATCAACGGCCAGCCCTCGAAGCTTCTCCGAAACGGCATGCCCGCCGGTCTCGGCGCGATGGACATGTGGGCCGGTATCGTGAAGGAGCGCGAGCCGACCGGCCTCGGCTATGTCGACAACGCTCCGCTCGGCGGAATGGACGCCAAAGAGCGCCTCGAGCGCCTCGACATCGAGAACATCGACCGCGCGTTCATCTATCCCACGCTCGGCGTGCTGTGGGTTGCCGAGTGTGACGACGAGGCCGTGACCCAGGCCTACGTGCGCGCTTACAATCGCTGGATCCTCGATTTCTGCGCCGACTCCAACGGCCGCCTCGTGCCCATCGCTCAGCTCTCGCTCGGCGACCCCGACGCCGCCGAGCAGGAACTCCGGCACATGGCCAAAGCCGGAGCGAAGGGGGTCTGGGCGCCCCCGTTCGCGTGGACCCGCAAGGCCTTCGGCCATCCCGATCATCACAAGGTGTTCGCCGCCGCTGCCGAGCTCGGGCTCCCGTTTGGCATTCATCCTGCGTTCGAGCCCAAGTGGGCCGCCCCCGGCCGCTTCGCCGACATGACCGGCTTCGGTTCCTCGTTCTTCATCAATGTGACCGCCGGCGATGCCATCCGCCACGCCTTCACGTCCATGTTCCAGTTCGGCGTCTTCGACCTCGTCCCCGACCTCCGGGTGATCATCCTCGAGTGCGGTGCCAGCTGGATCGGTTACTGGATCGACCGTATGGACGCGGTCTTCGCGTCACCGCAAGGCACCATGGTGAAGCTCAAGGACAAACCAAGCGACTACTTCCGCCGCCAGTGCTGGATTTCCGCCGACCCCGACGAGACTACACTTCCCGGCGTGATCCCCATCGTGGGCGAAGACCGCTTCTTCTGGGCCTCAGACTTCCCGCACCCGGATCATCCGCCGGACTACGTCGATCACTTGACGACGCTGGTCGAGGCGCTTCCGGAGAGTGCACGCGCGAGGCTGCTCGGCCAGAACGTGCTGGACGCGTACGGCCTGAAGTAGGCTCCCACCACAGCCGCCAGCATCTCGGCACCGTTCACGCGTGGAAAACTCGGCCCGGATGGACAACAATGCCCCCCATGAAACCCTCCGACGTCGACCTCCTGGATTTCGATAGCTACGTCACTGGACCGCCGCACGAGATGTTCTCGCTGCTGCGTCGGGAAGATCCGGTGCACTGGCACGAGAAGCCGAGTGGCCCGGCTTTCTGGGCCATCACCAAACATGCCGATGTGGCACATGTGTCGCGGACGCCGAAGGTGTTCAGCTCGGCGCAGACCACCAACATCTGGGACCCGCCGCCCGAGCAACTCGCGATCCTGCAGGGTGTCATGATCAACATGGACCCGCCGAAACACATCTCGTACCGGAACATGGTCAACAAAGGGTTCACGCCGCGGCGCATTGCGATGCTGGAGCCCTTCGTGCGGCGGGTGGCGCGGGGCATCGTCGACGATGTGGCGGCGCGCGGTGAGTGCAATTTCGTGGAGGACATTGCGGCGTTGTTGCCGACGACGATGATCTGCGAGCTCTTCGGGATCCCCGACGAGGATCGGCGGCACGCATACGAACTCGCGAATCGGTTGACGTCGTCGGACGATCCTGATGCAGGGGGAAGTGGCGACGACGACGCGCAGCAGGCCTTCGCGGAGACGTTCGCGTATGCGATCAAGCTCGCCGAGCTGAAGCGGAAGGCGCCGGCCGAGGATTTGGCGACGGTGCTCGTGCAGGGGGAGATCGACGGCGAGCCGGTCGACGATCTGGTGTTTGGCACGTTCGTGCTGATGATGATCGTCGCCGGGAACGAGACCACGCGCACGGTGACCTCGAACGGGATGTTGCGGCTGATCCAGCATCCCGAGCAGCGGGCCGCGATGGCGGCCGATCCCGCGCTGATTCCGAACGCGATCGAGGAGATCCTGCGCTACGATCCGGCGGTGCATCATTTCCGTCGGACCGCGACGGAGGACGTGGAGCTTCGCGGTGCGCAGATCAAGGCCGGCGACAAGGTCGTGCTCTGGTATCCATCGGCGAATCGCGACGACGAGGTGTTCACGGATCCGGACGTGTTCGACATCCGGCGCCCCAACGCACGCGATCAGCTGAGCTTCGGCATCGGCCAGCACTTCTGCCTCGGGGCGTCACTGGCGCGCCTCCAACTGAGCGTGATTTTCGAGGAGGTGCTTCGTCGCCTTCCGGACATGTCCTTGGCAGGCGAACCGAAGCGCCTGCGCTCGAACTTCATCAACGGTGTGAAAGAGATGCCGGTCCGCTTCTCGCCCACGACCTGAGAATGTCCGGGGGGCACGTGCAGACGTACGAGAAGTTCTACATCGGGGGCGAGTGGGTGGTTCCGAGCTCGGGCGCGACGCTCGATGTGATCTCGCCCTTTACCGAAGAGCGGATCGCGACGGTACCGGAAGGCGGTCCCGAAGACGTCAACCGCGCCGTGGTGGCGGCGCGGCGTGCCTTCGACGCGGGCCCTTGGCCGCACATGGCGCCGGCAGAGCGGGCGGACCTGATGGCGGCTGTATCCGCGGTGTTGCAGCGTCGGAACGAAGACGTCGCGACGACGATCACGCGTGAGATGGGTTGTCCGATTGGTTGGTCCCGGATGGGGCAGGCGCTGGCGTCGACCATGGTGCTCGATACCTACGTCGGGCTGGCGCGCGAGCTGACCGTCGAGGAGACGCGGAGCGGTTTGCTCGGACCGGTGGTCGTACGGCAAGAGCCCGTCGGAGTGGCAGGCGCCATCGTGCCTTGGAACTTTCCGTTGTTCACGATCATGTTGAAGCTCGCGCCCGCGCTGGCCGCCGGGTGCACGATGGTCATCAAGCCAGCGCCGGCAACGCCACTCGACGCCTACATGCTTGCCGAGGCGTGCGAAGAGGCCGGACTCCCTCCAGGAGTCGTCAATGTCGTGCCGGCTACCAACGACGCCGCCGAGTATCTGGTCCGCCATCCTGACGTCGACATGATCGGCTTCACCGGGAGCACGGCGGTCGGGCGGCGGATCGGTGCGATCTGCGGCGAGCAGCTGAAGCGCGTCACGCTCGAACTCGGCGGCAAGTCGGCAGCAATCGTGTTGGACGATGCGGATTTCGACAAGGTCGTGCCCGACATCGTTCCCGCGGGCATTTTCAACACCGGGCAGGCCTGCGGCGCGCAGTCGCGGATCCTGGTGTCCAAGCGGCGTTACGCCGAGTGCGTCGAGGCTCTCACGGCGGTCGTGGCCGCGATGAAGGTTGGCGATCCGCTCGACGATGCGACGACGGTTGGACCCTTGGTGTCGTCCCGTCAGCGTGAGCGCGTCGAGGGCTACCTCGAGGCCGGACGCGATGGCGGCGCCCGCGTGACGACCGGTGGCGGGCGTCCGCGGGGTCTCGATCGTGGGTGGTTCGTGGAGCCGACGCTGTTTGCGGATGTCGACAACCAGATGAAGATCGCGCGCGAAGAGATCTTCGGTCCGGTGCTGGTCGCAATTCCGTACGAGGACGAAGATGATGCCGTGCGGATCGCGAATGACTCGGACTACGGACTGTCCGGTTCGGTTTGGACCTCCGACACCGAGCACGGTCTGGCCGTGGCACGTCGCGTGCGGACCGGTACCTACAACGTGAACGGTTTCACGATCGACTTCGGGGCGCCCTTTGGCGGGTACAAGTGCTCGGGCATCGGCCGCGAGCTCGGCCCCGAGGGGCTTCGCGAGTACATCGAACACAAGAGCATCGCGATCTTCGGAGGGTAGGCGTGCGTTGGCGGGGACGGCAGCGGAGTCAGAACGTCGAGGATCGACGCGGGCAGCGCGCACGCGGCGGTGGCTTCGGTGGCGGCCTGAGCGGTGGACCGAGGCGCGGGCGCCCGATGGCGCTCAGTGGTGGCGGGCTGCTGCTCGTGCTGGTGGTTGGCTACATGCTCGGAGCCAGTCCGGCCGATCTCTTGCGCATCGTCGGCGGAGAAGGCCCGATCGCGGTCGACAGTCGTGACCGGGTCCCCCGCGGTCGTGTGCCCGTCGATGTGCCGGCCAGGAAGACCGGTGGTGTCGGCGACGAGGCCGCGGAGTTCGTCTCGGTCGTGCTTGCCGATACCGAGCAGACCTGGGAGCGCTTGTTCAGGGAAGACGGTCGACGCTACCAGCCGCCGCAGCTGGTGTTGTTTACCGACGCGGTGCAATCAGCCTGCGGTCGGAATTCGGCCGCCGTCGGGCCGTTCTACTGTCCAGCCGATCGCAAGGTCTACATCGACCTGGCGTTCTATCGCGACCTCCGCGACCGTTTCGGTGCGCCGGGAGATTTCGCGCAGGCGTACGTCATCGCACATGAAGTCGGCCATCACGTGCAGGGGTTGCTCGGCGTTTCGGGTCGGGTGCAGCAGCTGCGGCAGCGCGCGAGCCGTGCCGAGGGGAACGCACTGTCGGTTCGTCTCGAACTGCAAGCGGACTGCCTGGCCGGTGTCTGGGGCTACCACGCCGACGCCGAGCGCCAGCTCTTGGAGCAGGGGGACGTCGAAGAGGGTCTGAACGCCGCGGCGGCAATCGGTGACGATAGGATCCAGCGTCGAACGACGGGCCAAGTGAACCCCGAATCGTGGACGCACGGATCCTCCGAGGATCGGGTGCGTTGGTTTCGGAAGGGGCTCACCACGGGTGACGTCGAGGCCTGCGACACGTTCAGCTGAGCGCATGCACCCGGAAGATCGCCCAGGCGTTTCTCCAAGTCCGCGCGAATCCGCCTCTGCCGCTCGCTCTCGGTTTCCGGGATGTCTAGTAGGCGGCTTTCATGACCTCGATGCCGGGTAAGAGCACCGAGCGCCAGGCTTGCTCGACCTCAGGTGTCACGCGCGAATCGCAATCGCGCACGGCCTGTACCAGGCACTCGAGCCATCGGTCATACAGGCCCGGTCGGATGTCGCGATGGTGCCGATCATGGACCTCGGCGATGCGGCGAAGATGTGCCTCCCCCTCGGGATGCCCTTCCGTGGCAAGCATCAAGCAGTAGAGCGACGCCATCAGTACACGCTTCTGGCGGCGGAAGTCCGTTGCGCTGAACTTGGACGCCACTTCCTCGGACGACGCCATCAAGAGATCGTAGAAGTGCTCTACGAAGCCGGGATTATCCCGACACCGCTCCAAACTGTCGTTGAAGTGCATCAGCGCATCTTCGGTCATGGTTCGCCCTCGCAGCGACTACCCTACCCGCGGGACGACGCAAGCGCGATGGCGCTTCGTTCCAGGCAGGAGGCAGTGTCTCACATTGACATGGGTATGGGTGCGGAGATCAGGTGGTCCTCTCGGCGAGCATGGCGATCCGATCGGCCAACGCCGGCGCCTTGTCCTCTTGCGGGAAGTGCTTTGCGACGACAGTGTAGACTTCCTCAGTGCCGACCGCGCGCCGCACTTGTTCGCCGTGGTGCGCGAGTGTCAGGGCCGGATCGTCGGCTGCCCACACGATCTGAATCGGATAGGTGGCCTCCCGTACCGTCCCGACGTACAGCGCGCGCTTGGCGGGGGTGCGCTCGAAGCTACGCATGATCTTGAGGAAGGCTTTGCCGCCGTCGCCCTCGCGCAAGAGATCCACGTAGGCATCGATCTCTTCCTTCGGAGTGGCGCCGCGATGCTTCAACCCTTGCAGATACATCAGCTGCCGGAAGACGGGCTTCGTGAGGGCGGCGAGCCAGAGTTCGCCGAGGCCCCGGTGCGCGAACGGTTCCATCGACCAGGGGCGTTTGAAGCGATCGACTTCGATCATGGTGTTCAGGATCGTGAGGGAGCGGATGCGCGTTGGGAGGGCCGCTGCCAACTCGAAGCCGACCGGGCCGCCGATATCGTGCACGACCAGGTGAAAGCGATCCAGTTCGAGCGCGTCGACCGCGGCGACGCAGAAACGACCGAGCCCGGTCCAGGAGTAGTCGTACTCTGGAGGGCGCTCGGCGAGCCCGAGTCCCGGGAGATCGAACGCGATGCCCCGAAGCTCCCGTCGGCCAAGCTCGTCAAGGACCTTCCGCCACAGGAACGACGATGTGGGGACCCCGTGAATGCAGACGACAGGGTCTCCCGTGCCCGCTTCGCGGACGAAGCTGCGGACGCCGGCGGCATGAAAGTTCCGCCCCGCGGCGCGGTGTTTTTGCACCACCGCGTTGCTAGTCATCGCTGGTCCCGAGGGCTGGCGGTGGCGCCGAGTCTCCGACCCGCAGCGGGGCGTGCCGGCGCATGGGCTGGGAGCGATGATCGCGCACTCAGCTGAATCCCAACCGGACGTCTGTACTGACGGGGTCGATCTCGACGCGGGGTGCGGGAGCGAGTCGAAGGCGTTCGCCGTCGGCCTGGCGCCCGGTCCGCACGTCGAACAGGTAGCCGTGCCATGGGCAGCGCACACAGTCGCCTTCGAGCGGAGCGTTCTCGAGCGGCCCGAGCATATGTGGGCAGACGGTGGCATGCGCGACGAGCGCACCCTCGACTTCGACGACCCGATACGTGCGTCCGGCCATTTCGACGAGCAGCGGCAGCCGCGCGCGGACGGTTTCGAGTCGTCCGAGGTCGACTGGTTCACCGACGTCGGACGGTGTGGCCCCGGCGTTGGCCAGATGAGCCTCGCGGCGTACCATCATGGCCTCGTCTTCGTCCCACAGCTGACGGTACGTGGTCAGGTAGCTTTCGCGGAGGGTCTCGACCAGCGCGGGTGGGCAGTCCGGGACCAGGAAGCGCACCTCGATGTCGGTCTCCGTGTCGGTCGTTGGTGTGAGCGTCGTCCAGATTTCCGACCCCGCGCCCTGTCCTTCGGTGGTGCGGGCAACGTAGCGGCTGGCTGGCCGCTCGATCCGGAGGTCCACGGTGAACCGGAGATCCGGGCCACCGGGTTGCAGCTCGATTCGCGCGGTCCAGCCCCAGGGTCCGGCGTCGATGGCATCGATGTCGTGAAAGGTGGTGCGGTGGAGCCACGGGAGGTGCTGCCAGTCTAGGACGTTGTCCCAGACGCTGGTAATGCTGGCCCGGATGGTCCGGTGGTAGAGGGCGACCTCGGTGAGTTGCATTGCGCCGTCGGATTATCAGAGCGGGGCACCGAGTAACAGTCGACCCATTTTGGATCGGACTACTCCGTCCGCTGTGCGGGATGGTAACCTCTTCCGGTCCGGATTAGATTCTCGACTATCAGGGATTCTTTCCCTGAGTATTAGGGAAGACCAGGATTTACATAGCTTGGGGCGCACGTCATTATGACCTTGTCGTGGGGAGGTTGTTCGGGCGTTCCTCAACGCCTTTTCAAGGACACTCAACTCATGGCTTATCCTCCTTCTCTCGGTGGGGCGGCGGTTTCGGCACGGCACCCGGGGCCGCCACCCCCTGAGGGGTCTTCTTCTCGCCCAACGAGATCGGCGCGACACTGATGTCCCTTTTCGAGATCTCCGCTCTCCTGGTCAGCCTCTCGGCCCTCTTCAGCTACATCAATCATCGCTGGATCCGATTGCCGACGACCATCGGCCTCATGGTGATCGCGCTCGGCATGTCGCTCGTGCTGGTCGTGTTGGGCGAGTTCGGCTTTGGTCTGGAACAGCAAGCCGAGGAGATTCTCGCGCGCGTCGAGTTCGACGATGCACTGCTGCACGGCATGCTGGGCTTCCTGTTGTTCGCGGGGGCGCTGCACGTCGAGCTGAACGATCTGGCTCGCGAGAAGTGGATCATTGCTGCGCTGGCGTCGGTCGGGTTGCTGATTTCGACCCTCCTGGTCGGCGGAATAGCCTGGGGAGTGCTCCCGCTGCTCGGGCTCGAGTTGCCGTTCGTCTACTGTCTTCTTTTCGGCGCGCTGATCTCGCCGACCGATCCGATCGCCGTGCTCGGCATTCTGAAGACGGCCGGCGCTCCGCGGAGTCTCGAGACGAAGATTGTGGGCGAGTCGTTGTTCAACGACGGCGTGGCCGTTGTCCTCTTTCTGGCACTCCTCGAGGCGGTGACGGGCCACGACACGACGGTCGGGTCTGTGATTCGCTTGTTCACGCAGGAGGCGGTCGGTGGTGGTGTCGTGGGTCTTGGCTGCGGCATGCTGGCGTATCGTCTCATTCGCGACGTCGACAGCTATGAGGTGGAGATTCTCATCACGCTGGCGCTAGCCATGGGCAGCTATGCGCTTGCGGGTGCGCTCCATGCGTCGGGTCCGATCGCCGCGGTCATGGCAGGCTTGCTGATGGGCAACCAGGGACGGCAGTTCGCCATGTCGACGAAGACCCGCGAGCACGTCGACACGTTCTGGGAGCTCGTGGACGAGCTCCTGAACGCCGTGCTGTTCGTGCTCATCGGGCTCGAGGTGTTGATCATCACCCTTCGGGTGGAATACGTCCTCGCCGGCCTGATCGCCATCCCGCTCGTGTTGCTCTCTCGTCTGGTGAGCGTGTCCGTTCCCGTCGCTGCGCTGCGACTGCGTCGCACGTTTAGCCCGGGCGCGATTCGCATCATGACCTGGGGCGGGATCCGCGGGGGGATCTCGGTCGCGCTGGCGCTTTCGCTGCCCGCGGGCGCTCCGCGCGAGATGATCCTGACGATTACCTACTGCGTCGTCGCCTTCTCCATCGTCGTGCAGGGGCTTACCCTGGAGCGTCTCGTACGCAACAGCTCCGCGACCTGAGCCGCGACTCGTAGGATCCTAGACGCTCAGGGGTAGCGGTCGGAGGGGCCGGAGCCGTCAGGGCCGAGTCGTCCGCCACCGCCGAAGTGACCCTTGCCGGGGACGAAGTTGACCTCCACCCGGATACCGTCCGGATCCTCGAAGAGCACGGAGTAGTATCCCGGGGCGAACACGTCGCCGTCTTCGGGCGGATGAATGATGCGTGCGTCGAGCTCGTCGACGAGGAAACGATGCGCGGTATCGACGTCCTCGCGGCTACGCGCTCGAAAACAGAAATGATGCAGACCTGCTCGGTCTTGGTCGAAGGCCGACGTCCGCTGCTCCGCCGGTGCGCCCCGGACCAGGATGCCCGTACGACTGCCGATACAGTAGATGACGCCCCCGCCGTTGATCAGGGTCGTCATGCCCAGGAAGTGACAGAACTTCTCCCAGAAGGGGAGGCACCGGTCGGGATCGTTTACGGTGAGCTGAATGTGCGCGATGCCATTGACCGAGATACCCATCAGTAGGCGCCCTGGTGTTCGAAGATCCGCCGGGGGTTGCCGACGATCATCGTCTGGATGTGTTCTTCCGTGACCCCCGCGTCGCGGAGCGCGGGGAGGACATCGTCGGGAATGTGTCGGAAGGTCCATCGGGGTGCCGCCTCCGCGATGGCCTCTTTGGGAAACCAGTCGATGTGGCAGGCGGCGTCGTGCGAGAGGACGATCTGCTCGGCCCAGCCACGCTTGCACAACTCGGCGATCGTGCTCACGCGCTGCTCCATCGGGAGCAGGAAGTCGAGCCCGAAGCGATCCATTCCGATGGTGCTGCCGTCCTCGAGGATCTCCTCGAGGTGCGCAATGTCTTCCGTGTCACCGCAATGCCCGATGACGACGCGTGTGAGATCGACGCCTTCCGCGGCGAAGACTTCCTGCTGGCGGCGCCCGGTCCCACTGTGCACGTGCGTGTGCGTCGAGATCGGTACTCCGGTCGCGCGATGCAGACGGGCGGCGACTTGCAGCAATTTGCGGTTGAGCTCGGTGACGCCCGGCTCGTCGGTGGCCGCCTTGATGATGCCAACCTGGCTTGCCGTCCCCTGTACGTTGGTGGTGATTTCCGGCAGGAGGAACTCAACCAGGTGATCGACGTCCCACCCCTGGTACCACGGCTCTTCGGTCCAGTAGAAGCCGGTCGCGGCGATGATCTGAATTCCCGACTTTTCGGCGACCTCGCGCAGAATCTCGACGTCGCGCCCAAGATTCACGGGTGTGAGATCGACGAGCGTTTGGACGCCGCGCTCTTTGGCGGCCTTGGCTTCGCCGACGGCGTGCGCCACCAATTCGTCCCGCTCGAGCCAGCCCGGGAGCGCTTGGCGCATCGACCAGTTCATAACGAGGACGTGCTCGTGCATGAGCGTGAAGCCGAGATCGGCGGTGTCGATGGGGCCGAGGACGCCTTGAACGGTTGCCATGGAGACTCCTCCCTTTTGTTGGATCAATTGCCCGCGAACGCCAGTGTGAAACCGCGTTTCTCGAGCCGGTGACGTGGAGTGTAGTCGAGCAGTCGGTCGCACCCGGTCGTGGCCAACGCGCGATCGACCGCGGTGCGCCCCTCGGCCGGTAGCGCGTCGTAGGCATCGAGGACCCGTTGCAGCATCCACAAGGTGTACGAGCTCGTGTAGCGGGTCATCGGCGTACCGCGTAAGACGGTCGTATGTTCGCCGACGCCGCGCGGGGGCTCGTCGGTGCATGCTTCGCGCCCGTCGGCCCACGTCTCGAAGGCGCGCACGGTGTCGAGAATGAGTGGCGCGGCATCGCGACCGATCAGCTCGAGCAGCGGTCGGTGCGTCGGTGCGAGGCCGTCGTCGGCGAGCCAGGTGCCCGGTGTGTTCGGCTCGGGGTGATTCATGCGTTGGATCCACAGGCACACTTGCGGTGCGGTCTCGCGGAGCATCAGGCCGGACGCGGCGTCGAGATACAGATGCGCGTACAAGGGCCCCATCAAGGCGCAGTCGGCGAGCGACATCCGCTGGCCGAGCAGATAGCCGCCACCGGAGAGGTGCGTCGAAAGGAGCGCGAGCAGTTCGGTCGTGTGCGCTTCGATGACCGGGGCGGTCTCGGGTGTGACGCCGAGAAACGGCAACGAGCCCTTCATACGGCCGGCGAAGTCGGTGGCGGCTTTGGTGTCGCCCGTCATCACGAAGAAGTCACCACGGATCCGGCGTTCGCTCTCTGGGAAATCCCAGCGATAGTGCATGGCAGGGAGGAGCATGAACTCGTCGGCGTACAGCTCCCAGAGGAACGCGACGACGCGTTGGACCGCGCTCGTAGGGTACAGCGGCGGCGTCGGGGCACGTCGCTCGAGCGCGTCGAGGATATCGCTCGTGTCCTGGAGCGTCTCGTCCTCGGGCGTGACCAGAATCGGGATGAAGGCGAGGCCGGTGCGCGGGAGAATGACGTTTCGGTAGTCGGGGGGTAGCTCGGCATAGCGCAGACCCTTGTAACGGAGGGCAGGGCGTACCTTGGCCGAGAAGTACGAAATCTCGGCACCGTAGAAGCGATACGGGCGGTCGCCGTCTCCCATGCCGTTGATAAACGCCATTCGCGTCGGCAACGCAACGCGCCGATCTCTCGGTGTGGTCACGAGCCTGCCCGGGGACTGGTCGTCGCCCTCACCTCCGGGCGCCGATCGCATTCCTCCGGTCTCGCCATTGCCCCGTCGCGCTGTTCGCGACGCGCCATGCGTTGTGCCTGAGGTGTGGGGTGGCAAAGCGCCACTGAGGCTTACGCCTCGTCTCGCGTGGGCGTCGCTACCTGGATGCGTGTGGCACATGAATGCGCGTTCGGGGGCTCAAGAACCGGCTCGCGGGTGTCGACAAGGAGAGGCACGGAACGCGAGGAGGATGCGCATGGGTCAAACGAGTTCGAGGGACGTCAGTGAGCGCGGTTACCGGGGTGTCGTCGTCGCCGGCCTCGCGCTGTTGTTCATCGCGGTGGCGCCGCGCGCCGGGATTGGTGCCGAGTTGCTGCCTCCCGACATACGACGCCCGGTGGTCAAGTGTCAGGCCGACATCGTGAAGGCAGGAATCAAGTTCGTGTCGAAGAAGCTGAAACAGCTCGATCGCTGCGCGGCGGCCGTCTTCGAGTGCGTGCATCGCAAGCCGGGCGAGCAGGCGTGCCTCGACAAGGCGACAACGCGCTGTGAGAAGGCCATTGGCAAGATCGTCAAGCTGGAAGAGAAGTTTACCACGCGTATTCTCGATCGCTGCGGAGACATCGACCCGGCGACGTTGCTGACGACCTTCGGGCTCGGGTACGACGAGGTTGCTGCCGACTGCGCGAGCGAGTACGGCGCGCCGCTCACCGATTCGGCCAGTATCGCCGCCTGTATCGTGCTGCAGCACGAGTGTGTGGCCGAGCGCATCTTCGACACTCACGAGCCACGGGCAGCCGAGTTCTTGGACCTCGTGGGTGCGGATCTCGGTCCCGCCTCCTGTCTCGAAGATCGGGGCGGTGTGGGCGCCACGATCGCCGAGCCGGCCGAGCTCCGTACGCTCGGCAAGTGTCAGGGGGCGCTGCGCAAGGCGAGCTCGGGTTTCGTCGGCCAGAAGCTGAAAGACCTCGGACGGTGTCTCAAGGATCTTTTCTCGTGTGTGCAACTCGACGCGAGTGATCCGGCCTGTCTCGCGCGTGCGCGCGACCGTTGCGATGGGGCCTTTGCCAAGATCGAGAAGCGAGTGCTCAAGCTCGCCGCTGGTGTTCGCAAGGGCTGTGCGGGGCTGTCGACGGTGGTCCTGACGGCGCCGGAGGGTCTCGGCGCCAACGGCCTCTTGCCGCTCTGTGACTCACTTGGCGTGTTCGGGATCGGTTCGTCACACGACTACGGAAACTGCGTGGTGCGCCAGCACGAATGCGCTGTGGACGAGATCGCGCGCTTTGCCGTGCCGCGCGCGCCGGAGCTACTCGGTACAGCGGGACGCTCGTTGCCTGGAGAGTTTTTCTGCCCGACGCCGGTGCCGACAGCGACGCCGACCCCGGTGCCGACACCGTAGGGGATCGGCCGTCAGCTCGGCCGCGGCCTACGAGTCGCCGCGTCGAAGATCGACGAAGGCGCGGGCATGACGGAGATCGTCGTGCCGGCAGACCTTGCCCTGGATCAGGACGTGCTCCAGGGCCGCGATGCGCGCCGCGAGTTCGGGAACCATGATCGCGAGCGTTTCCGCGATGTCGTCGAGTCGTCGATTGCTCGTCGGTGCGGTCCGTGGGCGCGATGGACGCGCTGGGCGGCGCTTCGGCTGCGCGGCGACGCGCTTCGGTGCTGGAGCGGCACTGCGCGTCGCGGGGCGCCTGCGAGCGGTCTTCGTTGCCGCGGACTTTGCGCGCACGGCCGGCTTCCTGCGCGTCGCCGGTTTCTTGCCAGGGGCGGGCTTCTTCCGCGCCGTACGTTTTGCGGGTCGCGCGGCACCCGAGCGTGTTTTCTGCTTCTTGGCCGCGGTCGCCTTCTTCGCCCGCCGCGGGGCTTGTTTCTTCTTCCGGGCTGCCATGAGATCTCCTCCGGGGTCGTTCCGGCGGTGCATACGTCTTCCGGATGTCGTTGTCGACTGGTCGCGCTCGTCCTGACCAGGCGAGATAGCGGTGTCAGCCGGTCTGCGTCCGTCCGCGGGCCTGTACCGACTGCCGGCGCTCGGCGATCAGCTCTGGCGTGAGTGCCAGTGAATGTTCGCGGTTGGCCGCGGTCTCGAGCGCGAGGCCGTCCCGGAACGTCTCCGCGAAGCCATCATCGATGACGCGCTTGTAGGTGCGCATGACGGTCGGAACACACGAGAGCATGTCCTGCGCCAGCGTTTCGGCGGTGGAAAGGAGCTCGTGTGGCGGGACGACGCGGCTCACGAGACCCCACTCGGCGGCCTGCTCGGCCGCGAGGTAGTTGCCGGTGAGCGACAGCTCCTTGGCGCGGTAGATCCCGATGGTACGGCTCAGCCGCTGGCTGAGTCCCCACCCGGGGAGGATGCCCACCCGCGCATGGGTGTCGGCGAAGCGTGCCTCCGTTGAGGCGATCAGCACATCGCAGGCGAGGGCGAGTTCGAAGCCCCCGGTGATGGCGAAGCCGTTGATGGCCCCGATGATCGGGCGATCGCAGGCCGCCATGGCCTTGATGATGTCGGCGCCGCTCCCGATCGCGTCGGCCGCCTCGGCGCCACCGCCTGTTTCGCCTCCGAGTTCCTTCAAATCGAGACCCGCGCAGAAGGCCCGGCCGGATCCGGTGAGGATCACGGCTCCCGTCGTGTCGTCGGCGCTGAGCTGGGCGAACGTATCGACGAGGGCGCTCCGCAGCTCCCGTGACAGCGCGTTCATGGCCTTCGGGCGATTGAGGGTGAGTATCGCGGTGCCCTCACGCTTCTCGACCTGTAGGACGGGCTCGGACATGGGTGTTCCTCCTCGGCGGTGGATCATAGGTCGGGTGCTGCGTAGGGGAAAGACCGCAGACGATCGGATGCCGCGGCCTCTGGGAAGAACCCGCGGGTCCGGCTATGATCCCCGCCCCAGCTGTCCCCATCCCCACGTTGCCAAGGAGGCGCCCGTGAGTGGCGAGGCCATCAATTTCGACAACATTCCCTTCAGTGTCAGTGCCCAGGCAGAGGCGCGAGCGAACCATCCGCTTCTGGAGAACAAGGCATTTCTCCTGCACGGAGAGCGAAGCTGGACCTACCGGCAGTTCCGCGATGAGTCAGTGCGGACGGCGCTCTTCCTCCGCCGTCGGCTCGGCGCGATCGACGAGGGACGCCCCCCGCACGTGGCGATGATGCTCGAGAACCATCTCGAGCTCTGCGGGCTCTTCGGGGGGTCTGCCTACGCTGGGACGACGCTATTTGGCTTGAACACGGGTCTCCGCGGCGAGGTGCTCGCTGGCGTGTTGAATCACTCGCGTGCTCGCGTGTTGGTCGTCGGTGAGCGGTTCCTTCCAGAGATCGATCGTATTCGAGGCGATCTCGACAATATCGCGCTCGAGAACATCCTCGTGCTGCCGAACCAACCCGGCGAGTCGGGCAGTGCCCCGAGCGCGGATCTCGGTTCCTATGCCAATTTCTTGGACGCGCTCAGCTCCGAAGTGGCGGCGCCAGGTGTCTCGCTCGATACGCCGGAACCGGTCGTCGATCCCGATACCAATCTCATGGTCATCTATACCTCGGGCACTACGGGCCTTCCGAAGGGCATCAACAACAATCACATGAAGTTCTCGGCCACGGGGTTCTTCGTCTCGAGCTCGCTGGGGCTCACCAGTGATGACGTGGCGTACACGTGTATGCCGCTGTTTCATTCCAATTCGTTGTTCATCGGATTCATGCCTGCCTTCTGGGTCGGAGGGAGTATCGGCATTGCCGAGCGTTTCAGTGCCAGCAAGTTCACTGACGACGTCATGCGCTACGGCGTGACGTACTGGAACTACGTCGGCGAGCCGGTGCACTATGTGTTGGCCGCGCTCGAGAAGAAGTACGGCGACGAAGAACGGATTCTCGCCGAGGTCGCTCGCAATCCGCGGAACCACCTCCGCTACGCAGTGGGCAACGGCGCGGCGCCGCCCGACATCGATCGATTCGCGCGTTATTTCGCGCTCGAAGACATGTTCGAGCTGTACGGGTCGACCGAAGCGGCCATCAGTACCTTTCGGCGTTTGGGCGATCCGCGAGGCAGCTGTGGTGAGATTACCGATCCGCAGGTCAAGATCCTGAACGAGCGAAACGATGAGTGTCCTCCCGCCACGTTGTCGGCGGAAGGGAAAATTACGAACTACGCCGAAGCGGTCGGAGAGATCTGCCGTGTCGCCGCCGATACGTCGCTGTTTCAGGGATACTTCGACAATCCCGATGCCAATGCCAGCAAGTATCGCGACGGCGTGTATCATTCGGGTGATCTCGGGCACGTACTCATCCAGGGCGACAAGCGCTTTCTCTTCTTCGACGGTCGCAATGACGACTGGATTCGGAAGGATGGCGAGAATTTCTCTGCGGCACAGGTAGGACGGTTGCTGGGAGAGCATGCCGACGTGGCGCTCGCTGCGGCCTATGGCGTGCCGTGCCCGGTGTCCGACGAATTCGTGATGGCGGCGCTCAAGCTTCGTGACGGGGTCGCGTTCGACCCGAAGGGCTTCTTCGATTTTTGCGAGCGCGAGGTGTCGGGTGGCAGCATGGATCGCAAGTGGTTTCCGGACTACCTGCGGATCGTCGATGAGTTCGAGTATACGGGGACGCAGAAGATCCTGGTGCGGAACCTGAAGGCCGTGCATTTCGACCGGAACCGCCTCCCGGACGCGACGCTCTACTGGCGGCGGCGCGGCGACGATACCTTCCGGCCGTTCACGACCGAGGATTATCAGCAGGTACGGACCCAGTTCGAGGCGTCAGAACGGATCGAGTTGCTGGATCGGTGAGATTGCTCTTCTGGGCACTGGTCGCGTTGGCGCTCGTCCTGGTGCCGCTCTACGCCTGGCGGCTCCGCGGCCGTCAGTACGCGACCTTCGCTCTCGTCATCCTGGTGATCGCGTTGCCGGGTGCCGTGGCGATGCATTGGCGTTATCTCGATCTCGTAGCGCCGACCTGGCGGGTGATGCTCGACGCGGTGTTCGCGTACGGTACGGCGGCGGCGGCGATTCACCTCGCGTCATTGGTGACGCCACAGTTACGTCGACAAGCGTTTCGCTGGGCCATCAGTATTCCCGGGATGGTGTTCGTTGCTGCGAGCGCCCTTGGAGGCGTCTGGCTGCTGGTACTCTTGCCACTGCGTGCCGTCCTGGCGTTCGGTGGAGCCACAGAGGCGCTCGACGTGCTTCGCTGGGTTGACGTCTTGCCGTTCGCGGTCGCGATCGTGTCGGTCGTGACGTCGAGTCGACCCGTCAACGAGGTCGTCCGGGTCCTGCTCGGGAAGGACGGGCCGAGCGAGGTCCGTCGCGTTCCGGTCGAGCGCTATCGGCGACGTTCACCAGCTCCGCTCGCGGAGCGCCCGCTTCGCATCGTGCAGATCGCCGATCCTCATCTCGGTCCCTGGCAGCCGGTGCGGAAGCTGCAGGCGTTGATCGAACGGCTGATGGAGCAGGAGCCCGATCTGGTGCTGTTGACCGGCGACTTCCTCACGATGGAGGGGAGCGCGACCCCTGGTGCCCTCGTCGAGGCTCTGCGGCCGTTGCGGCGCATGCCAGATCGTTGCTTCGCGATCTATGGCAATCATGATCACGACCGTGGTGCGCGCGCCGAAGTGTACGCCGGCATCGAGGCAAACGGCGTGCGGTTGCTCGTCGATGAGGACACGGTCGTCGAGACGCCGGTCGGTCCCGTCCAGATCGTCGGGGCCGACTACGTCGGGCGTGGCAGACGCGAGCACATTCGGACGATCCTCGAGCGCTGCCCGCGACGTCCCGCCCACGTCCGGATCCTGCTGCTCCACGATCCGCTGGGCTTCAAGCACGTGCCGATCGGCGACGTCGATCTCACGCTCTCCGGGCACACCCACGGGGGCCAGCTGGGTCTGGTCAGCTTCGGCTTCGATTGGACGGTTCTCTCGCGCACCCGCTGGCCGGATCATGGTCTTTTCGGCCATGGCTCGAATCGCCTGTACGTCCACCGGGGGAGTGGTTTCTACGGATTCCCCCTTCGGATTGGCGTTCCCGGCGAGGCCTCGATGCTCGAGCTGGTGTGTAACGAAGGCTGAAGCGCCGCGCCATGCGAGATGTCGCTGCGTGTGGCACATGGCGTGTCAACGCAGGCCGCGATGCAGGCGCCCCATTAAAGTCCGGTCCCCTTCTCTGCCGATAGACCACTGGACACCTGACGCTCGTGAACCGTCCCGGTTCCCCGGGGGGTGGGCGCGTCGCCGTAAGCCATGGATATCGCGACAGTCATTGGACTCATAACCGGCGCTGGCCTCATCCTCTCCGCGATCATCATGGGCGGCAGTGCGGGCATGTTCGTCAACGTGCCGGGATTGATGATCGTCGTCGGGGGCACGATTGCCGCCACCCTCATCAAGTTCTCCCTCGCGGACGTACTGGGCTCGATGAACATCGCGATGAAGACCTTCTTCGTCAAGGCGGTGTCGCCGATCGCGGCGATCGAGCAGATCATCGAGCTTGCCACCATTGCCCGCAAGGAAGGCCTGCTCGGGCTCGACGGGAAGGAGTTCGACGACGACTTCCTTGCCAAGGGCATGGGCATGATGATCGACGGTGTGCCGCCGGAGCAGGTGCAGACCGTGCTCTCCCGTGAGCTTCAGTATTCCACCGAGCGGCACAAGAAAGGCCAGAACATCTTCAAAGGGATGGGGAGCGCCGCGCCCGCGTTCGGCATGGTGGGCACCCTGATCGGTCTCGTGCAGATGCTCGCGGCGATGAGTGATCCGTCGTCCATCGGGCCCGCCATGGCCGTCGCGCTGCTGACGACGTTGTACGGCGCCGTCCTGGCCAACCTCATCGCCCTGCCACTCGCCGACAAGCTCAGTCTTCGCAGCAAAGAGGAGGCGTTGTCGCGGGAGTTGACGATCGCCGGCGTGGTCGCGATTCAGCGTGGAGACCATCCGCGGTTGATCGAGGACCAGCTCAAAGTGTTCCTGGCGCCGAAGATCCGCGGCGGCGGCGACGACGCGAAGAAGAAGTAGCAGGCCATGGCGGACGAGAACGCCGAACCCTCCCTGATGGCACCCCCGCAGCCGTTGCCGGCCGACGATCCGCCGGAGGGTGCGCCCGATTGGATCGTCACCTTCGCCGACCTGGCGACACTGCTGCTCTGTTTCTTCGTCTTGCTGTTGTCCTTTTCGCGGATGGACGATGCTCAGTTCAAGGAGGTTGCCGGGTCGCTGAAGGAGGCGTTCGGTGTCCAGCGAGTCGTGCCAGTGTGGGACCTTCCCCGCGGCATCGATATGATCTCACGCGATTTCAATACGACGTTCACCACCGATCTGGCCGAAAAGATCCGCAGTGCCGTCAAGCAGGCCGGTGGGAAAGCGGAGGGTACGAGTGTCGAGGAGAACGCGCGAGGACTTCTGATCAACCTTCCCGGATCGGTTCTGTTCGGGCCGGCTAGTGCCGGGCTGTCAGACGAAGGGAAGGCGATCCTGGCCGCAATCGTGCCGATCCTCCGTGAAGTGGGTGGCGAACTTCACATCGAGGGCCACACCGACGCGACTCCATTCGGTGCCGGGACCGGCGTGCTGGACGGCAACTGGAGGCTCTCCTTCGAGCGCGCGCTCGGCGTCCTCGGATTCTTCGTCGAGCAAGGTGGGTTCGCGCCGGGGGCCCTGGTGCCCATCGGCCGCGGTTCGAGCGTCCCGGTGGCATCGAACGCCACGCCCGAAGGCCAGCAAGCGAACCGCCGGGTCGAGATCCTGTTGCTGAGGGGGTTCTCGCAAACCGACGAGCAGGACATGGAGGTCGCCGCGCGCGCGGACGCCAGGACATCGTCGGAGGCCCCCGAGGGCAGCGCGGACGGCCTCGATCCAGACCTGCACATTCCCGAAGCCCACTTCTCGGCTACGGAGCAGCCGTTCACTGGGCGCAGCGGCCCGGTCAGCCTCTTCCCCGAGTAGCAGTGTCGTTCGGTCGCCGCGGCCGATTCAGTCGAGGAGCCGCGTCAGCGCGTCGGCGTCCTCGAAGCTACTACGAATCAGTGTCTCGAGGTCGTCCGTCGGGATGCCGTAGCGCGCGTGCGTGATGTCGATCAGCCGTTCCGTCCCCGGATCGCCATCGTCCTCGACGAGGCAGCTGACCAGCGTGACGGCGGGCGGACAGTCCTCGGCTGGGGCTTCGCTATCGTGGTGCGCCGCGATGGCAGCCGTCAGACTTTCGGGGAGCCCCCACTGCTCGGCGATCCAGCGGGCGACCTCGGGGTGATTCCACCCAAACTCGGACTGTTCGAGTTCCGCGAGATCGTCCGCGTTCTCATGCCAGTGGCGCAGCACCTTTCCGTACTGCTCCGGCTTGCTGTTGGCGAGGAACGGAATAGCCATGTCCTGCAGTAGTGCCGCCGTATAGCTCTGGACGGCTGTCGCGGGGTGGAGTCGCTCTGCCAGCGCGCGCGCGGTCGTGGCACGACGGGCCGAGGCGAGCCAGAAGCGTCGGAAGTCGAAGTCGGGAGTGGCGTTCTGAGGAAGCGAGCGCCCGACGGCGACCGACACCGCGAGCGACTCGACCGCCGAGCTTCCCATCAACGAGACCGCCTGCGGGATACTGTCGATCGCGCTTCGCATCCCGAATGCCGCTGAGTTGACGGTTTTGAGTAGCGAGGTCGACAAACCGGGGTCGGTGGACAGCAACTTCGCCACGGAGGCCGAGGTGTGCTCGGGATCGCGCAGCTCTTCGAGGACACGTTGTGCCACCGCGGAGAAGGTCGGGAGCTCGTAGTCGCCGAGCAGGTTCCTCAGCTCCTCTTGCGGACTGAGCCTACGCTTGAAGGGATTGAGCATTCGTCTCCGTCCTTAGTCGGCGCGCCGACCCATCTTGTTGGCAAAGATGCTCAGCAGGCCGCCGAGCGCGATGTAGCCGATGACGACCTGGACGACTACGAGCATCTGCGCCGCGGCCGATGCGGGGAGTACGTCGCCGTACCCGAGCGTCGTGAGCGTGACGATACTGTAGTAAAAAGGCGAGACGCTCGTCCGGTAGTCTCCGTAGTCGATGTCCACGAGCGTGAACAGGCCGGCGAACAATACCGCGATGCAGACCGTCCACATCGCCCAACGGGTGAAGCTCCGGCCACAGTCAGAGGTGATCCACCACACCTGATACAGGAACTCCGAGAAGCGATCGCGCGTCCGGAACTCGTGCAGATAGTTTTCGTCCAGGATGAAGCGTCGCATCAGGTACATGCCGCTGAAGTTGACGTCGCGGATGTCGACGCCGATCCAGGAGGCGCGTTCGTAGCCGTGGATCTTGCGCATGTGCGCTGAGCGCAGATCGGCGCCGTCGAACGAGCTGTCGTCGACGGTCGTGTTCTCTAGGTCGCTCTCGGCAAGATCGGTCTGAACGAAACGTGCCTCGCGGAGGTCGCTATCGCGCAGCCGTGCTCCGCGAAGGGTCGCCGCGGTGAAGTCGGTGCCGCGGGCGGTGGTCCGGGCCAGTGTGGCTCCGGCGAGGTTGCTGCGCAGGAGTGTCGCTCGACTCAGGTCGACGCCGCCGAAGCCGGTGCGTTGTGCGTTGCACTCGTCCAGATTCGCCTCGCTGAGATCGGCCCCGAGCAGCTCGGCACCCTCGAGTATCGTCTGATGGAGTGTCGCGCCACGAAGACGACAACGAGAGAGATTCGCTTTCGAGAGGTCGGCGCGCGACAGGTCCGCCCCGCTCAGATCTGAGCCTCGAAAGTCGACGCCGGTGAGATCCTCACCGATGAGCTTCGCGTTCTTGAGGTCGAGCGGGCGGGCGAGGGCGCGTGGCGAAGCCTGGCGCGCCGCGCGTCGGGTCACGAGGACGTCCATGGGTGCTCCATGCGCATCCGCCTTGTCGAATGACGTCTCGACGGTCGCTGCTTCGTTCGTCCCCCCCACTCCCATGCATCAATATCAATAGCTCCCGGTCGGAAGGGGCTGCTAGACCGCAATTCATGCGGGAGGGGCGGTGGGTCGATCTGGACGTCCAGCGGCGGCTCGGAGGCCCCGGGGCGTGCGGGATAGCACGTCAGTACGCAGGCGAGGTACTGCGTGGTGCTATGTCAGACGATCGGCTTTGGCGGCGAAGATGAAATCGCTTTCGGTCAGTCCGTCGATCTTGTGCGTCCAGATCGTGATCCGGACCTTACCCCAGGCAAGCAGAATGTCGGGATGGTGGGACTGCTCCTCCGCGAGCTCGCCGACGCGATTGGTGAAGTCGAGCGCCTCACGGAAGTTCTTGAAGGAATATTCCTTGGTGAGGTGGTGTTCGTCGATGACCGACCACTCGTCGCTGAGCTGGGGCTGCAATGCGTGAATCGCAGCGCCCCGAAGTGGGAGCACGCCACCTCTGCACGGCACGCACTGCTTCGATGCCAGATCAGTCATGTGCAGAAGTTACCCCAGAAATCGGCATGACGCACGGGCAGGCCTTGCATCAGCGCGGCAGACGGAATTCTCTGTGTCGCGTGACGGTCGAATCGAAGACGGCCCCGGCGTGGTTCACGGAGGCGCTGGCCGACCGGCCGGAGGATCGGTTCCTGGAGGTCGACGGCTGTCGCATCCATTACCTCCGCTGGGGGGACCCGGCCAAGCCCGGGCTCCTGCTCGTGCACGGTGGCGCCGCGCATGCGCACTGGTGGAGCTTCCTCGCGCCGCAGCTGACGACTCAGTACCATGTCGTGGCGCCGGATCTGAGCGGTCACGGCGACAGCGGACGGCGCGAGGAGTATCCGCGCGAGCAATGGGCCAAGGAGATCGTCGCCGTTGGTGAGGACGCCGGGTTCGTCGGGCCCCCCATGGTGGTCGGCCACAGCCTCGGGGGATTCGTCAGTATCGTCGCGGCCTCGCTCTTCGGGGATCGCCTGGCCGGTGCGATCATCGTCGACTCGCCCGTCCGGAAGCCCGATCCCGAGAGTGAGGAGGGCGCTCGCGGCCGAGCCTTTCGCAATCCCAAGACGTACGGGGATCGCGCGACGGCACGCAAGCACTTCCGCCTCATCCCACCGCAACCGGAGACGAACGACTTCATCGTCGACCACGTCGCGCTGAATTCGCTGCATCAAGTGCCGGAAGGGTGGACGTGGAAGTTCGATGCGCAGGTCTTTGTGCGTGTTTCGCTCGTGCCCATGAGCGACTATCTGGCGAACGCGCGTTGCCGCATCGCGATCTTTCGGGGCGAGTTCAGCGATCTCGTGCCCCCCGAGACCGGCGAATACATGTACGAGCTCCTCGATCGAAACGCCCCGATCGTCGAAATCCCGCAGGCCCACCACCATCTGATCCTCGACCAACCGCTTGCGTTCATCGCCGCGTTGCGAGCCATTCTGGCCGATTGGGAGCATAGCGTTCCGCGTCGTGCGCGAGCGTAGGGAGAGGAGCCTGCGGTGCCTGGATTCGTCGTTCGTCTTCTGATCAGCGCGATCGGGCTGTGGATCGCGTCGGCCGTCGTTCCCGGGGTGCAGATCGCCGGGGTACTCACGTTGCTGATCGCGGCGTTCTTGCTCGGACTGGTGAACGCGATCGTCCGTCCGGTGCTCGTCCTGTTGACCCTGCCGATTACCATCGTGACGCTCGGCTTGTTTCTGCTCGTGATCAATGCGGCGATGCTCGGCCTGGTTGCCGTGCTCCTCGAGCAGTTCACCGTCCACGGTTTCTTCTCGGCGCTGGCCGGCGCACTGATCGTCAGCATGACGAGTTGGCTCGCATCGTGGTACATCGGACCCTCGGGTCGAGTAGAGATCCTGGTCGTGCGCCGCAGTTTGTACTGACGTCCGGTTGCCGGCGTCGGAAGCGGTCACGCAAGGCGTGCGGGAGGGGTGATGGAGAGCGTCGAGGCCTGGCTCGGAGCGATCAACAACGTCGTGTGGGGGCCGCCCATGCTGGCGTTGCTCGTCGGCACCCACCTTTTTCTCACGATACGATTGCGATTCGTGCAGCGTCACATGGTGACGGCGATTCGCCTCTCGCTCGAGCGTGCACCGGAGGGTCGAGGTGACGTGTCGCAGTTCGGCGCGTTGACGACGTCACTCGCGGCCTGCATCGGCACCGGCAATATCGTAGGCGTTGCGACGGCGATTGCCGCGGGCGGGCCGGGTGCGATCTTTTGGATGTGGGTGACCGGCGTGCTCGGCATCGCAACCAAGTATGGCGAAGCGCTGCTGGCGGTGAAGTACCGAGTGGTCACTGCGGATGGGTCGATGGCGGGTGGTCCAATGTACGTGCTCGAGCGCGGTATGGGGCGAAAGGGGCTGGCGCTTGCCTTCGCGTTCTTCACGGCAATCAGCGCCTTCGGCATCGGCAATACGGTGCAAGCCAATTCGATTGCCACGCTCGTCAACGATACACTCGGCGTGTCGGTGTGGATAACGGGGGCGCTGCTGGCGCTGATGACCGCGGCAGTCATCCTCGGTGGTGTGCGCTCGATCGCCGCGGTGTGCGAGCGGCTCGTGCCGCTGATGGCGGTCGTGTACGTCGCCGGGTGTGTCGTGATCCTCGCGATGTACGCCAGTGAGATCCCCCGCGCGCTGACGCTGATCGTCAGCTCCGCGTTTACCGGCCATGCGGCGTTGGGTGGGTTTCTCGGTGCCGGCATGAAAGAGGCCCTTCGCTTCGGCATCGCGCGCGGGTTGTTCTCGAACGAGGCCGGTCTGGGGAGTGGGTCGATCATCAGCGCCGCGGCGCAAACGAAGAACCCCGTGCGGCAAGCACTGGTCGCCGCCTCAGGGGTCTTCTGGGACACGGTCGTCGTCTGCGCCCTGACAGGACTCGTGTTCGTCTGCACCGGGGCGTGGAGCGAAGGTTTGTCGGGTGCGGCCATGGCCTCGTCCGCGTTCGGCCATCTACCGATCGTCGGCCCGGCGATTCTCACCACCGCGCTCATGACGTTCGTATTCTCGACCCTGCTGGGTTGGTCCTATTTTGGTGAGAAGGCGTGCGAATACATCTTCGGGAGTGCAGTCATCCGACCGTACCGATGGCTCTGGGTGGTGGGTGTCTTCATCGGGGCCGTTCTCCCGATCCCCGTGGTGTGGTCCGCCTCCGACGTCACCAACGCGCTGATGGCGGTGCCGAATCTGGTGTCACTGATTGTCCTGAGCGGCGTCATCGTCGCCGAGACGCGTCACTACCTGTGGGAGGGCGCACTCGACGCCGATGCTGGCGAGGAAAGCTGAGTCGGCACCCGCCGGCCGGGCGCTGCCCGCGACGAGTGACCGACCGCCGCCGACCCGCTACGGGACCGAGTGCTTGTCCTTGAACCGGTCGCCGTCGTTGATCGCGGCGGGTGCATCGTAGGCGGTACCCCAGCAACGTCCGACATCGTTGCGAAGCTGGATCGTCACATGCGAATCCTGGGTGAGCGGGAGGCCGGGGAGGGCGAGATTGGCGCCCTTGCCCTTGACCTGCACGCGGGCCTTGTCCTGAACTCCAGGCCGCAGCACGATGCGCCGGATGCCCGCATTCGATGCATCGCGATCGTTGTATCGATAGCCGTTGACGGCTCCGGTCCCCGAGGTCTTCCAGCAGGGCCTGCCGCGGCAACTGCCACCGGCGGGAATGGTGGCGGACATCACGAGGCTCGGGACGTCGCCGCTTTCGTCGTAGACGCACAGATCGTAACTCGTGCTCCCGTTCACCGGATCGCCGAAGTCACCGACGGTCGTTGCCGCGCCCTTCTGCCACCGGAAGTTCATGCTGTCGCGGGTATCGGGGAAGCGATCGCGGAGTTGGAGGGATCCCCTGAGGGAATCGCTGCACACGGGTTCGGGGGCCTCGGAGCCGACGCAGGTCCCCAGAGTGCACGTATCGCCCGAGGTGCACGCGTTGCCGTCGTCGCAGGATGGGCCGCTCAATGCGGTCCCGGCGCACATGAGGCTTTGGCACGTGTCGGGGTCGGTGCACGGATCGCCGTCGTCGCATGGCATGCCGTCATTCCCCGCATCGCCGCAGAAGCTGCCGAATGTCGTCGCCGTGACCTGGTAGATCCCGTCGCCTGAGAAGCGGTTGACCAGTACGTACCAGGTGCCAGCGGTCGGGGAGCCGAAGATGCACGAGCCATACTGTCCTGAGCCACTCTGCGCGCAGTCGAAATCTGTGGTGGTCGGCGGGCTGCCACGCTTGACGTAGAGATCGAAGTCGCTCCCGTCGTCGACCGAGTTCATTGTTACGCGGAGCTCCGGTGTGCCGGGGGCGACGATGAACGAATGCGAACCCTGCGGAGTGCCCGAGCTGACCGTGCCGCTGAAGCCATGGACGGTCGCATCGGAGTCGCCAACCTGGGGCAGCGTGCCACAGGTCGTGTTCGAGAGATCGGCGCCACCCTCGTCTTGAATGAAGGTCGTGTAGAAGGACACGCGGGCGTCGAAGCTGTTGTCGCCAGCGAGGCAGTTGCTGTTCAGGCCGCCGGAGGTGATGCCCGCGACGACGTCACCGCCGCCGGGGTTGATGAACAGTGGGCCACCGGAGTCCGCGTTGCACGTGTTCGAGTCGTCGCCGGGCGGGCCGATCGGGTTCTCGTAGTTCCAGCAGATGGACGTCGTGTTGGACACGCCGAAGCCGCAGGCGGCAACCTCGACGTTACCAAAGCGTTTCAGTCCGTAGTCGAAGTTGCTGCCCCCGCTCCGTCCGAAGCCGGCGATGGTGCCGACCGTGCCGCTGGCGTGGCCCCCGACGGTGTCGATCGGTGTCGGCGAGATGCCGTCCACTGCCGCCCCGAGCTTCAGTACGGCCACGTCCGCCGGTGGAAAAACATAGTCGGGATGGAGTGCGACGCTGGTCACGGTGAAGAATCCGGCATGCTGGAGGAAGACCAGATGGCTCGACGGATTGAGATTGTTTTCGACGCAGTGGCCCGCGGTGAGAAAGGTTTCGCAGCCGATCATGGTTCCGCTGCAGCTCGTGCCAGCAGACGCGGGATTGTTGCTGCTGAGAAGGACACCCGTCGTCGGAAACGCATGCGTCAGCAGGCCGTTCACGATGCGAGGTTGCAGGGCCGCGGCGGGCGTCAGGTACGCGAGCAGGAGTGCAACGAGGCAGAGGGTTGTCGCGATCACGCGGCGCATGTTCTCTCCTTACTCGATCGGCGGCGAGGATGTCGCCATCGGGGGACGGCACAACGGCACTAACACGATGAGCAGTACCATCATTTGAAGCGCCCCAACAAGAGAACCGCGCTTGGTTGGAGGTCCACGGCCTTGCCGGGGGGGCGTCTAGCGCCGTTCCGGGCCCCCGTAGAAACACTGGCCGTCGATTTCGCGTGGACCTTCAGTGGTAGCGGCGCTTTCGGCTGGAACTGAAGGTCGCTTTGGCGCCGACGGATCCCGGCCGTAGTGGTTCCATGCCGGTGCTCGCATGGGTAGAGTACCGGCCCATGAGTGATCCGGCCAAGAAGGTGGAGTGGTATGAGGTGCGTGCCCTGGACGGCGAGTCCGTCCTGATCATGGTGTCTGAAGGCCCTGATGGGGCGTGTACGGCCGTGCCCTGCGAGGTCTCGCTGGTGCGGTCGAGCCTGCACGCGAGCGGCAGCTCGGCGGACGCGGCCATGCGGAAGCTCGAGGCGGCCCTCGCCGGCAAGACGCGCCACGAGATCTTCGGCGGGACGAGCTGAGGGTCGGACTCACGCGCACGATCTTCCACGCCGATGTCGATGCGTTCTTCGCAGCTGTAGAGCAGCGGGATGATCCGGCGCTTCGCGGACGTCCGGTGGTCGTGGGCGGATCGTCGGCGCGCGGTGTGGTTGCAGCGGCGAGTTACGAGGCGCGCGTCTTCGGGATCCATTCGGCGATGCCCTCGGTCGAGGCGCGGAAGCGTTGCCCGCAGGCGGTGTTCGTCCGCGGGAACATGCGGAAGTATCGTATCGAGAGTCGACGTATCTTCGAGATCTTCCGTCGCTACTCCCCGCTCGTCGAGGGATTGTCCGTCGACGAGGCTTTTCTCGACATGACGGGGACCGAGCGACTGCTGGGGTCGGCCAGGGACGTCGCCGAGCGCTTGCGCGCGGAGGTGCACGCGGTGACCGAGCTCCGAGTGTCGGTCGGTATCGCGCCCATCAAGATGGTCGCCAAGATCGCGAGCGACGTGTGTAAGCCGGATGGTTGCTTGCAGGTGCCCGCAGACGGGATCGAGACGTTTCTCGGGCCCTTGCCCGTTGGGCGTATCTGGGGTGTCGGTCGTGTGGCGCGCGAGCGCCTCGCGGCCCTCGGACTCGAGACGATCGGCGATGTAGCACGGCGGGCGGACGCGGAACTGCAGGCGTCGCTCGGTGCGTGGGGCGTCGGCCTTGCCCGCCTCGCCCGTGGCGAAGACGCACGCGAGGTCGAGCCCTATCGCGAAGCGAAGTCGTACGGCGAGGAGAACACGTTCGAGCACGACATGCACCCCGGCCCACGGCTCGACGATGCGATGCGGCAGCATGCGGAAGCGGTCGCTCGGCGGCTGCGCCGCGATCGCGTGCGCGGCCGCGGAGTGACGCTCAAGGTCAAGCTCGCGCGCCGGCTCGGCGGCGGCCGATTCCGGCTCCTGACGCGCTCGCTCATGCTGGGCGCGCCAACCGACGACGGGCGTGCGATCGCAGCGGCGGCTCGTCGACTCATGGCCCGTGCCGATCTGCGCGCACCGGTCGAACGGGAGGCGATTCGCCTGATTGGCGTGTCGGTCACGCATCTCACGATCGTCGATGGCGATCCGCAGCTTACGCTCGGCCTCGCGGGTGACGAGGGGCTGCGGCGTGCCCGTCTCAACACTGCCGTCGATGCGATCCAGGAGCGTTTCGGAGA
>JAJCZP010000150.1 GCA_029262315.1 Deltaproteobacteria bacterium | reverse complement strand
GCTCGAGGGGGGCGCAGGATCCACGCGGATCTTGCGCCCCCCTTTTTCGTTGGCGGAGGAGGACGGGCATTGGGCGGCTACGTCGAGGATCTGTACGAGCACCAACGTCGAGGAGACGTGCCGTTCGCCTCTGCCATAGGGGGGCTACGAGGGGGCACCACGCGCTGCTACGCGGTGCAGCTCACCCCGGTCGGCGTTGAAGCTCTAGCGCGCGCCCGCTAGCTGGAGATTCGCCGGCTGCGCGAGCCAGTAGGCCGTGTGCGACCGCTCCGGTGTGCGCGTCAGCTCTTCCGGGGTGCCGATCGCGACGATCTCGCCGCCGTCGTCGCCCGCTTCGGGGCCGAGGTCAATGACGTGGTCGGCGGCGCGCAGGATGTCGAGATTGTGTTCGATGACGACCAGCGTGTTGCCCTGATCCACCAGGCGCTGGAACGACGCCGTCAGGCGCTCGACGTCGGCGAAGTGGAGGCCCGTGGTTGGCTCGTCGAGCACGAACAGGGTGCGGCCCGGGCCCGTTTTTCCGAGTTCGGCGGCGAGCTTGATGCGCTGGGCTTCTCCGCCGGACAGGGTGTTGCTCGGCTGTCCCAGGGCGAGATAGCCGAGGCCGATCTCTGTCATCATCTCGAGGGGGCGGGCGATGGCCGGAATGGCGCCAAAGACCTCGGCGGCCTCCTCGACGGTGAGCTCGAGAACCTCGGCAATGTTCTTGCCGGCATACGTCACTTGGAGCGTCTCCTCGGAGAACCGTCGGCCATCGCAATTGTCGCAGGGCACGGTGGTTTCGGGCAGGAAGCTCATCTGCATCCGGGTGCGTCCCTGGCCGGCGCACGTTTCGCAGCGGCCTCCGGCGACGTTGAACGAAAAGCGTCCCGGAGTGTAGCCGCGGGCGCGGGCATTGACGGTGCGCGAGAATAACCGCCGGACTTCGTCCCAGAAGCCGACGTACGATGCCGGAATGGACCGTGGTGTACGACCGATCGGGCTCTGGTCGACTTCGATGATGCGATCGATATGTTCGTGCCCGGTGATCTTGCGATGGGCACCAGGACGGGCGCCGGCCATGCCCTTTGCCCGCCGGACGCCGCCATAGAGGACATCCTTGACCAGGGTGCTCTTGCCCGAGCCCGAGACACCCGTGACGCAGGTCCACACTCCGAGCGGAATCTCGACGGTCACGTCCTTCAAGTTGTGGGCCGTGGCCCCGGAGATCACGATGGCCGGCCGGTCGGCGATCGATCGAGCCGGTCGCCCGCGCGCACGCGAGGATCGTAGATAGCGCCCGGTCACCGAAGTCGACGAGTTTGCGATCATCGTCGGCGAGCCTATCGCGACGACGTGGCCGCCGTTGCGCCCCGCCCCGGGGCCGAGGTCGACGACGAGGTCGGCTTCGGCGATGGTTGCCTCGTCGTGTTCCACGATGAGCACCGTGTTCTGGCGGGAGGTCAGCGTACGGAGCGTCTGGAGGAGGACAGCGTTGTCGCGGGGATGGAGTCCGATCGTTGGCTCGTCGAGGACGTAGCACGCTCCTCGCAGGTTGGAGCCGAGTTGCGCGGCAAGTCGGATCCGCTGCGCCTCGCCACCCGAGAGCGTGTGGGCGCCCCGGTCGAGTGTCAGGTAGCCGAGGCCGACCTGAGTCAGAAAACGCAGGCGCGGCACGAGTTCGCCCAGGATGTCTCGGGCAACGCGCGCGTCGCGCGCGTTGAACTTCCACGAGGCGATCAGGCGCGCGGCATCATCGACCGTACCCGCGACGGCGTCGGGGAGGGCGATATCCAGGACACGTACGGCGCGCGCGCGCGGGTTCAACCGCGTGCCTTCGCAGCTCTCGCAGGCGTGGTCGGTCAGGTATGGGCGAAACGCTTCGGCGGCGATCGTATCTCCGTCGGCCGGGCTCTCGTCTCCGAATGCCTGTGCGCGCAAGAGGGGAAGGACGGCGTCGCGCGCGCCTCCCTTGCCTTCGAGAATCTGCTGACGTTGGCGGGCGGTCAGCCGTCGGTACGGACGATCGGTTGGGATGCCGGCGCGTTTGAACGCGCGCACCAACCGCCGCTCATCCTTCTCCAGGTCGAGGTCGCGTAGTCCCTGGAGCGCCCCGTCGCGGAGTGAGAGCTCGCCGTCCGGAATGACGAGTCCGGCGTCGAAGTCGACGCGTACGCCCAGGCCGTGGCAGTCGCCGCATGCCCCCTGCCGGCTATTGAAGGAGAACAGTCGTGGGTCGAGGACATCGTAGCCGAGCCCGCACGGTGCGCAGAACAGGCGCTCGCTCAAGACGTGCTCGTGCGTACGTGTCTGGGCGACGAGCACACCACTGCCGAGGCGAAGAGCCTCGGTCACCGGCCTTGCCAGATCGTCGAGGCTCGTGCCGCGGCTGAGCTTCGTGATGACGAGGTCGATGTCGTGCTCGTGGTAGCGATCGAGTTCGGGGATCGGCTGCAGCGCGAGCAGCTTGCCGTCGATGCGGGCATGGCGGTGTTTCAGGCGCCGTGCCGCCCGTAGCACGTCTCGGTGATAGCCCTTTCGTCCCCGGACGACCGGCGCCAGGAGCAGCGCGTCGCCGTCGCGTAGGTGCTCGTGGAGTCGTTGGGTGATCTCGCCTCGAGGCAGTGGTTGGATGGGTTCGCCGCAACGCACGCAGTGCTGAACGCCCACCTTCGCGTAGAGGAGGCGCAGGTAGTGGTAGATCTCGGTCACCGTGGCGACGGTCGACTTCCGACCGCCACGGCTCAGCCGCTGCTCGATGGCAACCGTTGGGGGGATGCCGACCACCGAGTCCACATCTGGCCGCGGTAGGATCTTCATGAACTGACGCACGTAGGTCGATAGGCTCTCGAGGTAGCGCCGCTGTCCCTCGGCGAAGATGACGTCGAAGGCGAGCGTGGACTTGCCGGAGCCAGACAGGCCGGTCACCACGATCATGCGATCGCGCGGCAGTTCGACGTCGAGGTTCTGCAGATTGTGTTCCCGAGCGCCAGTGATCCGGATGGTGCCTCGCACCGCGTCCATGGGGATCGGCAGGTTGGCATCGGCGCCGGTCTGTTTGCTCGCGCCGTTGGTCGTCACTGGGGGCTTGCGAGCCAGGACTGGCCGGAGATATCGACCGGTGTGTGAGGCCTTGCAGGCGGCGATGTCCTCGGGCGTGCCGTACGCCACGACCTCGCCGCCGTCGGCGCCGCCTTCGGGGCCGAGATCGATCACGTGGTCGGCGCTCTTGATCACGTCGAGGTTGTGCTCGACGATCAGGAGCGAGTGTCCGCGTTCGACGAGCTTGTTGAGTGCATGGAGGAGTCGCTGCACGTCGTGGAAATGGAGGCCGGTGGTTGGCTCGTCGAAGACGAAAAGCGTGTGCGCTTTCCCGTCTCGTCCGAGGTGTGAGGCCAACTTGATGCGTTGGGACTCGCCCGCCGAGAGTGTGCTGAGGGGCTGCCCGAGGCGGAGATAGTCGAGGCCCACGTCGACGAGCGGCTGGACGGCGCGCCCGACCTCGGCCTGGGCAGAAAAGAAGCGCCGAGCGTCGGCGACCGTCAGGTCGAGGACCTCCGCGATGTTCTTGCCTCGATAGCGGACATCGAGGACCTCCGTCTGGTAGCGGCGGCCCCCACAGGCGGGGCAGACGAGCTGGACGTCAGAGAGGAATTGCATCTCGACCTGTTCGAAACCGTCGCCGCGACACGAATCGCATCGACCGCCGTCCACGTTGAACGAGAACGTGGCGGCCGTGTAGCCGCGGAGCTTCGACTGATCAGTTGCGGCGAATAGCCGACGTACGCTGTCGAACATCTTAGTGTAGGTGGCAGCGTTGGCGCGCGGCGTGGATCCGATGGCGCTCTGGTCGACGAAGATGACCTCGGAGAGTTTTTCGGTGCCTTCGATGTCGTCGCACTCGCCCGGAGGGGCGGTCGCCGTGCCGCGCCGACGGAGCAAGCCGCGATGCAGCACTTCATCGACGAGGGTGCTCTTGCCGGAGCCCGAGACGCCCGTGACACACACCATCCGCGCCAGCGGAATGCAGACGTCGATGTTCTTCAGATTGTGGGCGCGGGCGCCGCGGATGGTGATGTCGAGCGTGGGAACCGGCGCACGCCTTCTGCCCGGTACGGGGATGCGTCGCGCGCCCGAGAGGTACTGTCCGGTCAGCGACTCGGGCGCGGCGGCGACGGTCCGTACCGACCCGGCTGCGACGATTTCACCGCCAGCCGAGCCGGCTTCCGGGCCGAGGTCGATCAAGTGATCGGCGGCGGCGATG
>JAJCZP010000149.1 GCA_029262315.1 Deltaproteobacteria bacterium | reverse complement strand
GGCGGGCGACGCCGGCATCCGCGTGGGCGCGGTCGTGCCTCGCCAGAAGCGATGCAGGATCTCGCCCATACCTTGGACGAGAAGAGTGCGAGTTTCGGCAGCACTTTGGATCGTCTCCAGGTGCCTAAGATCTCGTACGAGGCGCCGGAACTGTCCACGTATGAGTCGTCGTAGGAGGTGGCGTGCTTCGTCGCGCGCGAGGCCGGGTCGGAAGTCGGGATCCGTGAGGTAGCTCGGGTGGCGGCGGCAGATCTCGATGACGTTCGGAATGAAGGTGCCCTGTTGCGTTGATAGCGAGCCCCGCGTCCAGTGCTTGGTCCACAGCACCTCCGAGGTGGTGGCGCATCGGGCGGCGCGGGTCAGCCGCACGACGAGATCCATGTCTTCACGGTTGCGCAGGGCCTCGTCGAACAGTCCGGCTTCGATCAACGTATGCTTGCGGGCTGTCAGCGCTGGCGTCGCCTTGTAGACCTGTCGAGCGAAGACGGCGCGTTCGATCGCACGGCTGTCGCGAAGATCCGGGTTGGACCGCGGCGCGTTGCGTTTCCAGGGGATCGTCCCCGGATATACGACCTCGAACGAATCGATCAGCGCATCGACATCCCGATGGTTTTCGAAGTAGCGCGCGACGAAATCCAGCTTGCGAGGAAGAAATCTGTCGTCGCTGTCGAGGAACGAGATGAGCGAGGCGCGCGCCTCGTAGATGCCGCGGTTCCGTGCCGCGCTCGGCCCGGCGTTGATCGGCTGTCGGACACAGCGCACTCTGGGATCGGCGCGCGCCTCGACCATGTCGGCCGTGCCATCGGTGGAGCAGTCATCGACCACCACCAGCTCGAAATCAGTGAACGTCTGCGCCAGCACGCTGTCGATCGCGATGTTGATGCACGCGACCCGGTTGTAGGCGGGCATGACGACGGAGATGGCGGGCGGGGCCGTTGGCGCCAGTCGGGTCACGATGAAGGACCGTTGCCGCGGTAGCCATGAGCGTGCACTGGGACGGCACGTTGCACTGAGCGTGCCACGGGCGGATCGTGCGAATGGCCCCTCGAGGCGACGTCGAGTAGTCCAGCCGCGGTCCAAAGCGCGCAACGAATTGCACGGCGCGCTCCACTGCTTGCAGGGGCGGATCGCTACCTCGACGCCATCCACTCGACTGATCTGACGCTGCGACGTGGCGGAGCTCGCGCGAGGCCAGGCGCATAGCGGGTGCTCTGTTGCTTCGGGGCTCCGAATAACGCTAGGCTCACGGCCTGAGCGCACCGCACCGCCGATGCGTGCGACCTCCAGGAGACACCATGGCCCCCCATTGCCTTCGTTTCACACCCATTGCGCTCGTCCTGGCGATCGTCTCGTGCTCGCTGATGTGGAGCGCCCAGGCGTTCGCCATGAACAAGTGCGATGCTGGCAAACTGAGATGCGTGTCCAAGCTCGTCGCGTGCTTGCTGAAGGTCGAGGCCACCGCGCTCAGGAGAGGATTGCCGGTCGATTCGACGAAGCTGCAGACCTGTCTCGACAAGCACGATGGCTCGACTCCCGCGAAGGGGTGCTTCGGCAAGCTGGAGGCGAAGCAGAACCCCGGCAAGGTGGACACGCTTTGCACCGTGACGGGCGATTCCGACGCGCTGAAGACGCTCGCGACCGCGTTCGTCGGTACGACCCTCGCCGAGATCGCGCTCGACCATCCGTTGGTCGAGCCACCGAATCGCTGTCATCCCGCGCTTGGCAAGTGTGTCGCCAAGCTCCTGGATTGTGAAGTCAAGGCGGATGCGAAGGCGACGAAGAAAGGGCTGCTCTCTGATCCACGGACGCTGGAGCGTTGCCGCGACAAGCTTCTCGACCCGGGTGGGCTTCGCGGCTGCGCCGACAAGGCCTACGCCAGACAGGACCCGGCAAAACCCGATACGCTCTGCGACGTCCCAGACGACGGGCCGACCCTCCGGCTCGCAACGCTAGGGTTTCTCGCGGACGTCGAGACAGTGATTGGTGCGACCGTCATCACGCGGCTTCTCGATGAAGAAGGCGACGGTACGCACAGTGTCGAGAGGTCCTATCGCGTCGCTGCCGACGACGACGGCAACGCCTACGTCACCGGCTACTTTTCCGACAACGCGTTCCGTGTGACGGCGACGCGCGCGGTCACGCAGATCATCGACGCCTCGGGCGACGGGACGAACCCGCTGGATGGCGCGCGTGCTGTGGCAACGGATGGCGCCGGCAATGCCTACATTGCGGGCGAGTTCTCCGACAACGTCTTTCGCGTGACGCCGGGCGGAGCGATCACCCAGATCATCGATGCCACCGGAGACGGTACCAATGCGCTCAACCTGCCGCGCGCCGTCGCGACCGATGGCGCCGGCAACGTCTACGTCGCTGGTGCCGGGTCGCGCAACGTCTTCCGGATTACGCCGGCTGGGGCCATCACGCAGCTCATCAGCGCCTCGGGCGACGGTGTGCATGGGCTGGACGGTCCGAGCGGTCTCAGTGTCGATCCTGCCGGGAACGTCATCGTGACCGGACGATGGACCAGCAACGCGTTCAAGATCTCGCCTGCGGGGGCCGTGACGCAGATCATCGACAGTTCGGGTGACGGCGTCCGTTCGTTGTTCTCTCCGATCGGCGTTGCCACCGACGACGCGTCCAATGTCTACGTCGTTGGATCGTTGTCGAACAACGCGTTCAAGATCACCCCTGCCGGCGTCGTGACCCAGATCATCGACAGCGCGGGCGACGGAACCCATGCGTTCATGTTTCCTCGCGGCATCGCCGCTGATGGCGCCGGCAACGTCTATCTGACGGCCAACGAGTCGCGGAACGCCTTCAAGGTGACACCCGCAGGAGCGATCTCGCAGATTTTCGACGCCGAGTCGGCCGGCAAGCTCGATATCCTCCAGCCCGAGGGTATCGCCGTCGACGCCGACGACCACCTCTACGTAACGAGCTTCTTCCCGGTCCGCGCCTTCCGGATACGCAACCCGTAGCGATCCTCCGGAGCAGGTGTGGGAGCTGGGAGGGCGCTTTGCACTCCGCTCCGCACGCCTACGAATCGCCGTAGCCCGGGCAGTCTCAGGCGCGGTAGACCCGCACTAGCTCGATGGGGAGCGGCTGCGTGGGGGTGTTGAATGCCGACATTGCTATTCAAGCGTCTGCCGTGATACCCTTCTCGTGAAGTTCGAATGGAGCGAGCAGAAGGCTCGAATCAATCAGGAGAAGCACGGAGTTTCTTTCGATCTCGCGATCCAGGTTTTCGATGACCCACAACTTGTCCTTGCCGAAGACGCTTCTCATAGCGTTTCTGAGCGTCGGTACTTTGCGTTCGGGCAGGTGCGAAGCGGCATCTTGACCGTGCGCTTCACGGTTCGCAGAGAGAGCGTCCGTATCATCGGCGCCGGCTACTGGAGAAGAGGCAAGACGTTCTATGAGCAAGCCAATCGCGTACAGCGATGAGCCGATCAAAGTCGGCCGGCGCGTCTCTCGGAAGATCCTGCCCGGCCATGGCGGGAGCCGTGCGGGAGCTGGGAGGCCGCTTTCCGGGAACAAGCCGGTGACGCTTCGACTCCCGCCGAAGCTCATCGAGATCGTACGTCGTGACGCCAAGCGAGCTGGTAAGACGATGTCCGAGCTCGTAGCGGAGCGGCTCCGCACGAGGCATGGCTCCTAGTCCGGACCGGCCGCCCCTCCAGTAGTGGCCGTCGTTCCTTACTGACGGACTCGAAGCCTAGCTAGTCGCAGGCGCGCGGGCTTTCTCCGCGCTCTTCCAGCGCGCGCTCGGTACGTTTACGCGCAACTTCATGCAGGCCCAATGCATGATCTTGCGGGCGACGCTGCGATGAGCGCGTTACTCGCATGCTTTCGCCGGCAGTGGGATCGGGATACGGAGTGCGAATGACCGCGATCCGCGTCCTCCACTTCTCCGACATCCTCTGCGTGTGGGCGTACGTGGGACAGATTCGCATCGACGAACTCTCCGAGACCTTCGGTGATCGAATCGATGTCCGCATGCACTGTTGCCCCGTCTTCGGGGTTGCCCGAGACCGTCTTGCGGAGGGTTGGAAGGACCGTGGCGGGCTTTCGGGGTACGCGCGTCATGTGCGCGACGTCGTCGCGGACTTCGATCACGTCGCCATCCATCCCGATGTTTGGTCGAAGGTCTCGCCACCGTCGTCGCTGCCGTGTCATCTCTTCCTGCACGCCGCGCGGATCGCTAGCGGGGAGGCCGGCGCCAGGTCGGAGACGATGAGACGCGTCGCCTGGGCGCTACGCCGTGCCTTCTTCCAGGACGCGCGGCCGGTGTGCGAGCGGGGGACGCAGCTCGAGATCGCCCGCGAGCTCGAGCTCGACGCCGCGGCGATCGAGGCGGTTCTCGATTGTGGTGAGGCCCACGCGGCGCTCGCCAGCGACGATACGCTGGTTCGGGACTACGACGTGCGTACGAGCCCGACCCTGATCTTCAACGAGGGGCGGCAGCGACTCGTTGGGAACGTCGGCTATCGCGTGATCGAGGCGAACGTCCGCGAACTCCTGGATCGGCCGGAAGGCGCCCGCTCTTGGTGCTGAGTGCAGTCGCTCGCCTGACTGGTCTTAGACGCGCGGCTCGGGTACTACCCGCGCCATGATCGCTGCCAACGAGACGTTCGACGGAACCTGGCCGTTCGCGGCCCACTTTCATGAGGTCCCTGCGGCCGGCGACGCCGCTGCCTTTCGCATGCACTACGTGGATGAGGGGCCACGCGACGGGGAGACTATCGTGTGTCTGCACGGTGAGCCTACGTGGGGGTATCTCTACCGGAACCTGATTCCGCGCCTCGCCGAGCGCCGTCGCGTGATCGTGCCCGACCACATGGGCTTCGGGAAGAGCGAGACTCCGCAGGACCGGGTCTATACATTGAAGACGCACGTCGAGAATCTGGCCTCGCTCATCGACGCACTCGACCTGCACGACATCACGCTCGTCATCCAAGACTGGGGTGGCCCGATCGGCACGCAGTACACCGTCAGACATCCCGAGCGCGTGAAACGACTCTTCTTCGCCAATACGGTCACGGGCTATGGCATCGCCGGGCGCGACGACGTCCCGCAAATCACGGACAGCGGTTGGTTCCAGTGGATCGGTGGTGGGCTTGAGAACGGCCGCACCGAGGCGGTGCTCCGGAACCTCGGGAGCACGGTTCTCTCCGTCATGAAGATCATCGGCTTCGAGAACTCAGCGGCCGTGGATGATACGTGGATCCGCGCCTACTCCGCTCCCTTCCCGACGCCAGAGGCGTGCATCGGCGGCCACGAGTTTCCCCTCGACGCCTACACGGGACGGTTCGTCGAGTACACGCTCGAGGGCGCCGCCGGCCTCGAGGCGCTCAAAGCCAAGCCCGCCATGCTCGCCGAAGGCATGTGCGACAAGGCGATACCCCCGGAAACCGCCATTGCCGACTTCGAGGGCGTCTGGCCCGATCGCCCGGTGGTGCGCCTGCCGAACGCTGGCCACTTCTGTCAGGAGGACGTGCCCGAGACCCTTGTCGCGCTCATCGAGCAGTTCATCCAATCGAACGCCTGAGCGAATCGCGACGTGCTGCGACACGGCAGCGGGCGGACCGCCTAGAACTCCATCGGGATCTTGAAGTGCGCTCGCATGATGCGGTCGCGGTGTTCGATCAGAATCGGATCGATGGCCGCCGTGACTTCGGGGGGCACCTGTTCGAACATCGGGCGAACGGCCGGGTGGATCGGACACTCCTCGGGCGGCTGGAGCGCGACGAGATTGCTGAACGCCGCCCAGTAGAAGTCCGCCGCCGAGACCGACGCCCCGACCAGGTAGTTGCTCCCTTGCTGTGATTGAGCGTTGAGCGTGATGGCCAGGTGCCTCAGGAAGGTCGTGACTCGCGGAATCGCGAGCGCCCCGTCCGATTCGTTGTACCCATACTTTTTCGCGAAACCCGCCGGGGGCTCGCCGGGCTTCGGGCGGGTCATGTTGAGTCGGCAGTTCCATCCAAAGCCCAGCTCACCGCACATCTCGTGAGCCAGACCGAACATGTGGATCCGCTCGCCAGCATCCTGCGGCACGAGCGGAGTGGCTGGTGCAAGCCGTTCGAGCAGGAGCAGGATGTCGTCCCACCGGTTCAATGGCGGTTCGTCATTCCATGCGACCACCGGTCCGCTGTTGACGCCCGACCAGGCCACCAGTTCGGGATTTGCGCCGCCGGGTTGCTGCGGCCCCGCGATGTAGCTCAGACCCTTGTGCTCGATCATGGCTTTCGCGGCCTGTCCCCACGGACTCGGGAGGCCCTGGACCAGAATCAGCCGCAGGCCGTCCGCGTTGATGACTTCATCGATGCCAGCGTAGTCCATAGGTCCCCCAAATCGGCTGTGTCGAATTCGTGCGCGTGGGCACGGGCAGGTGCGAGAGTAGGGGAGGCTCCGTGCCAATTCAAAGCCGGGTCGAGTTGCGGGTGACGTTTCGCGGCGACCAGCGGCGTGCGCGACCCCGTTGACCTTTCGCGCCTGCCACACTATGCGAGTCGCATGGCGAAAAGAGTCGACTGGTACTACCACCGCAAGGGTTGAACATCTTGTACCCGAGCGTCCAAGTTTTTGGATGCCAACAAGATCGAGCCCAAGGAAGTCGTGCCCGCGAGTCGGAAGTTGAGCAGCACAGACGCCGCGGCACTGGCGAAGGGAGCCTCGCGCGTGGTCGTCGCCAAGGGGAAAAGCGTCCGCGAGTTCGCACCGGGCGGGAAGGCTCCGAAGGACGTCGTCGAAGCGATGCTTGGCCCCACGGGGAACCTTCGTGCCCCGACGCTGAAGGTCGGTAAGGTCGTGCTCGTCGGGTTCAACGACGAGGCATATACGAACGTTCTTCTCTGACTCTGTGGGCACCGCGTCATTCGCAGGTTGACGCTCCGGTTGGGCTTGTGCGACCGTCAGTGAGTGTCGAGGCGATCACGCGACGTGTTGCGACTCCTTGGCGCTGGCGTTGCGGCGATTCTGATCCTGAGCAGCGCGAGCGTCGCCGATGCGCTCGACCAGCCGCTCGCGGGTTCCAAGCTCACGATCCGGCGCACGGCCTCGGGCAAAGAGAAGATGGTGCTGGTCCTGAAGGACCAGTCGCTGCTCTTCCCGGCTATCGGGGGCGTCGATGATCCGTCCCGCGACTTCGCGCCCGAGCTCGTCATAGAATTGTTCGCGGCGAACGATCCTTCGCGGGCCGCGTTCGTGGTCCCGTCGGGTCGCGCTCAGCCGGGCTGGAGCGTCAAGCTCGGGAAGCGCGACCGCTACCGATTCACCAACAAGCAAGCGCCGGAAGGCATCAGCGACGTCCGCATGGTCCTGATGAAAGAGGGTGGCGTGCTCAGGATCGTCGCCAAGCGGACCGGGTTTGCCCTCGCGGGGCCGCTCGGGCCTGTCGGCGTCCGCGTGACGATGGGCACGCTTCGCAACTGCACGCTCTTCGACGCTTCGACGATCCGCAAGGACGGTGCCGGGACCTTCATCGCGCGCCACGCATCGGCCGCACCGCTAGTGGACTGCGCAACGATCGCCCTCGGCGGCGTCATTCGCTGCGGCGACGGCTTCGCTGACGAGACGGAATCGTGCGACGTAGGGACGACGTCCAAGTGCAGCTTTCCGGGCGACCGATGCATGCCGCCCGGCGTCGAGGGCGAGTGTACGTGTTGTGGTGGCTGCCCCAAGGATGTCGGCTGCTGCGGGCCCAGCATCGTCGTCGGCGTGGCGCCGCCGTTTTGCAGCGGGTCGTGTCTATCGACCTCGTGCGAGCCGCCCTGGACGTGCGATTCGGGAAGCACCTGCGTCGATGGAGCATGTTGCATGCTGCCCGGGCAGCCTTGCCACGCCTTAGGGCCTCCGGTTCCGAGCCGCTTGCTCCCCTGCTGTCCCGGCACCGACGCGATCTGTGCCAGGTCCGGAGTTGTCGGGGGTGGGTCCGGGCTCGTGCTCCTCTGTTGCGTCGTCGATGGTGGCGCCTGCAGCGCCAACGCGGACTGCTGCTCGAACGTGTGCGGCCCGGGTGGTACGTGCGATCCAGCCTGAGCGCCTGGACACGCAAGTCGCGATGGACGCGAAGTTGGTCAAGGCGCTCACGGGGCATCTCGCCACCTGCGAGAACTGATTCCACCGACGAGTACGTGTACGGGTTTCGGCCGATTCTCGGATGCCGTATTGAGCACTGGTATGGATGCTGGTATCAAGGACCGCGTGGGATCGGGACGCAAAGTGACGGTCGAGTTGCCAGACGCGCTCCTGCGGAAGGCCCAGGAATCGACCGGCACCGGCGTGACGGCGACCATCCGCCGCGGGCTCGAGCTCGTCGCCGCCTCACACGCCTACGAGGAGCTCCGTCGGCTTCGGGGTAAGGTGCGCTTCTCGACGGAATGGCAGAAGCTTCGCGCCGACCGACCGATCGCCGCGCGGCGATGATCGCCGTCGACACCAGTTCGTTCATCGCCTACCTGTCCGGTGCCAGTGGACGCGACGTTCTCGCTGTCGAGACCGCGCTCGCCGAGCATCAGGTGTGTCTGCCACCGGCCGTCCTCAGCGAACTGCTGAGCGATCCCCGACTTGGCCGCCCGCTGATCGACCTTCTCGTCGAGCTGCCTCTCCTCACCATCTCCGACGGCTACTGGCAGCGCGTGGGAGAGCTCCGCGCACGCGTCGTGGCCCGGCGGCGCCGCGCCCCCCTCGCAGACGCGCTCATCGCGCAGAGCTGTGTGGATCACGAGGTCCCATTGGTTACGCGCGACGCCGACTTCGGATCTTTCGCCAAGGTCTCCAGCTTGCGCATCGGGCCTTGAAGCACCCACCCGGGCTACGGGCTGCAAGTGGATGGATCGAGTACCTGGCGGACCGGCCGCGCGCCGATCGCTTCGCATCCTACATCGAGGGGCTGGAGCCGCTTCTGGTCTGTGCGATCGAGGTCTTCGAGGTCTACAAGGTCGTCACGAGCGATATCGACTTCTACGGTCTACCTGGGGCCACGGTCATCCGCTGACCTAAATCGCCGGAAGATTTGGTGGAGGATCACCCCCGCGTCGGTCGGCGGGTCGTCGTCTGCCGAGAGCCGCGGGCTCGCACGACCGATGACGGCATCGAGATACTCCCGGCCACGACCTTCGTGCGGAGGCTCTGGAGCGACGATCTCGCCTGAGCGCCGCCCGTTGCAACGTCGAGCTTTTCGGCGCCGATGTGGCCGGATGTCGGCCATCGCGGACCTTGCCCAGGATCTCGTAACCCCGGCCCTCGTCTTGGTTGGGATCATGTGGTTCCCAATCGCCGTCGATCATGCCGTAAGACATTCATCGGTCGGGTCGACGGGCTTCGGCGTTCTCGGCTACCGTGTGACGCGACGGGGGCTCTCGGTCGCCCCCGTCGCGTTGGCCGCCTTGATGGATCGAGCGCACCGGCGTTATGAGCAAGAGCACACCGGGGCCGTAGCCCCTGGGGCGCTTGGTGCGTACGTACGGCGATGGGTCGGTGCGCGAGCATCGAGCCAGCTTTAGTCAGCACACAGGACACTAAACCGGACCGTGGAGGGGCCGGTCGTCGATATGAGAGGATATATGTATTGATATTTAAATGTCCACCCAGCGGGGGCGTTGCATATCGAGACTCCTGGTGCGCATGTGGCGACGTGGCTTACGATCATCCGAAATTGCAAATCATCGACGGACGTGGCGCTCGGGCCTTGATCTCCAATTAAGTTGGTCCAGCCGCCGGATATGGCTGTCTTATTTGGTGGGCAGTCTACTTGCGTTGTTCTTGTCTGTCTGGTTATCGCGTCTACAGGGAGGGTCTCCAAAACGGAGACCATTTCGTAACCCGCGAGTGCCGCGGGCCCCCCTGGCGTCCCTGGGTCGCCCTTATCGCCTTGGTCGCCCTTGTCGCCCTTGTCGCCTTGGTCGCCCTTGTCGCCCTTATCGCCTTGGTCGCCCTTGTCGCCCTTGTCGCCCTTGTCGCCTTGGTCGCCCTTGTCGCCCTTGTCGCCCTTATCGCCTTGGTCGCCCTTATCGCCTTGGTCGCCCTTATCGCCTTGGTCGCCCTTGTCCCCCTGGACGCCCTGTGGCCCAACCGCACCGATGGTCATCAATTCGTTGACGTTCCTCCGACCGCTCCTGCCCGTGGAGAGCGCCAGCAAGTAGTCGCCATCGGGGGGCATCAATGTGAACGAGAAGTCGCAGACGGCCGTGTGCGGCGTGGCCGCCACGTCCACGACGCAGTTCTCGGTAATGTCGCCGGTCACCGCACCGCCTTCGATCACGATGGCGTTCTCCGGATCGCCGAGAATCACCTGCATCGGGTCGGGGCCGAGATCGAAGTGCTCGCCGAGGATCGTGATGGTCTCGGTGGTGAAGTTCACGAAAACTTCGCTGATCCGCAGTTCTTTTCTGTTCTTCCCCGCCTCGGCGGGTTGGCCGGTCAGGGAGATGCAGAGCGCGATCACAGCGGACCAGATCAGGATTGAAGGACGGGCGGGATGCATTCGAACCTCCTTCGTACGGCGGGCCGTACGGTTGCGTGGATTGTAGGGAACTACCGGCGTGCCCCTGTGACGCGTCGATGGGGCTGGAAGGCGAAACGTAGCCTCCCTCACATTTCACCTGCGATCTTCGTGCTGCCAGCGAGAGACCTGCTCGCCTCGACGCCGACGACGCCCTGGCGCTCGGCCGGGGACGCGCTGGCGATGAGGAAGAGGGGCAGCAGGGCGGCGAGGCCGAGCGCGATGACGATCAACTCGATCCGGACCTTCCCCGCCTGCGCGGCTTCGCGGTCCGCGCCCCGGTAGGGGGCGTGCAGCGCGAAGCAGGTGTGGGTTTGGCGTCGGTATCGTTGCATTTGATGGCCTCCCTCGTGGGGTATCACCTTGGGTTTCTGCGTAAGTGGGTTCGCGCTACGGCAACTTCGCCACGAAGCTTACGCCATCTGCCTTCCGCACGTTCGTCATCGTCGCCTCGAAACAGGTAGCATCGTCCGTCAGTATCTGTACGGTCGCCTGCATGTGACCAGCGAGCGCGGCTGCGGTCCCCGTGCCGAGGCCGGTTTGCCCCTTCTTGGCGTTGTTCTTGGCTTTGACCTGGACGGTGCCCTTGCCGGGGTCCCCGCCCTTGCCGAGGAGGCGCTGGACGCCGTGCGATGTGGTGTCCTTGTCCTTGTACTGGTAGCCCTTCGTCGAGACGGCTTTCCAACAGGGCTTGTCGCGACACGAATCGCCCGCCCGGTCGATCTCCATCGCGCCAACCAACACGTCGTCCTGGTCATAGACGCAGGCCGAGTAGCGCGTCGTGCCATCGACTGGATCGCCGAAGTCGCTCTGCGTCGTGGCCGTCGTGATGTTCTTGAGCAGCGCCTTGAGCTTCTCCTTGCCAGCCTTCTTCTCGTTGATGGAGAGGACCGCCTTGCCGGCAAGGACGCAGCCGGCCCGGGGCGTAGCCCCACATCCGACGGCGTCCGCCCTGAGTACGACCGTGCCGTCATCCACGATCGCCCCGGCCGTCTCGCTCGTGGCCGTGACCACGAGAATGCTCTCCTCGCCGTCGGTCGCGGCCGCATCGACAACGAGAGGGACGGATACAGTGAGCGACTCTGCCGGGGCCAGCGTCACCGATAGCGGTAAGGAACTCAGATCGGCCCAGCCGGCCGATTCACTTCCCGCAATGGCGAAGGTGTGATTCTCGTCCCCCGTATTCTTGACCTCGAACGCCACGTCGACGGCGGCGCCAGGCGGAAGCGACGCTGGCCCCGGTGCGGTCACGAGCACGGCCACCTCGACTGGAATGCGCTCGATATACTCCAGTGGTGGCTCCTCTACGGGCTCGAACGGAGGATACTGGATGGCCACGCTGGTGTCGGCACCGATGACCCCGTTTCCGCCGAAGTTGAGTGTCTCCCACTCGTTCTGAGTTGTCAGCACCTCGAATCGGTCGGAATCGACCGTGCCAAACAAGGGCGCAACGTTTGTACACTGGTAATTCTGCTCCGTGACAGTGGTCATGTCTTCCTCGTTGACCTTGTCGCAATCCCCACTGATGTTCGACATCACCGTCCCACCATCGGTCTGGTCGTTGCAGTTCCAGTCGATGGATCCGGAGTACCGCGCCCAACGCATCTTGTCTGGCTGCCTGTTGGGATTGGGACAGAAGTACCGCGTCGAGAAATTCTCGTATGCTGGATCATTCGGAACGGAGCTCTCGTTGAGCATGTTCTCGTCTAGACCTGGTGTCGCGGTGCGGGAGAAATCAAAGAAACCGCCCTCGGTGTAGGCTGTACTGCTAGGGGAATCCGATATCGTCATACCGTTCACTACGAACCCATAGTTCATCGTACTGAACTGGTTCGGCTTGAAGAGATGATTGACCTGCCCCGTGTCGCATCCCCCGTGGCACAAACCGATATTGTGGCCGAGCTCGTGGAAGAAGGTGCCGGTCTGTTCATTCTGTGTACCGACTTGATCATCCTTCGATCCAAGCGTGCTGAAGAAGTCCGATCCTGGATTACCTCTCGATAGTCCGAGCAACCCGGGCGAGGTGTGGGCCATCAGTGCGTAGTGGAATACGCCGCGTGCCTCATCGCGTTGCTGACGAAGCTCATCGAATTCTACCCACGCATCGTTGTCGGTGGGGGGGTCCTTCGTGGTGGTTTTACCGTTGTCGATGCTGATGTTGTCGCCGATCTCCAGTATGCCAGTGCTCTCGGAGCCCACCCCACTCCCGTCCCACGTTGCCCCGCCGGAGAGCGTCTTCCAAGTAGCAGGTGTGCACCCAAACTGGTCGCACACCTGAAAGGCGCCGCGAGGATCGGGGCCGAGCGTGAACACCGGGTTCATGATGGAGTCCGAGCCCGCGTCGATGTGGGCGATGATTCCCGTCGATCCGTCCGGATTGGATACCGGAGCGTTGGCGAAAGCCTCGATGACCGGCCGCAGCATCGCGTTGCTAGGCTTATGCGAGTGCCCGCCCCGCGCGAACACCAGCCCTGCGGGCCTGTAGAGATAGTCGACCTCAATAAAGAGGTCCTTTCGCCCCGGATCGGCACCCATCGCAGGCAGATCAATGAATGTGACCGGGCTTGCGGGTTTCACGCCACAGAGTTCCCATTGTCTCGGAAGCGCATCCCCGTCGTCATCGTCGGCGTCGAAGGTGAACGGGTGTCCCTCGTAGTCGAACATCACGTGTCCCGATGGCGCACCCTGGTCGAGGCAATCGAAGAATGGGCCGTCCCCGACGTTGCAGATGGGATTGCCTACCCGGAACGACTCTCGCTCGCCGCGCTCCCAGCCGTACAGGTCCGGTTCGGGCAGGCCCAGCGCAGCGGCACTCGCCGCTGCGGCCGCGTCGAATCCGAGGTCGCCACACGTATCCAGAAGGACAACATCGTCCCCCTCGAACGCGTCATTCAGGAGTAAGACTCCGACCTGGTAGGGTGGGTATGCAACAGCATCGCCGTTGGTGACGAGATCATCGGCGCAGGTCCCTTCCCCGCAATCGCTATCGACCGTGCATGCCTTTCGCCCGGTGCTGCCGCCGACGCAAGATCTGCCCGTGGCCGACGCGAATCCAGTACACGAGAATTGCGCCTCGTCCATGAACGCGATGCCCGCGTCACGGAGGAGTACCTGGTTGTCTCGGCAGTCGAGCGTGTGGTGGACCACGGCGTGCCCCAGCGTGCTCGAGAAATCGAAGGCCAGGTCGTAGGGCTGCCCGTCGCAGCTGTCAGCCTTACCGTCCCCAGTATTCTCGCACGTGCCCGGGTTCGCGACCGATCCGCACAGTGCATCGTTCGAGCATGGCATCCCAACGTAGGGTGGGGGGTCGAGAAAGGGATTCGTGAGGTCAACTGCGGTGCAAGTCCGCTCCTGGGAGTCCGGAAGAATCTGCCGACAACTGCCGACCGGCCCACACGTGGCGTCATCGGTACACTGCTTCCCGACGAAGGGGTCGGTGACGACGCAGGGCCTTTCTCCGGCTGGACAGTGGGTGTCGTCCACGCAGGCCCGCGTGGCCGCTCCAGAGCACAGCCCTGAGGGCCCTGCGGCGCCACTGACCTCGGCGCACGCACGCGAAGAGGTGAGGTCGGGAGAGCAGATCTGCCCCGTCTGCAAGTCGAACCATTCTGGCGAACCCGCGTCCGCGAATCTGATCGCGTTCGTCTCGACGACCGCCGCAGCGGGGACGGCCAACGCGAGCGAGACAAGCAGTACTCCGATGGCAGCCGTCGGCCACGACAGCGAAAGTGACCGGCGTGTCCTCAGTTCCTGGCGGTTGGAGCGATGGAGTCGCGGATAGTGCATGCGTCGTTCTCCTGTGCTGCGTCCTGGTGCGTCGTCGCACGTTGCGTGAGACCGATGGCGCCATGCTGCGATCAGGGCCCATGGCGCGATGACTCTGTCATCGCCTTGGGAAGTCACCTTGGGGTTTCTGCGTAAGTTGAGTCAACAGGGTATGGTGCAAAAAGACACAACGCGACGTTTAAAACGATACACGTCGCGCTATGAAAACAGTAGTGGGCTAGAATGGCGCAAGAAGCGGTAGCGTGGTCGGCCGCGAGGGCCGGCGCGAACGCGACCCGTGCGGAGCGCGCGCACCGTTGCCGATGATCGTGCCGTCGTCCGCGATTAACGCGTGCGGCGGCATGATGCGGTCAGGGCGGTCGGAAACTCACTGTGGGGATCGCGTCAGAGTTGTGTCAATGGGGTGCGGGCGTTGCACGCGCAGTTGCGGGTCTCGCTTCCTCTCGAGATACTCGTAGGCACGGAGCTGGATCGCTACGCGTGTTACAACGCGCGCGTGGGACAGAGCGGTCGCGTCGTGCGCTGTCAAGATGCACTTGACGTGTGTCAAGGGGGGCGCTAGTGCTTGAGGCCATGGGGGTTTCGAAAGTCGGCGCCAAGGTTGAGTCGTTGCCTGTCGGTGCTGCTGAGATCGCGAAGCGGCTCGGTGTGCGGCCGCAGACCGTACATGCGTGGCGCCACCGCAAGCTGATGCCACAGCCGCGATGGACTGTTTCCGGGCAGCCGGCGTGGGCCTGGGCCGAGATCGAGGCGTGGGCGATCACGACCGGTCGCTTGCACGCTCCCGACGTCTATCGCGACCTGGGCGAGCTCGAGGGCGCCGGCTGGAGCGGGGATCTGGACGAGATGCGAGCAAGCCGAATGATCGAGCGCAGGTGATTCTCGTCGACACCTCGGCATGGGTCGAGTTCCTCCGTGCAAGCGGACATCCGGTCCACCTGACGCTCCGCGAGCACCTTGCGCGGCGTTCCCCTCTCGCAACCACCGAGCCGATCATCATGGAGCTCCTCGCGGGAACACCGGTCGCCCGGGAACGAGCCAGACTGCGATCGAGATTGCTAACGCTCCCGCAGCTACGCCTGCACGGTCTCCCCGACTTCGAACGCGCGGCCGACCTATACCTCACCTGCCGCCGCAAGGGGGGCACGGTTCGCAGGATGATGGACTGCCTCATCGCGGCCGTTGCCGTTCGCGAGCAGGCCGCGATCCTTCACAACGACCGAGACTTCGATGTCCTGGTCCGGCACACGCCCCTTCGGCTCGCGTCCCCGACCCTCAAGCCGCGCGCTTGACGCGTCAGATGAAACCGCCGACGCTGTAGATCTGGACCGGCTTGGCGAGCCCCTTCACTGTCACCGCGCCGCGGTCCTCGACGTCGACCAGGTCGCCGATGTCGCGGTGGGTCGCTTGGCTCATGATGATCTCGCCGCCCGTGGCGACGCTTTCCAGGCGGGCGGCGATGTTCACCTCGTTGCCGATCACGGTGTAGTCGAGATGGTGCTTGCTGCCGATACCGCCGACGGTCACGTAGCCGGTGTTGATACCGATGCCGATGGAGAGCTCCTCCCGCCCCGACTCGCGCCACTCCGCCCGGAGATCACCCATCTTCTTCTGCATCGCTACGGCCATCCGGACCGCCCGGGCGGCATGGTCTTCCTGCTCCACCGGGTCACCGAAGAAGATCATGATGCCGTCGCCCATGAACTTATCGAGGGTGCCTTCGTACTCATAGATGAGTTCGGTCATCTCGGACTGGTAGCGCTTCAGGAGTTCGACGGTCTCGTCCGGCTCGAGATTCTCGGAGAGCGCCGCGAAGCCCCGGATGTCGGCGAAGACAATCGTCAACCGCTTCCGCTTGACGCGGGTCAGGTCGTCGTAGCCGTGGATCATCGCCTTGGCGAGCCGGGGAGACAAGAAGCGGGCGACCTTCGACTCCTCCACTTTGCGAGCGTTCGCGATCGACACTGCCGTCGTGTTCATCAGCGTTTGCAGGAGGTCGATGTCGTCGCTCGAGTACCAGGCCCCGGACTTTTTGGCGGAGAGGTCGAAGATGGCGATCAGCCGCTGCTCGTAGAGGACGGGAATCAGCAGCACGACGTTGAACTCGCGCATCATCTGGAGCATACGCTCCCGATCCTCGTCGAACTCCTCGAGCTCCTGCACGTCGTTGATCTGGATCGATCCTCGCCGGATCTCGAGGTGCTGGACGATCGGATGATCCGCTTCGAGCAAGGACGTCCTATTGGGCTTCCCGCGATTGCTCGCGATCGCGACCACGAACCCTGCAGGCTCCTCCTGCTTCAGCAGAATACTGCCCCGATCGACCTTGAGCGCCTCAACCACAGTATGAATAAGCTGGTCGAGCAGTGGCTCGAGCTCGATGATGCTGACCAGTGCCTCGGAAGCCTTCTGGAGGGTGGCGCGGTATTCGTAGCGCTCGCGGTAGAACCGCCGATCAATGACGCGATCGACCCGGTCGCGGAGCGGGCCAAAGAGCATCGCGAGGGTCAGGGTCGAGAGCACCGCGGCAATCTGGGAGGACTGTCCGCTCACGTACTGCAAGCCGAGGCTCAGGATCGTGATCAATACGAAGAAGAGCGCCACCACGATGCTGGTGACCAGGAAGTAGGTGACACTCCGACGGATCAGGAGATCGACGTCGAACAGGTTGTGCTTGACGATGGCGTATCCCAGGCTGGCAGGGACCGCGAGGTTGAAGGGGAGCAGCCAGTAGTAGTGGTAGACGTGGATGGTCCCCAGTACGAAGTTGCCGAAGAGCCCCCCGAGACTCGTCGCGGTGGCGACGATGAAGCCGAGCAGCACCACCTTGCCCTTCTGGCGTGTCAGCGGATCGGGAGTTCTCAGGAACGACCGGCACATCAAGAAGACGGCGTAGATGGAGCACAGCGCGTAGTGCGACAGGAAGACCGTGTCGGCGCGGAGGAAAAGCGAGATGTCGGTCCAGAACGAATAGAAATAGAAGAAGCCCACGAGCGGTGTCGCGAGAAACAAGGCGCTCGCCAGGCGGCTCCGCCGCTCGATCGCCACTGGAAAATACAGGCTGACGAGAAGGAGCGACGGTCCTATCAGGGGCCAGCCGATGAGCTGCAGTACCCCGCGGTGGTTGGTGCTGTACTCCGGCACGGCTGCAAAGGTGAAGCCCACCGTGGCGCCGAAGGCCAGCCACGCGCAGCTCGCCAGCGATCGCGGCTTCAGGAAGAACACGACGAGTCCGCTCGCAAGGAAGCCGAAGCCGTAGACCATGAAGAGCGCGAAGATGGTCAGGTAGTCCTGCCGCGAGAACCGCTCGACGGGAATCGTGAGCTCGAGATCCTGCGTGCCCCGACGGACCGCGTAGGAAAGTTCGGCGCCGAGGCCGCGCTGCTGGACGATTCGATCGATGTCCATTGCGGTCGTGACGGTCTCGCCGTCGACGGCGAGGATGATGTCGCCGACCTTTATCCCGCGCTGGATCCCCTCCCAGTGCGGCAGCCAGGGCTGGATCACGAGGTTGTTCCGGAGCACCAAGAAGCCGGGAAACGGCCCGTCGATCCGCGCCTGGGTGGTGATCACGCTCCAGTTGCAGAGGGCGACGAAGAGCAACCCCAGTACCGCCACGACGGCATTGCGGGCGCGGTTGCTGATGTTGATCCTCTCGGGCATGGGCTCGGCCACGCCGGTATTAGCTACAGATGCGGCGCAACGCGAGAGGACGCCCAGTGCCAGGTCGGGGAGGGTCCCCAATGTTCTCGCGGAGTTAAAAGTGGAGCAGAAGGGATTCGAACCTGTCAAGAAGCGTAGGGAACGTTAGAACGCTCCGGCGCCGATGTGGTTGGATGTGGCTCCAGCGAGCTCAAAGTGGACACGGGTGTCCGTGGCGATCCGACCGGGATCCAAGCGTCTACTCCCCGTTCGGCGGGGGCGAAGATGTCGCTCCGTTCCGTACGGCGCGGGCGCAGACGAGAAACCCTTTCGACTCCTCAATCCGTTGTCCGTCGCCGAAACGTATCACCCATCCGCGCGTCGAATGCTGGCGGGTCGTCGCCGACCAATACGCGGTCGTGTCCGAATGGCGCAGGCAGGGCCCGCCCGTGGGACCGAAGATCGGATCGATGCATGGAGTACCCGCTGCACAGCCGGAGATTCGACGATCGAGGATCGTCTCGAGCTCTGGCGGATCGCCAAAGAGCGCCACCGTGGGTAGACGCCAATCGCGATGTCCCGCCAACCCACAGCGTGCGCCCGCCTCACTACAGTCGCCGTCGTTGTCGCAGCGGACCGTCTCGTCGAGCATGCAGGTATTGTTCAGCCGATCCAGGAACTCGGTGAAGATCGTACCGTTTGGATTGCCGAATATGTCGCCGGTCCACTGGTAGCCGTCGTTGACACAACTTCGACAACCCGTCCCCGGCACCTTCTTCTCCCATTGCAGGCCCGTGATCGTATCGGCAACCGTGCCATCGCCGTTGTCTACGAAGCGCGGTACGCTCACGTCCGACTCGACGTCGAGGATTGAGGTTCGGAGGCAAATCGCTTCGAGGCGGCGGGTCGAGAGCGTCAACGGTGTCGGAAAGCCGTTGGACGGACTCGCAGTCATATGCTGGCGCATGCTCCGTGCCTGGCGGAGCCTCTGTCCTACCACGGTATCGCTTGCCGCGGCGGCGACAGCGCTCTTCACGCGCTTTGCTAGGCGGCCCCGGTAGCAGAGTAGGCCCTCGTCAGCGAGAGAGGCGGTCGACGAGGCTACCGTAGCGACCGTCTCCCGGGGTGGATCGCCCGCGATCTCGGTCTTGTTGACAGGATTGCACAGCATCTCGACATCGCGCACGTCGATCAGACAACGTCCGGCGACCGGCGTTCCTTCGAATGACGGTGTCCCGCCGTCTCGGAAGAACGCGCAGTCGCCCGCACCAGCGCCCGAGCTGTCGCCGAGGCGATCGGCCCCGACGAATACCTGGAGATCCTTGCGAAGCTTCGGTCGTGGCGAGTCGGTAGCGGTTTGATCGGTGGGATCGGCGGTGATCGAGACATCGTAGCAAAGGAAGTGCGTTTCATCGGATTCCGTCGGGGCAGGCGCTTCACCTGCTGGCCCCACCGTCGTCGGGACGAGTAGCGCCCCCACGCCGTTGGAGGCGACAGTGATCGTGCCGAGCTGATTCTCGAGCGACCAGATACGTCGAGCGTGGGCAGCGACCGGCGGGTACCCGCCGGCATCGACATCGAACGGGCCGGCTCCTTCTGCCCCCTCACGGGTGCGGTAGAGAAGGTATCCGAAATCGTTGTCGCGCAGCGCCATCTGCTGATCGATGAGGGCAGGGAACAGCAGGCTGGCCGCCGTCACAACCTCATGGTTCTCGGGATCATCGGGCTCCCGGTCGTCGAGGACAACGTCGTTGAGCTGAACGATCCACTGCTTCGGAAGCCTGAACGAGGCAACTCCCGGGCCTCGCCTCGTCTGGTAGAGTGCATAGGAGTCGGGACTCGCGAACTGCACCGTGATCATCGGTACGAAGGCGTTCAGGTGCCGCGGAAATTCATCTTCACCGTTCCAGGTAGCACCCTCTATCCGCAGGATGTCTGCCGCCTCGGTGTACGGAAACCCGTGAGAGCCTTTCGGAATCGGCCCGAACACGTCGCCGCTGTCCGGGACGAAGAACGCCAGTTGATAGCGGTGACCCGCAAGGAGCGTCGCGCTGATCGGCAGAGTGATAGTTTGGTCATGACCGCGCGTTACGTCTGCATCTACCGATGCCAACAATGCCTGCGTCTCGTCGTCGTAGATGCGGGCGCCGACCGTGCTCGATTGGGCGCCGATGTTGAACTCGCGAAGAGTCATGGACGCCACGACGCGGTGAGCGTCGCCGAGGACGGTGACCTCAACCGCGCGTGTCGGGCCGAACCCCTGGTTGCGCAAGATCGTACCGGGGACGCCAGTCGTCACATCCGCGACGGTCGCATTCGCTGATGCGGCCGCCAGCACAAGGAGGCCGATCTGCAGAGAAACCCGGGACATGTGGGTCCAGCCCAAATACGAGCGGTTCCCGAAACTTCTGCTCCTCATCGTCACCACCACCCCACCTTCGACGAGCCAGTCCGGATCCCGAAAGTGCAATCAGGCTACCAGCAGACTACAGGCTCGCCTACTGGCGACCTCCCCGCGGGAAGCCCGGCCGCATCTGTTCCATCATGACACACCGGCGCTCGGGCGAAGATGCGACAGTGTTGTAGCCTGGGCGTTCGAACCAGATCATGCGAAGTGCTGGACGCGCCGGGCCATCCAGACGCGTGTCGTGTAGCCGACTTCGATTTCATGGAGGGCGTAGCGTCGGGCGAGGGCATCGATGCCGGCCAAGATGGCCGACCATCGGGTGCCGGCCTGTCGGCGGAGCGTGACGTGGGATCGCCACGCCTGGAGCCAATCGTCGGTCCGTAGGCGGTGCTCGACGCGACGGTCGAAGCTACACACGTCGTAGAACAGATCGCTGCGCTCGAGGAAGGCGGCCTGATTCTCGCGGCGCGTGCCGTAGTGGTAGTGCGGAAGCTCTGCACGAATGAAGGCCTCGATGCGTGCTTGCAGGGGATCGTCGAGATCTCGGTGGTTCCACAGGCAGGCGAACCACCCGCCACCGCGGAGAATGCGCGCGCTCTCACGCAGGGCGGACGCCCGGTCGACGACGTTGAACGAGGACCCGAAGGTGACGAGGTCGAACGCCGATGCCCGCAACCCGGTCGCTTCGCCTCGTCCCTCCCGCCACTCTACGTGCGCCAGGTCGGGGCGCTCCTTGCCGATTCTGCGCATCGCGGCGTTCGGTTCGACAGCGACTACGCGCAGTCCGTGCGCGACGAGAAGCCTGGTCAGGTTGCCCGTGCCCGCACCGATGTCGCAGGCGACGGCATTCGGCCCTCCGGTCGCCGTCTGCAGGAGCGTATCGACGGCCGAGTGCGCGTAGTCGGGACGCTTGGTGAAGGCGCTCGCTGCCTCAGTGTAGTCCCACATGGTCGGCTTTCTCGGCGTTGGAGACGTGGGAGCGGAGAGTGTCCCATACGTGGAGCCCGACGGCTGCACCATCGGCGAACGCCTCCGTCTCGACGATGAGGTCTGCTGCGACCGGTTCCTCGAACGCCAGGTCACGGCCGACGATGTTGCACGTCGTGTCGGCCTCGGCCTGTCGGGAGCGTCGCGAGCGGGTACGTGCAACCAACGTCGTGGGTGAGGCGCGCAAATAGACCTCGAAGTAGCGAGGACAATTACGGCGGTTCCACGCGTGGCAGGCGTGAAACATCGAGATCGTCGCGACTACGACATCCACGCCCTGCGCCGCGACCAGGCGCGCGAGCCGCGAATAGCGGCGGGCGGCCCGCCGTCGCCCATCGAGCGTGTAGTCGAACTCGTGCTCGAACGTCGCCCGTAGCTCGTCGCCGTCGAGCAGGACGACGGGCCGCGGCACGGCCCGTAGTCGATCGACCAGGCATTGCGCCACGGTCGTCTTGCCCGCGCCCGCAAGGCCGGTGATCCAGAAGACCCAGCCGGGTTCGACCGGCGGATCGCTCATCTGTCCGCTACGACCGCCAGTCATGGGTCCACCCGGTGCCGTCGGCGACCATGCGCTCGTACAGCGCCAGATCGCTCGGCTGATCGACCTCGCACCAGCAACCGTGGATCGGCACGGCTGCTACTGGAACACCGGCCGCCACGAGCTGTGCCAGAAGGGTCGTCATGTCCATGCGTGCGACTTCGTCGGCTGCCGTCTGCGCGAGGTGGCGTTCGATCGCCCGAAACCCGCGCGGCGTGATCCTGAGGAGGCCCATGTACTGCCCCTCGATGCGCTCGAGGTCCTCGCCGTGACCTCCTATCTCTGCGACGTGGCTGTCGGTGACACGCAACGACTCCGCGTCGAGCTCCGGACGGTCGAATCGCGCATCCCAGAGCGTGCGCCACAGGACATCGTAGCTGATGGCGACATCGGCATCGCAGTCGAGGAGAGCAACGATGATGCGTGGATGGTAGACGATGTCCCCATACGCGACCACGGTGGTCGCCGTGCGCAGCCACGCCGCGCCCGCGCGGAGCGAGGCCACCATGTTCGTGCGTGCCCATGCCGCGTTCTCGAACAGGGGGACGGCCGGCCGGCGCAGCTGGCGACGGCGGTAGCCTCCGACGAGCGCTATGTCGTCGATCCCCGCGGTGCGGAGCGCCGCTAGCTGCCAGTCCAGGAGCGGGCGTCCGGCCAGCGGTATCAGACACTTCGGTCGTGCAGCGCCGAGCTGCCCGAGGCGGCGACCACGCCCCGCTGCCAGGATGAGGGCTCGCCCGGTAGCGTCACCCACCGTAGAGGCTCCTGATCAGACGGAGACCCAGCTCCGGTTTCGCGAGCGCGCGCTCCGGGTGCCACTGCACGGCGAGCTGGGGAAGCGTACGATGGCGGAGCCCCTCCACGAAGCCGTCGGCGGAAAGCGCCCACGCCTCCAGACTCGGGGCGAGATCGTCGAACGCCACGCCACGACGATGAAACGAGTTGACGTGTGCCTGCGGCGCGCCGAGCAGGGCGCGGCCGGCGTGGTCGGTGAGGGCGACGTCGTGCGCCGTCCCAGCGTGTGCGGCCGGGGCGGTTACGACACGCCCGCCCGCGACCGCTTGCATGAGCTGCAGCCCGCGGCACACCGCGAGCACCGGGATACGGTGCCTCCCACAGTAGTCCAGCACCTCCGTCTCAGTCTCGTCGCGGCTCGGACAGCTCCCGAGGTCGTTGCCGCCGGTCAGGATGACGGCATCGATCTCCCACGCCGTCAGCACCTTCCCAACGTGCGTTCCGACGTTCGGAATCGGCATCCACGGCACGTCGCCAAGCGCACGAGTGAGCGTTCGGCCCCAGTCCTGCGCGATGGCGTCGCGGACCTCCCCGGTCGACGCCGCCCGCTCCACGCGCATGGTCACGCCCAGACGGTGTCGCATACCGGCCGAAGGATCTGCTCGCCACAGCGAAGCTCCACGCGCGCCGCCCGCGCCACACGCTCGAAGACGGCCTCACCGACGCCGAGCGCGGCTGGGACACCGAGCTCGGTACAGCGAATGCCCATATGGGAGTTCGCGCCGCCGAAGCAGGTCACGAGCCCGCCGAGTGGTTCCGTGAAGATCCAATCGTAGCCCGGATCGGCACTCTCGATGCAGACGATTTGTCCGGCGAGTCTCGTGTCGCCGGCGCTGGTGGGTGCCAGGGGTACGACCGGCGCGACGACCGAGCGGGTCGTGACGAAGGTCGGCTGCGCCTCGTTGCTCTCTATGACCCAGACGTCAGCGGGACTCCGGATGAGGTGCGCCATCCGCATCTGGGCGAACTCTACGCGGCGGATGTTCGCCTCGGTAGCGCGCCGCCGCAGCATGGACCTCTGGTCTACAGGCGTGAGCCGTGTACACCGCGCGAGTTCTCGGAGGGGCACGTGCGCGACGGCATCACGGGTCAGTTCCGCACGTGGTGCCCAGGCTGCCAGGACCTCCAGCGCATCCGAGAGCCGACGGGTCATGAGGAACTTCGCACGCTCCCGGCCGACGATCGCAGCCGCGGCGTAGCGCAGCAGCCCGGTCGCGTCGACGCCAAGTCCGGCCTCGCCGAGGAGACGATCCAGTGCGCGGCGCTCGCTCGATCGCAGCGAGAAGCACGCCTCCTCCACGCTGGTCCCATCGGGGAGCGTGGCCCCGGTTCGCGCAGGATCGATCCAGGCGTCGTAGCGCGCCGACGTGATGTCGAATGATCCCGGACGGAGGTGGCCGAACTCCCGCAGGAATGCCGGGGCACTCACGGCTCCCCGTCGCACGGCGACCAGCCGCTGCCTGAACTCCTGCGTGACCGTCGACAGCGTCTGCTTGAACGCTGTCACGCGCCCAGGGGCGAGCGCGCCGCGCCGAACCGCTGAGCGGAGCATCGCCTCGGCAATGAAAGCATGGCGGGCGATGACGGCGAAGGGGAGCGCGTCGTATCGGCGACAGTCGGCGAGGAGGGCGAGCGCCATCGTCGGAGTCGGTTCGACGCTCGCACGTGGTTGTGTGTGGTTAGTCGCACCGCGAGCCGCGCCCGGCGCTCGCACGGGACGATAGTGCTCGGCGGCCTGCTCGATGCTGTCACGGGCGCGAGCGAGCGAGCCGGTGGGCGCATCCGTTACGAGCCGTGCGGTCAGTGCACGCAAGTGTGTCGCCAAGGCATCAACGGTACGGTGCGAGAGCTCGCCGCCGTACCGCCGGCGGAGCGTGGCTCCGGCGTCCAGATCCCACGCCGTCTGCGCGACCTCGAACTCGATCTTGTCGTGAAGCGCTGGCGACGCGTGCAGCCGGGCGAGCCAGGCGTCGACGATCGGGTCGGCATTGTCGTCGGGGAGTGCGGCCGGTAGCAAGGAATTGAAGCTCAGGCGCACGTCGACGTACGGCCGCCCGACAAGGAGGCGCACCAGGGGGCGTTGGGTGGCGCGATATCCGAGCAGCCTGCGTGCATCCGACCACACCCGATCCGTCACCAGGTACGCCAGGATCGAGGCCGCGAGCGGCGACGGTACGACCCCGATCAGCTCGGCTGGGTTCCAATCCGGCATCGTGCCGAGGATGGTGCTGGTACCGGCGATACCCTCCTGTGGCTCCGCCCCGCGTACGACGTCTTGCTCGACGCCACGAAGTGCACAGTCGAGGGTGCGATCGCTCCTGGACGTCCATCGGCGTGCCGGGACGACGAAACGAACCTGCAGCACATGGATCACGTGCGCGTTCTCCGCAAACTCGACCTCGAGTGTGCGATCAGGCCACCAGCGCTCCAGCTCGTCGACGACACAGAGGACGCGTCGTATCCGAGGATCGGTTACGAGCCGCGCTCCGCCACGTCGATGTACGAGCACGCGACGATGCAATCCCGTGCCACCGGTTACCCGATCCGTGTGACCCGAGGTGTCGGACTCAATCGTCACGTACGGGCCGCCGCGATCGAGGTCGGTCGTTACGGCGACCCCGCTCGACGTGACTCCGCCGACCATCGCCTGTACGAGAACCTGATCGCGCGGGTTGCCGTCGAACGACGCGATCACACGCTCGATTGCCGCGCTGACGGTTGTCGAGTCGGTCGGCACGTCCAGGCAGGAGCGATATCGTCCCGGATGGCAGGCCTCGTCGTGCGCCGAGCTCCGCACGGCCAGCCGTGGCGCGTCGATCGCCGCGCGGATCCGGCGGAGCGCCGCCGTCCGGTCATGTCGCCACTCCGGCACCGTGAAGAACGTGAGCGGCGGGACGGAGAAGGATCGTGCACGGTCTCGAAGCCACGCTAGGATCTCTGCTTTGGTGTGCGGTGTCGGCGGCCATGGCGGTTCGTCGGTGTTCGTATGCCAAGGACGCCGCGCCGATGTAGCGGGGCCTCGACTCGTGCTCGAACCAACCGTCACGCTGCTCCTCGCGCTGCCGGGTCGTCCTGTTCGTGCTCCAGCCGTACTCTCCCGGACTGGAGCATGCGCTGGCGCCATCGCACGCACTCCGCCAGCTTGTAGGCGTCGGGCAGCGTTGGTCCGGCCGCGGCATCGTGCTTGTACCGCGCAAAGCCATGGCCGAGCGCCCGACCCGCAACGTGCCGGGCGAACACCTCCCGCTGCTCTTCATACACTCGGATCTCCGGCGCCAGTTGTCGATCCAGGGCTCGTCGAACGCGGGGCGCCAGTGCCTCCAAGCCTAGTGAGCGCGGCGCAGCCAGGAGTCGCCACCACATCCCGATGCTCTGATATCCTGCGAGTGCCGCCAGGAGGAACACGACCTCCTCGAACTGCTCGGTGATGCCAACGAACGCGTAGTGCTCATCGAGCTCCTGGCGCGTTCGCTCGTAGAGCTCGTCGGCGCCGATCGACGGGGCAACGGGTACGCCGGCAGCCCGCAGCAGGCCGAAGGCCTGGCCGTAGGTGCGCGCGGCAGCCGTGAGGACGAAGTCGTCGAAGGTCCGGAACCGGAACTCATCGGGATGGACCAGGGTATTGTAGTTGAAGATCGAGAGCAGGCGCGCGCGGGGCTCGCGCAGCACCGTGACGCGTGCGCTGCGTCGTGGGAGCCCTTCCACGGCCGCATGGCAGGCATGCCCGTCGATCCAGCGCGGGGTCGCCCCACCCTCGCCGACGATCCGTTGCCACAGCACGGCGTCGTCGGCTTCATGGTAGACGGTCGTCTCCCACCCTTCGTACACCATGTTCCGGCGCATCAGGTCGTTCAGCGATGCTCCCCCGACGCCACCGAGGCCTGGAAAGGCGAGGGTCCACGGCGGCGGCTCGTCTGGAACGGGCGAGCCCGCCGTCACTGGATACCGCTGCAGATTGAGCGGATGGTCACGCGCCATTGCGACGGCGATCGGGGAGACACCAAGAGGCGCCGCGGCGATCTCCTGCCCGTCAGCACGGAAGCACACGACGAGTTGGTCGTTGCGTAGCGCGTCGAGGTGCTCCTGGACGATGAGGTAGCCCCAGAAGCCCTGCCGCTCAGCGCCCGCGTACGTCGCCGGATGACGGAACGGACGGAGTACGATCGGCCGTCCCCCGCAGGTCGCACTGAGCGCAACCGAGCCGTGTGGCGCGCCCACCCATCCGCTCAACATCTCACTCCGTCCGGCGAGTCGCCGATCCGCGGGACTCTCGAGTTCGAGCCTCACTAGGGTCTACGCATCACAGAGTGTGTGCTCCTCGAGATACTGCATGATCTCGGTTGCGATCTGACGCATGTCATGCCCCGAGATTCCCCCGTCGTGCTCGCGGATGTTCAGACGACCGAGGGGCCACATCTGTTGCTCCTCCGATTGCGGGAGGAGCAGTCCATGGCGCCGTACGACCTCGTACATGGGCGTGCCGGGGAGGGGGAAGTACTGGCTCACCACGTTCAGTTCCGGCGCGATTGTCCGGGTCAGCGCGAACGTCGCCCGGATGTCGTCGAGCGTCTCGAACGGCATGCCGACCATGTTGAAGGTCATGAGCTTGATGCCGTGGCGGCGGGCCGTCGCGGTGGCGTCAAGAATCTGCTGATTGCTCATCCGGCGGTTCAGGTGCGTACGACGGTAGGCCTCCGAACCGCTCTCGACGCCGAACCACATGGTGTGACACCCGCAGGCCGCAGCATGCTTGCACAGACTCTCGCTCATGCCCTCGATGCGGACGAACATCGAGAACGGGAGGCCGACGACATCACGGTAGAGTTCCAGTAGGCGATCTGTGTAGCGCCGGTCGTAGACGAACTCCTCATCCCAGAACTGGAAGAACTCGACGCCGTAGCGGTCGCGTAGGCGGGCCAACTCGAGGACGAACGCCTGGGAATCGTACTTGCGCAGGAGCCCCCCTTTGCCGCCGTACAGCTCGAGAAGCGTCGTGTTGGCGCAATAGGTGCACCGGTAAGGGCAGCCGCGGCCGCTCACCACGGGGAGCGTCGTCAATGATCGTGATTGCACCGCACGTGGGCTCAGGTAGTCGATGTCCCCGTCACGCTCGAAAATGGTGTAGTCGGGGAATGGCATCCCGGTGAGATCTCGCACGAGTACCGGGGTGGCGTCCTGCCTGGCGTTGGTCATCGTCCGCTCCAGGACGCCAGGAATGGCGAGCGTCGGGTCCGCCTCACCCCGAAGGCGCCGGATCAGCGCAACCATCGGCTCTTCGCCGTCGCCGAGACACACGTAGTCGACGCCAGGATACGCCAATGTGTCGTGTGGGCTCACGATGGTCTGATAGCCACCGACGATGACCGGCGTTACCGGACACGCGCGCTTGAGCGCGTCGAGATAGGGCTGGGTCGGCATCCACGTCGGATGCATCGCCGCGACCGCGATCAGATGCGGCTCTAGCGCCGTCACGTGGCGGACGTACTCGTCCGGATCGTCACCCAGGAAGAGGGGCACCATGTGCACGCTCACGTCGTCGAGTTCGCGCTTGACGTAGGCGGAGATGCACGCCAGCCCCAGGGAGTAGGCTGGTTCGCGCTGGTAGTAGGTGAGCACCAGGTGAAATCGCTCGGCTGCCGGCGTCGGCAACCGCGATGGGCCAGCCCGGCCCCGCCATCTTCCCCAAATCGACATTGCTCACCTCCACGGGTGCCGAGCCCGATCGTGGTGAAAGCCTACATCCAGCACATGGCGGAGACGGCCGCCCCACACCAGACCAGCCGCGGCGTGATCGCGTGCGGACGCTAGTCTTCGGTTAGACGGACAGGGAAGGGGAATCTTTCATCCACCGCCACCGGCGAGGACACCCGCCAAGTTTCAGCAGGAAGAAAGTTGAAAGTGGAGCAGAAGGGAGTCGAAAACTTCAGGAAGCGCAGGAAACGTTAGGATTTCTCCGCGCCGATGTGGCTGGATGTGGCTCGAACGTGCCCAGAGTGGACCTTGGGCCGCCATCATGCGGCTTCCGCTCTCCGCAGTAGATCCATCTCCCGCAACCACTTGTGAATCTGGTTCCAACTGGGGACGGTCGGGGACACTTACGTCATTCTGCCTGACGAGGGTTGTGATCCGCCCGAGGGCGAGCCTGGCCTCGAACTAGTACGTGCGCTCGCCGGTCGGGAGCGCGATCGGCGTGAACCGGATCCGTTCAGGATGCAGCTGCGTGATCGCCCTGCGCGCAGCAGCCTGATCGGCGGCGAAAACGCCGCCAAGGCCATCTGGATCGCGGAGCCATCAGTCTGGCGCAGGGCCGTCGTACCAGACCTCCTGTTGCGTGGACGGTGGAATGCCGGGGGTGGTCGACTCCTGGACGAAGAGAATCTTGAGCGCTCCGAGCGTGCTCTCCGGATGTTGTCGAGTCCAGTCTCGGGTGACGACCGCCGGCAGCAGTTCTCGCGCTGGCCGTACCCCGGGTGTGCGGAGATACGTGAAGTACACTAGCCACCGCGCGCCGGGATAGAAGGCGAGCGGTGCGTCGGGCTTCGGGTGCGTCGCGCCCTCGAACGACCGACCCTCTTCGAGCACGCTGATCTGGCGAGCGTCTTTCGTGGTACCGACAACCAGGGGCCAGCCGCGGATCTCGGGTCCGACGCGGTAGAACATGTCCCACCGCTGATGCAGGTGCGCGACCCGGCCGATGCCGCCGATGCCGCCCATCATCCGCTCGACGGCGTAGTCCCGAAACGACAGCGGCACGCCCTGGTGGCCTGCGGCCCACCACTCGCGGGCCCAGGGCAGGGAGTGCCGCGCTGAATACTCCTCGACCCGCAAGCCCGTGACGTTCCAGAGAAGGACGTAGGCGAACAGTCCAGCGACGAGGCCCTGGACCACCTTCGATATCCATGGTGCCGGCGACGCGCGTCGTGGCGGCATGGAAGGTCGAAAGAACAGCGCGAGCCGCTCGACGATCGGTCGCAGGACGTGACGCAGACGCAGCATCGTCGGCAGGCGATCCCACACCCGACTCGGGATGAACGGCAGCAATCCCACGATCGCAACCAACTGAAACAACCCCGTGACGAGCACCGATGCGATCCCCACGTGGAAAACGACGAGGAGGAGCATCCCCGCCATCCGGAACACCACCGTCGCCCAGGGGACGAACAGGATCACGGGGGTGAGCATCTCCATCCAGGGAACGACATGGCTGAGCCCCTCGAGAACCGCCGGGTAGCTCAGCAGGTATCGAGCAAGCGGCTTCGCGTACGTGTCGGCGGACAAGGCGTAGAAGATCGCATCGCCGGAGAACCACGCCGGATTCTGCTTCAGCAGCCCCGAAAAGAAGTACATCACACCCGGCTGCAGCAGGAGCGCCGCCGAGCCCATCGAGAGGTGTCGGGGGAGTTGGCCCGGCGCCGTCACGCCGCGCAGCCGGTCGATCGACCACATGGAGCCCAGCGGCAAGAACATCGACCAGAACAGCAGCAGACGGAGCAACTGATCGGCGCCGTAGAGCACCATGGGATTCCGCGCCTGCACCGACACCAGCAGCAGCCACGTGACCACAGCGGCCACGCGGGTGCGATAGCCGACGATCAACGCACATGCGGCCCCCGCGGCAACCGTGAAGAGGACGGCTTGCCCAGCGACGCTGCCCGTCCAGAGGTGGATCGACCAGTGCCAGTCGCTCGAGAGGAAAAGCCGCGCGAAGGCCTCGCGCGGCAACACCCCGCGATCGCTGTAATGCTGCTCGAGGGCTGCGGACCGCGTCAGAAGATCCACGACAACGAGCGCACCGATCCCGATCCGGAACGCGGCCAAAGACCGCCCATCGATAGCGAACAGTCGATCCCGCAACGCGGCGAGCGGCACTACACCTCGCGCCTGCGAACCGACCACACGAAGCCGTCATACCAGTAGTGCATGAGCGAGATGATCAGCCCGACCGCCGCAGCCCAGCGCAGCATGGTGTAGTTGCGACCATACGTCTGGAAGACGACGCCCACCAGGAGTGTGATCGCGGCAAAGGCAACGAGGAGCACCGGCGTACCGAACCGCATGCGTTCCAAGCCGGTCACGTGGCCGAGATTTCGCCGCTCGGTCCACCAGACGAGCGCGAAGTACTGCAACCCGTGGAAGAAGTTCATCACGAAGACGGCCTTCCAGGCGCTGAGGAATCCCCACGCACCGATCGACACGACGGCCGTGGTGCCAAGGAGCGCGATCTTCTGGGGGCAGAGCCGGTAGCCCTGCTGCGTCAGCCGCCAGTACGAGTAGAGGTAGAACGCCAGGTAGAGCGGTCCGGCGACGAGCAGGACCTCGGAGAGTGCGCCCTCGATCGACTGGTGTGCTTCCAACCACCGTGACGGAGCTTCCCATCCTACTCGGTCGAAGACGCGGAACGACTGGAGGTGGGGCAGCAGGCTCCAGCCGGCGAGAAACGGTGCGATGTTGATGAACTGGTGCAGCCAGTAGTCGAGGGTGCGTCCCATCTCCGGCGGGTTCCCCCAACGCACGTCGTAGATCCGGCAGAGTCCGAAGTTCTGCATTCCGATGTGGTAGACCGCCCAGAACGGGGCCAAAACCAGCGCGCACACCATGACCCAATCCGAGCCCATGAGACCCACGAACAAGAGGATCGGCACACCGACGAACGCAAACCGGTGCTGCACGAAGATGTCGTGATTGCCGTGGCTGCGAAAGAAGACCGCAACGGCGTGCGCGTGCGACCAGACGAGCACGAAGAAGATCGCGCGGCTCTCCATCACGCCGCCCGCGAACCGCACGTTACTTGCCCACGGCCACGCCGCCAGCAGCTCTACCAGCACGAGCGCTAGAAGCGGCGCGAGAATGAAGAACGCGGCGTCGTAGAGGGGGGAGGCGATGAAGCCCCGCGCCGGCACCCGTGCCACGAGTCGAGACACGTCCGCTGAAGCGCGTGTTGAGGTTTCCGAAGCAGACACAAGCAGAGGCGAGGCTGCCCAGGCAGCCCCGCCTCTCCGAAGACTATCAGACGCCTACGTCAGACTGCTACTGCAGCGTCTGCGAGCGCTTGGTCGCGAGTTCGTGCGCCTTGATGCACTCGTCGGCCGCCCGCTTCGGATCCGTTATCTTGAACGCCATGCCGTCGTCGACGAGATTCTGGGCCTTGCCCGCGATCAGGTAGACGACGGGGAGGTCGTCCACTGCCTCCTGCGCGAGATCACAGATCTCGTCGAGCCGCTCCTCGTAGAAGACGCTGGGCCGGATCTTCAGCCTGCGGTTCATCGCGATCTCGGCCTGGCTCTTCTTGATGAGGTCGAGCGTGCCCTCCATGCGGGCGAGCCGGGTGATGATATCGGCGAGGAGGGCCTTGATATCAGTGTCGTGCACCAGGATATCGTCCTTGATGTCCGTATCGTGGGTCCCGAGATCGGTGTGGAGATGGTCCAACCGCTCGTAGGCCCCCTCGATCTCGGCAGCATCGATGCCCCCATCGCAGCGGTCCACGAGATCGATGGCGTCAAACGCGACTTCCAACGCAACGTCGACGATGGCAAACGCGATCTGAAGCGCGATGCAGATCGGGGTCTGCGGATTCCCGCCGACGCCGATCCCGACCACGACGGTCAGGCAACCGTACTTGCCTGCTTCCAGGGCATGCTGCGCGATCTTCGCGACATCCTTCGCGACGACGAATGCTGTGTGCAGGGCGAACACGGTCTGGAAGTTCGAGCGAGTCGGCGAAGTCGGACAGGAAAGAGTGTCCGGATAGTCGCCGACTGGTAGGCCAGTACTCCGATCCTGCATTCTGACCACGCCGCTCGATTGCCCGCTCAACGACGGCCGCTCGGTCGCCATAGGCGCGCCCAGCGAGACGGCGACTTCCTCGGCATCCAAGAACTCGTAGAGGCCGGCGGTGATCCCTCGGATCCCCGTGTCGGCCAGAGTCTGTACTTCGCCGTCGGACATTCCGGCTACCAGCGCCTCGATCTCCGCCGCCTCGGCGGGATAGCCGAACGTCCGAATGGCATCCGCCAGGTCTTGCGCGTCGTCTCTCGGCCCGGCATTGGCGACGCTTGGCGCTACCAGGACAACGGCCAGCAGCATCGTGACAATTCGCATCAGGTTGGATCTACGCATGGGGCTCCTCCATGTCTTCCAGCTGGTAGGGATCTCGATCATTGGGTTCGCGCATTGGTATGGATGATGCGTTCAATCAGCTCTGTCCTCGAAGCGGCCTGTCTCCTGCCTGTTGAACGGCGCGCTGAAGATCGTCTCGAAACAGACGCCGGTCGTATTCTGCATCTGGATCGTCAGCGGCGACGCGATGGACGCTAGATCGGGGAGGCCGAACCCGTCGTTCGATGGAAACTCGAACAGGCCGCCGGTTCCCTGGACCTGGACCTTCGCTCTGCCGTCCTTCCCTGCCCGGAGATCGACCCGCTTGAGACCGAAGGGCTCGATCGACTGCGGAGGATCTTTGTACTTGTACTGCTTACTTCCCCGGGCCTTCCAGCACGGTTTCGGCTTCTTGACGCTACACAGGCCACCCGACGGCGCCTTCGCCTCGGTCAGCAGACCACTCGCGTCGTAGACGCAGAGCAGGTAGCTCGTGCCGCCGGGCGCGTCGGTCAGCGGATCGCCGAATTCTGACACATCGGTCAGCGCCCCCTTGAGCCACTGCCACTTGAACTTCAACCTGCCAATTTTCTCCTGGTCCCGAATCTTGACCTTGGACTTCCCGCCCACGAACGGCTGGCGGCAGCCGACGATAGGGACAGCCGGGCAGCCCAGGCCGGGTTCGGCCTGACAAGTCGCATCGCAGCCGTCACCGACGTCGTTGTTGCCGTCGTCGCACTGCTCGCCGCAGACCTCCTGCAACACGCCGTCGCCGCAGTTCATCGGGTCGCTGGTGCAGACACCGCTCACGCACATGTCATCGACCGTGCATACCAGCGTGTCGTCGCAGGTGGTGCCATCGGGCTCGAAGGCCTCTGGCGGGCACGCTGCTGCCGAACCCGTGCAGCTCTCGGCAACGTCGCACTGGCCCGCGTCGGCACGGCACACGGTAGTCGCTGCGACAAACGCGTCGACGGGACAGGCCGGGCTAACACCGTCGCACTCCTCGGCGATGTCACAGGTTCCGGCAGTCGCGCGACATACAGTCGTCGCGGCTGTGATGACGTCGCCTGGGCAGGCGTCGGCCACCCCGTCACACGACTCGGCGGGATCGCAACCACCGGCTGAGGCTCGACACTCCGCCGTGCTCTTGGCGTCGGTCGGGCACATCGGGCTGCCGCCGGTGCAGGTCTCGCTGAAATCGCAGACGCCGCCCGACGCGCGGCAGACGGTCGTGGGCGGCAGGACGGTGTCTGTCGGACAAACATGCGGAGCGGTGCCGGGACAGTTCTCAGCAACGTCGCAGGAGCCGGCGGACGCACGGCAGACGGTCGAGGCCGGCTCGAAGACGTCAGAGGGGCAGGACGCCGACACCCCGTTGCACACCTCGGCGGTATCGCAGGCCGGGTCGAGCCCCACCTGGTTCACCACCACCGCGAGTGTCGTATCGTCGGTGACGATCGTCAGGGTGGTGGCCGCGCCGGGGACGTCACTCTTCAGCAGCAATTTGAACGTACCGACATTGAGCGCCGACGCCGTAGCGCCGGCTCCGAGCCCATTGATGGCATCGACCAACTGCTGCAGGGTCGTCGCCGCGCTGACGGCCACCGTCTCTGTGGCGCCCGCGCCGACCTTGAACGCGAAATCTCCGGCCCCCGCCGCAATGCTCGCTCCCGGACCTGCGACATCATTGTCCGAGAGGGCCGTCGACAAGATCGCCCCAAACGCTGGGCGACACTCGGCCGTGCTTTTCACATCGGCCGGGCAGTTCTGGCTGCTGCCCGTACAATTTTCGTCGAGGTCGCAGACGCCCGCGGCGATGCGGCAGACGGTGGTCGACGGCTGGAACGTACAGCCGATGCAGCACACGGTGCCGCCCACGACGTCGCAGTCCTCACCGAACTCGAGAACGCCATCACCGCAAAAGGCGTTGGCGGTCATCGGACTCAACAGGGCAGCGGCGACGATCACGACAAGGCTGAGCTTCGAGAGCATGGGGCGTACCTCCACATGAATCGTTGACTTGCGAGTGACAGGGGAAGCCTCGTTGGCTGGTTCGAGCATGCCGGGCACTGAACCGCCCGAACGGGGCGACCTGGTGGCGGGAGGCGAGGCTGCGGACGGCCTTCGCTGCAGATTCAATTGCAAATCCCTAGTCCCTAGTCCTTAGAAGAAGAGTGGTCGCGGTTGAAGGGGAGAGCCGTCGATGATCGACGATGGTTTCTTGTCCCCCATGCCCATGACGAATGTCAAGGGAAAGCAAAGCAAATGACAGCAATCATGCCTAAGTGCTCGCCGCGCCCCGTCTCGACACGCGTGAGATCAACGTCAAGAGTAGTACGGGATGCGGCTACGAGGTGGAGAGCGCGGCGGACAGCGTGACGGTGCCGGGCACGGGCGCGCGTGCGCCCAGCAGTGCGCGAGCTGAAACGTGGGCGCCCGCGCCGTGGCACCACGCCTGACTGCTGACTAGTGCATCGCCTCCGAGATACGGCTAACTCCCCGCAACCGAAAGCGTCAATTCGCAGGGATAAGACGACCTGGTGCTCTTAAGGCCGTCTGGCCGAACGGTGTCGAATCCGCGACCACATCGCGGAAAGCGTTCGTATGCGCTGGCGTTCTCAAAGGAGACGCCGCAGGTTCTCGACGGTGAGTCGGGCAGAGGGCTCGGATCAGCCGCGTCCCGCTAACCTGTGGCAGCTGGCTCACGCCGCGAGCGTGCACCGTAGACCTTGAGCGCGCGGCTGTTGTGCGGACCACCGCGGGCGGCCTGTGCGACAGAGAGGTTGTCCTCTGAAATCGAGCAGAGGTTCCTCCGATCTCTACCCTTGAGGCCGTAGAGCTTGGCCGCATTCTTGCCAAAGATTCGGAGAGCATCGCAATCGCGAACGTCGAGCCGATCTCGGCGTACCAGCGCTTGCGCTCTCTCCTCGTCAAAGTCTCGGCGACTTCGAGGAACTCGGTGATGCCGTCCTTGCCTTCGGGGTGGTTGCCCGCCTGGAAGTAGCCGGAGTGGTAGGCGCAGAACTTGAGATCCGGCCAGTCGCGTATCGCCTTGGGAAGATCCGTCGTGCGCACCGACTCCTCGGGAACCTGTCTGATTTCTACAGGTTGAAAGTGGAGCAGAAGGGATTCGAAGACTTCAGGACGCGTAGAGAGCGTTAAGATTCTGCGGCGCGGATGTGGCTGGATGTGGCTCGAATGTGCTCAGAATCGGACACCGGTGGCCATCACAAGGACCTCGCGGCCGCCTGGCCCTCGTAGTACAATCGCCTGCGTGTCGACGTCTCGCGCAGACTGGCCAGTGCGCCGCTATCGTCTCGGCGAAGAGCCGCCCGAAGATCTCTCCGATGTCACCACCGCAGAGGCTCGGATCGCGATGATGGCCGCCCTGGCGCGTGAGGGATGGGCGGCCGCGGGCAAGGCCTACCCCGCGTATGCGCGCGACGCGACCCCGACCCGGTTGTTCCGCCCGGGCGAGCACCGCGACGACGAATGACCAAGCTCCGCGAGTTCAACCAGGACTTCCGTGACCTGCTGCTCGCGTTCTGCTCCGAAGGCGTCGAGTTCTTGATCGTCGGTGCGTACGCCTTGGCGCTGCATGGGGTGCCGCGGTTTACGGGCGACCTGGATGTCTATGTGCGCCCGACCCCGGCCAATGCGGCTCGCGCCTGGCGCGCGTTGGTTCGCTTCGGGGCTCCCATCGAGGCAGCGGGCGTCAGCGAGAAGGATCTCGCAACGCCCGGCGTGGTCTATCAGATTGGCCTGCCCCCGCGGCGTATCGATCTGCTCACGGAGATCAGCGGTGTCGGCTTTGACGAGGCCTGGGCGACGCGCGAAACCACCGATCTCGACGGCTCCGCGATTCACTTCATCGCCAAGGACATGCTGGTGAAGAACAAGCAGGCTGCCGGGCGTCCCAAGGACCTGGCCGACGTCGCGCGCTTGAAGCGCTGACGCATCGCTGGCGCACATACGGCCGGACCTCGCCCAAGGCGGTACCGCCGAATCAGTTCCGAAAAGCATGGGCGAACCCTGCACGCTTGAGCCCCTTCTCATACGAGCCGTCATGCTGAAATCCCCACGACGCCTCGTCGGCTGGCAGAGGCAAGACGGGCGAGCAGCCCGCTTGAGATGACCGCACGTGTCGACCTACGCGCCGGGCCGTATCGCGCGCGTGCAAGGGCACGCGCTCCCGTGGTCGGACCGGGTTCCGTCCTCGGGGGCATGCTGGAAATGGCGTTCGCGCCGATGTCATCGCGTGCGCGGATGAAGGTGCGCGCGGGGTCGGCGTCCGGGCTACGGCGGCGTCAGATCGAGGCCGCCCGCGGTCACGGTCTCGTCGAGGCGCGGGAAGGCTCGTTCGAGGAGCTGCTCAGCACGGCAGCGGTGTTGGGCGGCGATGCATGCGCTGATGTCGCCCGCCGATGTCGGTACCGGCAGGCCAAGGGCGATGCAGAGTCCGACCTGGTGACCGAAGCCGAGGCCGCGTGCGCCGAGGAGATCGGCGACGGGGAGCTTGGCGGCGCCGCATGCCTTCTCGATCTTGCCGGCGAGCTTGGCCTCGAGGCCCTTGCCGGGGGCGAAGAGCTTGGCCGTCTGTTTCATGCAGGTGCCCTGCGCCTTCGCGATGCACGGGCCGGCCGGCTCTTTGGTCTCGATGCACTTGTAGACCTTGTCGCTGCACTTCTGCACGGTCTTCAGCCAGCTCTTGATGTACTTCGCGCCCTCCTTCTTGAGGGTCTTCTCGCACTTCGTGGCGGCCTTGCCGCGCCCCTTTGGATCATCGAGACCGAGCCCGCCGCCGTCGGCGCCGGTGGGCAGGCAGGGTAGCTCCGTGCCGGGATCGCGCCCGCCGAGGGTGAGCAACTCGAAGGCGCGTGGGACGTACATCCCGAAGATCTCGGCGGCGCGGCACGTATGGCTGGCGACGAGACAGTCGGCGGCGTCGTCGACGTCGTTCACGTTCGGCACGCCGACGGCGCTACAGATGTCCGTCTCGGCCGCGTAGCCGACGCCGGTCACGGCGAGGAGATCCGCGGCCGAAAGCTTCGCGTCGGCGCACGACTTTGCGACAGCGCTCCGGAGCTTCGGCTCGTCCTTGGCCGTGATGGCTGTGAGCTCCTTCGTGCACTTCGGGACGGCCTTGGCGAGGCACCCCGCGTCTCCGGGCTTCTGCTGCAGGCACTTGAAGATGGCGTTCACGCACTTGTCGAGGTGCTTCAGCACCTGCTCGGCGTACTTGCCGCCGGCCTTCGTGGTCGCCTTGGCGCATTTCGTGGCGGCCTTGCCCCGGCCCTTCGGATCGCCGAGGCCGGCGGTGCCGCCGTCGGCGCGTGGCGGGCAATCGGGGTCGTCGCGGTCGATGGCGGTGTCCAGGTCGTCGTCGAGGCAGTTGTCGCAGATTTCCGGGACGGCGGTCGGCGTTGCGAGCGGCGTCGGCGTGGTCGTCGGCGTCGGCGTGGGTGAGAGGGTGGCCGTCGCGGTCGGCGTGACGGTCGGGATGATCGTCACGGTGGCGCTCACGGTGGGCGTGGGGGTCAGCGTCGGGGTCGGGGTCGTCGTCGGGGTTGGCGTCGGGGCCACCTCGTTCGCGAAGAAATGGCGCATGAGGCAGAAGTCGAACTGCCGGCCCGGCACGTTGCAGCGCCCGCCCGCGACGATCCGTCCGTCGGCCTGGATGACGACGCCGGTCGCGACGTCGTCGGCCGCCGTGCCGCTATCGGTGATCACGCTGCCGCCGCTTCCGAACGCGGGACTGGTGTCGAGTGTCCCGTCGTCGTTGTAGCGCGTCACACAGAAGTCGCGGAAGATACCGACGGAGCACCCGCCAGCCGCGACGACCTTGCCGTCGGCCTGTACCGCGACGCCCTGGTACTCGTCGTTCCCGACGGTGAGGTCGGTCGACGCGATCCCGCCGGTCCCGAAGCTGTCGCCCACGGTGGTGTCAGCCATCCCGCCGTCGTCGATCGTCCCGTCCTCGTTCCAGCGGACGACGCAGGCACTACCGCCGCAGCTACCGGCGGCGAGGACCTTCCCGTCCGCTTGAATCGCCAGCGCGCGCAGCAGGTCCGAGGCGATGATGTCGAGCTTGATCGTGCCGTTCGCGCCGAACTTGTCCGCCTGGTTGCTGTCGATGATGGTGCCGCTGTCGATGCTGCCGTCGGTGTTGTACCGGGCCAGACAGTAGTCGGCGGTCTGGGAGCAGATCCCGCCCGCGACGATCTTGCCGTCGGGCTGGAGCGCGAGCGCAGTGACGATCTCCTCGCCCGCGCCGAGGTTGGTGATGATGCGTCCCGTGGCGCCGAACGCGTCGCCCGGGGTGGCGTCGCCGACGCCGTCGTCGTCGAGGGAGCCGTCGGTGTTGTAGCGCGCCACGCAAAACGTCGACGACGATCCGCACTCCCCGCCCGCGATGATCTTCCCGTCGGGTTGCACGGCCAGCGCCCAGATCTCGTCCACAGTCGTGAAGTCGCTCGTGACGACGCCGTCGACGCCGAACGTATCGGCCGGGGTCGTATCGTCGGGGCCGCCGTCGTCCAGCGAGCCATCCTCGTTGAAGCGCACCATACAGAAGTCGTTCGCACATCCGCCGCCCACGACGATTCGTCCATCGGGTTGGCGGGCGACTGCACGTACGATCTCCGCGCCGCCGAGGTCGAGCAGCGCCTGTCCGCCCACGCCGAACGAGGCCACGTCGTCGCGGCTGCCGTCCGGATTGAAGCGGGCGACGCAGAAGTCGCCGGCGCAGTTGCCGGCCAGCACGATCTTCTGATCCGGCTGGATCAACATACCGTTCGCCTGATCGGAGCCGCCACCGAAGCCGGTGCCGACGAAGCCGTCGCCGTCGAAGGTCGGATCGAGTGCGCCCACGGTATCGTATCGCGCCACGCAGAAGTCGTTCGCGGCGCCGGTCTTCAGGCGACACTGGCCCGCCACCACGGCGTTCCCGTTGGTCTGCAGCGCCACGGCGAAGGCGTTGTCGGTGTCGACCCCGAGGCGCGAGACCTGCGTGCCGTCGGAGTCGAAGTGCGACCCGGGGGCGGCGTCGCTATCGGTGTCGAGACTGCCGTCGGCGTTGAAGCGGGCGACGCAGAAGAGATGGGAGTTCGGTCCCGGCGCGTCGCGGCACACACCCGCGGCGACCAGCTTGCCGTCCGTTTGGAGCGCCAGACCCTGCAGATCGTCGTCGCGGGCGCCGCTGGCGAAGAACTGGGCGAAGGCAAGACCGTCGCCGTCGAAACTCGCGTCCAGCGCGCCGCTCGTAGTGTAGCGCGCCAGGCAGAAGAACCCGACGAAGGAGAAGGCGCAGCGACCGCCCACGACGACCTTGCCATCCGGCTGCAGCACCATCGCCTTCAGGTTGTCGGCGCCCCCTGCATCGGTGGTGACGAGGCCGTCGGTGTCGTAGGCGACGCCCGGATCGCCGTCGCTGTCCGTGTCGAGCGAGCCGTCCGGATGGTAGCGCGCGAGGCAGAAATCGAAGGGCCCACCGTTCGAGCAGGGACCGGCGGCGACGATCTTGCCGTCGGCCTGCACGATGACGGCGTTGTACTGCTCCAGGACCGAGGCGTGATCGGTCACGACCTGTCCGCCCGTGCCGAAGGTGTCGGCGGGCGTCGCGTCGCCGGGGCCGCCGTCGTCGAGCGAGCCATCGGTGTTGAAGCGCGCGAGACAGCTGTCGTCGTCGGCGGGATCGCACCCACCGGCCAGGACGATCTTCCCGTCTGCCTGGAGTGCGACCGCAACTCCAAAGGCGCTGACGCCGAAGTCGGTGGTGGCGACGCCGGCCGTGCCGAAGCTATCTGCCGGGGTTGCGTCGTCGGGGCCGCCGTCGTCGAGCGAGCCGTCCGTGTTGTAGCGGGCGACGCAGAAGCTGATCGAACTCGGAAAGGTCCCGCACGCTCCGCCCGCGACGATCTTGCCGTCGGTTTGGAGGACTACGGCGCGTGCGATCGCGCTGCCCGCCCCGGTGCCCTCTCCCGGTCCGACGACCCATCCCCCCAGGCCGAACGCGCCGTCCAGGGATCCGTCGCTGTTGTAGCGCGCGATACAGAAGGACCCGAGGCACTGCCCGGCAACGACGATCTTGTCGTCTGGCTGCACGACGGTCGCCCGGGCACTGTCGGTTCCACCGATCCGGAGATCCGAGTGCACGATTCCGCCGATTCCGAAGGTTGGATCGAGGTCTCCGGGTGCGGCGTGTGCGATCGCCGGCGCAAGCAGCGTTGCCAGGATGGACAGTACGGCAACGGTTACCCGCGACGCGGCGCTACGGGGAATTTCAACCTGGATGCTCGGCATCGATGGCAAGGCTGGGCATGCTCGGATGGGCACGAGAGAGTATCCAACAAAGGCGTTTCTCGGGTCAATATGCGTTGAAATGGGGCAGTGCAGGTGAGGAACCTACCTGCTCGCCGCCATTTCGCAGCTCGTTGCCAGTGCGGATTCTCGCGCGACCGATACCGAGACCGGCTGCGTCAGCTTTGCCGACATCTTCGGCCTCACGGCGCTCAGCCAACAGATGTCCGACGCGGAGCTCGCGCGCGTCGTCACCCGCTTCACGACCCCGCGGCTGGTCGCTAGGAGACCAGATGTAGCGGTGCCGGCACGGGGCTACTAGGGGTCTTACGAATTGGCTATCGATATGGTATTCGTAAGACGATGGAGAGCGTGACGCTATCGAGCAAGTACCAGCTGGTTCTGCCGCGGCAGGCGCGCGAGCGGCTCCGTGTGCGCCCCGGCATGAAGTTCACCGTCATCAGCAAGGGCGACGTCATTTTCCTCGTCCCGGAGCGTCCGACGCGTGCATATCGCGGCGTTGCCAAGGGGACGCGCGCAGGGCGCGTTCGCGAGAAGAAGGATCGGCTCTGATCCTCGTCGATTCGAGCGGCTGGATCGAGTATCTGGCGGACCGGCCGCGCGCGGATCGCTTCGCACCCTACATCGAAGGGCGGGAGCCGTTGCTGGTCTGCGCGATCGAGGTCTTCGAGGTCTACAAGGTCGTCCGGCGAGACCTGTCCGAGGAGCGGGCCGTGGAGGCCGTCTCGGTGATGCGGCGGGCGACGATTGCCCCGGTTGACGAGTCGCTCGCGCTCGACGCCGCCGACCTGTCGCTCGAACATGGCCTCGCGATGGCCGACGCCCTCATCTACGCCACGGCGCGCCGACATCGCGCCCAGGTCGTGACGAGCGACGTCGACTTCGACGGTCTACCCGGGGCCACGGTCATCCGCTGACCTAACCCGGGAAACGGCCCGTTGATCCTCTCGTGCGCGGTGGCACGCTCCAGTTGCAGAGGACGACGAAGAGCAGCCCCAGCATTGCCACGACGGCCGTGCGTATCCGATCGCTGATGTTGAGCTTCTCCGGCATGACTCAGCCAGCGTCGGTATTGGTCGACTGACCTGGACGCGTCACGGACTTCGCCGTTGAGTGCACGGCGCGTAGTGTCCGACGCGGATCGGGTCCCCCGCTCCGCGTCGGAGACCGCCCCGAATATCCGATACGGATGCTCACCTACATGATAGGAATTTTCCCTGAAGATGCCTGGGGGAGGTTAAGAACTGTACGTTGAACACAACGCATACATGTGTTACACACGACCAAGTGGATACGACGATCCGCAATATCGATGCGGGCGCCTATCGTGAGTTGAAGGCCCGAGCATCGCTCGAGGGGAAGACGATCGGCGAGGCGCTGAGCGATGCGATCCGTGTCTACGTGGCGCGCCCGCACCCCACAGCCAAGACCGCACGTCTCGCCACGCTCGTCGTCCCGGAGGCCTACCCTCCAGGGAACGAAAACCTGAGCGTCGCGATCGACCACATCGTCTACGGTATCTAGTCCGCGCGCGGTGATCGTCCTCGACTCGAGCTTTCTGGTTGCCCTGCACAACGCCAGCGATGTCCATCACGCACGGGCCGCGGGAACGATGGCCGAGATCGACGCGGGGAGGCACGGCCGCGCGCTGCTTCTCGAGTACGTCCTGGTGGAGGTTGCCACCGTCGTACTCATGCGACGCGATCTGACCACGGCACTTCGCGTGTGCGACGCGCTCCTGCAGGCGGAAGACGTCGATTTCGTGGCCGGTGCGGAGGTGCTCGACGACGCCCTTGCCGTGTTCCGTCATCAGTCGGGGGGACGGCTGAGTCTCGTCGATGCGGCGATTGTCGCCGTCGCGCGATCCCGTGCGGACGGGCTGGTGGCCACGTTCGATCGGGCCCTCGCGGCGGTCGAAGGTATCGCAGCGTTGCCCGCCTGACCGCGAACGCAGGCGTTGCCATCACATGGACCTCGCGGCCACCGGGTCTTCGTAGTGTAATCGCCTGCGTGTCGACGTCTCGCGCAGGTTGGCCAGTGCACCGGCATCGCCTCGGCGAAGAGCCGAAGATCTCTCCGATTTCACCACCGCGGAGGCTCGGATCGCGATGATGGCCGCCCTGGCGCGTGAGGGATGGGCGGCCGCAGGCAAGGCCTACCCCGCGGATGCGCGCGGCGCGCGACGCGACCCCGACCCGGTCGTTCCGTCCGGGCGAGCGCCGCGACGACGAATGACCAGCCTCCGCGAGCTCAACCAGGACTTCCGTGACCTGCTGCTCGCGTCTTGTGCCGAAGGCGTCGAGTTCCTGATCGTAGGTGATTCTAGCGCCGTTCCCACGCTGAAGGGTTCAACCGGTGATGGGCGATGGCCAGGACGGTGATCCCGGTCGCATCGACCCGATACGCGATCGTGTACGGGAATCGGCGTAGTACAAACCTGCGCGTGCCCCGCTTGACCGGCCAATGCTCCGGTCCGAGCGCGATGAGGGTGACGGCACGTTGTACGGCCACTCCGCGTTGCAGCTGCGCCGTATTGGCACATTTTCTCCATCGCCTCGGGGCTACACGGGCATGCGCCCGAGCGAGGCAGCGGCGCTCCGGCTGGGTGCGTTCGAGTTGAGTCAATGGGAGTGGCAGCTACGAGTCTCCGTAGCCCGTTCGTCTTCGAACGCGGAAGATCCGAGCTAGTTCGTGTCTGCGTGACCCTCTTGGAGAGGATGTTGAATTCAGGCGTTGCTATTCAAGTCGCGCTGATGATACGGTAGCGGTGAAGTTCGAATGGAATCTAAGGAAGGCGCGACTCAATGAGCAGCAGCATGGTGTCTCATTCGCGACCGCAACCGAAGTCTTCGCGGATCCGCGACTCATTCTTGCGGAAGACGCGGCGCACAGTGCTTCTGAGCATCGGTACTTTGCGTTCGGGCACGTGCGAGGCGGTATCTTGACCGTGCGTTTCACCGTTCGCGGCGAAAATGTTCGCATCATTGGCGCCGGCTACTGGAGACGAGGGAAGATCTTCTATGAGCAAGCCAATCGTCTATAGCGACGAACCGATCAAAGTTGGGCGACGCCGCTCGCGGGAGATTCTTCCTGGCCATGGCGGACGTCGTGCGGGGGCTGGGCGGCCGTCTTCCGGGACTAAGCCAGTGACACTTCGACTCCCGCCGAAGTTGATCGAACGTGTGCGCCGGGATGCGAAACGCGCTGGCAAGACGATGTCCGCGCTCGTAGCAGAGAGGCTCCACTGTCCTGGATGAGCGGGGCGGGTCACGAGGCCTCCGGCACGTCGTCGAGTAGCGGAGTCGCGCGCCACGGCGCCCGCTAACCGCCGCGGCCTTGCCCGGTGAAGAAAGTGGAGCAGAAGGGATTCGAACCCGTCAGGAAGCGCAGGAAACGCTGAGATTTCTCGGCGCCGATGTGGCTGGATGTGGCTCGAACGTGCTCAGAATGGCCACCGGTGGCCATTCACGTCCCCGACCTTTTGTCTCGAATGAGGAACGCGGGGCGGATCGACTCCAGTCCAGGGGAGGCCAGTGCGGTTCCCGGGATCGGCATGGGTGCCGGTCCCGGGAATCCTGTATGGCCAGTCGCTTACGGCACCGTCGCGATGTGAAAAGCGTTGTTGCTATCTGATCCAGTAACGTAGACATCATCGCCGTTGAGGGCGATCGCGTAAGGCCAGGACAGGGTGTTGCCGAGGCCATCGCCGGTGACGTCGATGATCTTGGTTACGGTACCGCCGGGCGTGACCTTGAACGCGTTGTTGCTAGCGGCGGATATGTAGACGTTGCCGCTTCCGTCTACGGCGACGCCCGAAGGGGAATTGAGCAGGACGACGCCATCAGCGTTGCTGTCAATGATTTCGGTCACGGTACCGCCGGGCGTGATCTTGAACGCATTGTCGGAGGAAAAGCCGGTCACATAAACGTTGCCGCTCCCATCAACCGCAATGCCCTCGGGATTTACAAGCGGGTTCCCACCGCCATCGCCGGTGCTGTCGATGATCTCGGTCACGGTACCGCCGGGCGTGATCTTGAACGCATTGTCGGAGCCGGCGCCGGCGACATAAACGTTGCCACTTCCGTCAACAGCAATGGCGGTCGGAAAATTGAGCGGGTTCCCACCGCCATCGCCGGTGCTGTCGATGATCTCGGTCACGGTGCCGCCAGGCGTGATCTTGAATGCGTTCTCAGAGCCGTAACCGGTCACGTAGACGTTGCCGCTGCCATCGGTGGCAATACCAAAACCAATTTCAAACGGACTGATGCCGTCACCCGTCGAATCGATGATCTTCGTAATTGAGCAGGGTATGCCACTCGTGCTGCACGTGCCGGGCGTATCGATAGTGAAGGCCATTCCGATCCCCGGGTCGCCGCCTACAACGTAGACGTTCCCCGCACCGTCAACCGCGATGCCCTCGGGGTTCACAAGCGGGTTCCCACCGCCATCGCCGGTGCTGTCGATGATCTCCGTCACGGTGCCGTTGGGTGCTATCCTCAGGACGTTGTTGCTGTTGAACCCCGCGGTGTAGACGTTGCCGTTGTCATCGACGGCAATGGCGAACGGCCCGCTTAGAGGCGCACTGCCGCCGTCGCCCGTTTCATCAACGATCTCAGTGATTGCGGACGTGGCAAACGCGACTTCGCATTCCGCGGGATAGCCAATGCCGAGGCTGGGATCATGGTCGCCGCCGGCCGCGTGCGCCAGGCAGTCGGCTTTGAACTCGAGCACGCAATCGATGCAGTCGATGTAGTCCTGCAGCGTGGCGATCGGGTTCAGCGCCCCGCAATCGGTACCGTAGCGATGCTCCCCGTCGAGGATCCCGGCGCCACTCGGGGGCAGCTGGATGGCCGGGCAGGTATAGCTCCCGCCAAGGAACGGCAGGCTCGCCGGATTCGTGTCGCACAGGCCGTCCTTGTCGCTGTCGCCATCGCCGCCGCATTTCTTACAGATCGCGGCCGTCTTCTTCTGCTCGAGCTTCAGAATCGCCTCGACCGTCTTCGGATCGCCGGTGCCGCCGAGCTTCGGATCCACGTCCGGACACGCCACCGGATCGTCGTAGCCGTCGCCCTTGCGTTTCACCTTCTTGTCCCAGCACTTCTGCAACACCTTGCGCTTGGCGGACACGAACTTCCCGCCTTCCTTCAGAATCGTCTGCTGGCACTTGTTGGTGGTCTTGCCAGGCTCGATCGTCGCCCCGAACGCGGTCGCGTTGAAGGGGTCGGCGAGGATCGTGTCCATTGCCTGCTCCATCGCCCCCTCGATCTGACACGCGAGACACGCGCCGATGCCGCCGCAGTCGTCGAGTGCGATGCTCTCACACCCGAAGTTCTCGAAGACCGGGCAGGTGCCGTTGTCCCAGTTCACGTGCTGCAGCGGGACGTCATTGGTGCCCGTGCCGCAGGCCTTGTCGCTGCCACCGCACTGCTTGGCGATGCCGTCGAGGAGCTTCTGCTCCGCGGCGCGCGCTTTGAGACGCAGGTCCTCCGCGGTCCCGGCGTTGGCATCGCCCGCGACCAGCGCGCAATCGGCCAGCGTAAAGGCCGAGGCGCCGCCCTTCTTCACCACGTCCTTCTTGCATTTGTCGATCGTCTTCTGGAGCTTCCCTTGGTACTTCAGCGACTCCTTCAGGATGGCCCGATAGCACTTGGTCGCGGCCTTGCCCGCCGCTGAACCCGGATCGAGGGTACTGTACTCCGCCTGGAACTCGAAGGCGCCGATATCGCAGGTGAGCGTTCCGTTCGCATCGCCATCGACACGGGCCTGGCCGCGCTGGTCGGTCGCCGGGCACGCGCCGTTCAGGCCGGTGTCGATCGCGGCGCTGGTCGCGCCGAGCGCGTGGGTCTCGGTGGGACCGCCATTGTCCTGCAGGGGGCCAAGTGCCGAGTTGCCGGCAGGGATGTCTCCCGTGCCGGTCAGGATGCAGGTCCCATCCGTGTCGAGGTTGCCACCAAGGGAGGTAGGGGTTCCCGTTCCGGCGCAGTCCGCGCCGGTCGTTGCGACGAGCGTATTCTGCAGGGTGAGGACACCACCGGCGATGACGTTGACCCCTTCGCCCGGCCCTACGATCGTCACGTGCCTGGCCGTGAGCGTCCCGCTGCTGTCGTTGTAGATCCCACTACCGGCGGAGAACGCACTGTTCTCGCTCAGCGTACTGTTGGTGATCGTCAGGGAGCCGAAGTTGTTGAAGATTCCGCCGCCGAATCCAGCAGCCGTGTTCCCGCTAATGGTCGTCCCGAGGATTGCATTGACGTCCCCATCGCTGTGGAGACCCCCGCCCAAACTGTTCGACGAGTTACCGCTGATCGTGGAGTTCTCAATGAGGCTTATGGTTGCCCCGGGGGCATTGAAGATCCCGCCGCCGCGACTCAAAGCCCCGTTTCCACTGATCTCGCTGTCGGTAATTTCCAGTGTCGCGCCGGGATCGTTTGCGATCCCCGCACCATCCGGGGTCGGACCGTTGCCGGTGATCGTGCTCCCCGTGATGACGAGGTCGCCTTCGTTGATGATGCCAATGGCATTGTTCGGACCGATCGTCGTGTCCACCAAATCCACGATCGCGTTTGTGTTGACGTTGATGCCAACGCTTGTATTGTCCCGCGCCTCGATGTCGGTCAGGATCGCTCGCGCGCCGGAGGAGACGTGAATCGCCGAGCCCTGCCCCCCGGATCCATTGATTAGGGTCACCCCGCTGATCGTCGTGGTTCCAGAGAGACCGCGGATCTGAAAATGGCGATCGGTGTCGACGAGTGCACTCGCATCGATCACCGTGAGCCCGGACCCCGCCCCGATGATAGTCGTGCCGTACTTGATGTCGATGTCGCCGGTGAAGCCTTCCTCTTCGCTGTCCCCAACGATGGTGAGCGTGTATACGCCAGCCGGCACGTTGATCGTGTCGGGCGAGATGCTGATGTTGGCCGCCAGCACCGCCTCGCGCAACGCGCAGTTGCCCGAGAAGCAGGCGCCGTCATCGTCGGTCGTCTTGGTGACATCGAAGGTTCCGGCGACCGCGCCTGTCGCAAAGACAAGCGCGCCGACGGCGACCGCGACAGCGAGGGCGAACCGCACAAGGGGTAGGGTACGACGCGAATCGGTAGCATCGGGCATTCGGTAGTCTCCTCTATCAGGGCCAATGGCGGCACAGTGGCTGGCTCGCTCTCCCCGCCGGTGCGCATCGCGGCGCGACTGGGCAAGTGCGAGAGATCAAGTGGGAGTCTCTATCGTAGAACCCCGGGAATGGACATACGGAGAACCCCGTAGTTGCGACGGAAATTCCCCGTAGTGGCCCGGAAAGATCCCTTATTCTCTCGGGGATTCGCCTTGACCCCATGGTCGGAGCAAGCCGTGCGCACCATGATGTCGAAGGGCACGTTCCGGGAGGGCGTGCACTACTTCTACGTGGGGCGGCGCCCGATCTTCAAATGGGCGCTGCTCGGCAAGGACGCGGCGAGGATCGCGGGGCAGATCCAGGACGGGACCTTCAACTACTTGGCCTGGTCTCCAACGGGCAACCGGGACGCAGCGCCGTGTCGGAGTGCCCGTCGGCGCTCCGGTACGAGTCCGCACCGAAAACGGCAGCCGCTGCCCGGATTGTCCGGCTCACCCCGCGGAACGTGAGCGTCCTACGGCAGTTGCTGCCGTTGCGGGCGGGACCGGACGACTACCTGTTCACGAATACGCTTGGTCGTCCGGTCGATCAGACGCACTTCTAGAAGGTATTCTGCGACGCGCAGCGGGTGCTCGGCATCCGGCTCCGCGACCTGTACGCGTGCAAGGATACGTTCGTCAGCCAGGCGCTCACGGTCGGTTGCAACCTCACCTGGGTGTCGGAGCGGACTGGTGTTGCCGAGAGCACGCTCCGGAAGCACTACGGCCGGTTCGTGCATACGTCCGAGAACGCCGCGCGCGAACTCGCGAAGATCGACCCCGAGAGTGCCGGCGAGGCGCCAAGTGGACACCGAGTGGACACCGGACGCCGTCGGCGCGGTGCGAGAACCAACGTTCTCCCGGAGTTAAAAGTGGAGCAGAAGGGATTCGAACCCTCGACCCCCACGTTGCGAACGTGGTGCTCTCCCAACTGAGCTACTGCCCCGACCTACCTTCGCGGTGCGATCGCGCTAGAGACTAGCTGCGGCCCGCGATTTCCTTCAGGTACGGGCGCAATCTAGCAGCGAGGTCAGGGCGCTTCAAGGCGTACTCTATGTTGGCCTGGATGTAGCCGACCTTGTCGCCGGCGTCGTAGCGTTTGCCGGTGAATTCGCAGCCGATGATGCCGCTGTCCTGGCGCAGGCGGTCGAGGGCGTCGGTGAGTTGGATCTCGCCGCCCTTGCCGGGGGGCGTCTTCTCGATGAGAGGGAAGATCTCTGGCGGTAGGACGTAGCGGCCCATGATCGCGAGGTTGGACGGGGCGTCCTCCGGTGCGGGCTTTTCGACCATGGCGGTCATTTGATGCAAGCCGTTGCCGAGCGGATCGC
>JAJCZP010000148.1 GCA_029262315.1 Deltaproteobacteria bacterium | reverse complement strand
GACACCGACGCCGGCCGCGCGCGCGTCGCGCGGATCGCCCGGTGCCAGCGGTCGGCCATCGATGTGTACGCTTCCGGCGCTCGGAGCGGTCACTCCAGCGATCATGCGGACCAGTGTCGATTTCCCTGCTCCGTTCTCGCCGAGTAAGGCGTGAACGGAGCCCGCCGGAAGATCGAGCGTCAGCGGCGCGACGGCCGTGACCGCCCCAAAGCGCTTGGTGAGCGCTTGCAGCGCGAGGCGGCTCAAAACTCCGCGGTGGGGACAGTGATGACGCGTGTCCGGACGGCCTGCTCGGTGGCGTCGACGGCGGCGCGGATTTCGTCGGGAATCACGTGCGTCAGAAGTGGGTTGTAGACGACCGAGATCGAGCCGTCCGCCATGGTTCGCTCGATCACGCGGCTCCGAAACGTGCCCTGCTTGACCTGTGTCGCGACATCGACGAACGCCCGCGGGATATCGATGACAGCGCTGGCCAGTACTGCGCGCGGGTTGACCTCGTGTTGCGCACGATTGCTGCCGAACGCGTACACATCACGTTGCGCCGCCGCTTGAAAGACGCCCGGACCCGCCGCGTCGGCGTTGTGGAGAACGAAGCGGCAGCCGTTGTCGATGAGGGCCAACGCCGCCGTCCGCGCGCTGCCGATGTCGTCCCAGCTGCCGATGTAGGAGATCGTTACCGGGTAGTCCGGTCGTCCGTACCGGGCCCCCGCCTCGAATGCCAGGAACGTACTCCGGACCGACGGGATCTCCATGCCGCCGACCGCGCATATTTTGCCGTCCGGGGCCATGCGTGCGGCCAGGTCTCCGAGTACGAAAGTCGCCTCTTCGAGCCGAAAGACGATGGGCGCGACGTTCGGGCGAACGGTGTTGCCGGAGGTGGTGAGGAAGACGGTCGTAGGGAAATCTGGTGCCACGGCGGCAGCCGCGTCTTGAAACTCGAAGCCGTGTCCGATCACCAGTGCAAAGCCCCGACGCGCGTAGTCGCGAAACGCCTCCTCGAACTCGGGGGGTGTGCGCGTCTCGACCTGACTCGTGCCGGCGTCGAGCTCGGCGGCGATCGCAAGCAGTCCTTCGTAGGCGGCGGCGTTCCAGCCCGCATCGCTGATCGGTCCCGGGCTCAGCAAAGCCACGCGAAAGCCGGACGACTCCTCGCCCCGCGTACAGCCACCCGTCAGGACGAGCAGTGTGGCGAGCCAAGCGAGCAGGGTGGGGCGCGGCATGCGTCACGCCTATCCGGCGTGTGCGAGCCCTGCAACTGTTGAGTAGGGCGGTCAAACTCTCTACAACCCGGCCGATGGAGACACGAGTCCGACGGGGCGATGCGGCGCAGGCGACGGGAGAGTTCGTGATCGTTCCCCTCGCGGCCGGCGAAGAGAACGGAGCGACCGTGCGTGCGCTCGGACGCGTGGCAGGTAGTGCGGCGCTTCGTGCAACAGTAGCCGCGACGCGCTTTCGGGGGCGCGAAGGTCAGATGGCGACGATTCCCGTGGCCGGGCGTGGTCGGCGCGTCTTCTGTCTCGTCGGGTTGGGTGCCGCGGGGTCGCTCGATACTGATGCGTGGCGTCGCGCGGCGGCGCGAGGTCGTTCGGCTGCCGAGACGGCCGGTGCACGGCGGGTGATGATCTTGGCCGATGCCCGCGCCACCGACGAGGCGCACCTGGTGGCACTTGCCGAGGGTTTCCACCTCGCCGGTTACCGCTTCACCAAGTACAAGTCCGACGGCGAGACGCCCCCGGTGATCGAGCGCTTGTCGATTGTTGCACCCGATCCCCCGGCCGAGCAGGAATTACGGGCTGCGTGGCTCCGGCTCGATGCGGTCGTCGAGGCCGTGGCTCTGGTGCGCGATCTCGTGAACGAGCCGGCGGCTGTCAAGACGCCGACCTATCTCGGAGACCTCGCGAAGGCGTTCGCCAAGAAGCTCGGCACGCGTTCAGGGCTGACCGTCGACGTGTGGAATCTCGCCCGTATCAAGAAAGAAAAGCTCGCAGGCTTGCTCGCGGTGGCGCGCGGGAGCCGTGAGGAGCCCCGCCTCATTCGACTTCACTACAAGGGGGCCGGCGCGCGTCGTCACGTGGCCCTGGTTGGCAAGGGCGTTACGTTCGACTCGGGAGGGCTCTCACTCAAACCCGCGAAGTCGATGGAGACGATGAAGATCGACATGGCAGGTGGCGCGACGGTGCTCGCGACCATGCAGCTGCTCGCGAAGCTGCAGCTCCCGATCGAGGTGAGCGCTTTCGTGCCGGCGACCGAGAATCTTCCGAGCAGCACGGCGCAGAAGCCCGGCGACGTCATCACCTATCGGAACGGCAAGACGGTGGAGGTTCTCAACACCGACGCCGAGGGGCGGCTGATTCTCGCCGACGCGCTCATTCTCGCGGCCGATCGCAAGCCCGACTCCATCATCGATCTGGCGACGCTCACCGGTGCGTGCATGGTGGCGCTGGGCCATCAGGTGGCGGGATTGTTCGGCAACGATCGTCCGCTCGTGGAGCGTGTTGCGGCCGCGGGGCGCGCGGCGGGCGAGCCTCTCTGGGAGCTCCCGCTCGTCGCCGACTATCGTGACGACATCAGGAGTCCGGTGGCCGATATCAAGAACATCGGCGGTGGATATGCCGGGAGCATCACGGCCGCACTCTTTCTCGAGCACTTCGTCGCGGAGTGCCCGTGGGTGCATCTCGATATCGCTGGCCCGGCCTTTACGGAGAAGGCGTTGCCGTACTATCCGCGGGGGGGCACCGGCTTCGGGGTCCGGACGCTGCTGCACTATCTGACCAAGACGGCGAGCGAGGACGATGGCGACGGGGCGACACGCGTGGCCGATGGCTCGGCACGGCGCAAGGGTTCTGGGCGCACACGACGCGCGGGTGCGCGTCGCGGCGCACGCCGACCCCGGAAGTAGCACCTCGCCGTCGCCCGGAATTTGCACCTCGTCGTCCGCGGCAACTGATCGCACGCGGAGTGCTACGAGTCGACCACTCTCGACCTACGTGAAGTGCGACGGGGTGGTGGCTCTCAGCAGTGGCCGGTGTGGCAATGGTCGACAGCGGTGAGGCGGGCGGCGTCGGGTGTCGTCTCTGCGGTCGGGTAGCGTGCGAGTGCGGCACGGAGCGGCGTCGCGCTGCCCATCGGTACACGGAGCTCGTAGCCCCGGGGCGTGATCTCGCGGCGGAGCGCGGGATTCAGGGCCACCAACTCGGCTTCCGGCACGCCCGACAGGGCGGATGCGGTGTCGAGTCGCAGGTCGCGGTTGACGCGGACGGTCTCGAATTGGAGGTCGAGGTGGATCGGAGACTCGAATCCGTAGTCGTTTGGCGCCTGCGCGATCCGGAGCGCCGCGAGGAAACGCGGCACGTATTCTGAGGTCTCGCGCGGGAGGTGTCGTCGCATCGTCCAGTAGTCGGGCATCCCGCGATCGAGGAGGCGAGTGACGCGGACTTCGCCCACGTTGTAGGCGGCGAGTGAGAGCTCCCAGTCTCCGAACATGGCGTGCAGTGTCTTCAAATAGCGGACAGCGGCTTCGGTCGACTTGATCGGGTCACGGCGCTCGTCCACGAGCGCGTCGATGCGTAGCCCGTAGAGCTTGCCGGTGCGGCGAATGAACTGCCAGGGTCCGGCGGCTCCGGCATGCGAGACCGCGTGCGTCCGGTACCCGCTCTCGATGAGAGGGAGGTACGCAAGCTGCGTCGGCAGTCCCTCGCGCGCCAGGATGTCGGTCATCGAGATGAGGTAGCGGCTGCCACGAATGAGGGCCCGGTCGAAGGTGCGCCGCGCCTTCGTAGAATAGCTGGCGACGTAGCCGTCGGCTTCCGGCTTGTCGACATCGAATGGATTGGGCACGACGGCGGGCGCGGTCGGCACGACATGTCGCGCTAGGGTGGCATTGGCCGCGTCGGTCTGCGTGAGGGCCGTGGGCTGGGCCCTTCCCGTCCTTCCCGTCATGCACCCGCTCACCAGTGCCGCGCCGAGCGCCATCATCGTAGTCGCGATGATGGGGTAGCGTTTACTGCGCCCGGCTGCTTGGTCACTCATCGTCACCTACCCACTCATCCCGCCCCTCGAGAAACCGTAACCGGAACGATGCTGGGGGTTATACCTGCGAAGGCTCGAAACACAAGAAAAAGTCGCAGGAAAGTAGCATCTGGAGTGCGCCATGTTGGGCCACTTCGCGCGCGGTCGTCATGGTTATGCGAGGTTCCGGAGTACCATCTGCAAAATGCCGCCATGCCGCAGATAGCCAATCTCGACCTTGCTATCGACACGCGCGATGACGCGTAGCCGCACGTCGGACCCATCGCTACGGTGCGCCACCACGTCGAGTTCCGCGTGGGGCTGCAAATCATCACTGAGACCGCGAATGTCGTAGGTCTCACGACCATCGAGGCCGAGGCTCGCGCGCGTCTCGCCGGGCTTGAACTGGAGGGGAATCACACCCATCCCGACCAGATTGCTTCTATGGATGCGCTCGTAGCTTTCGGCGAGGACCGCGCGTACACCCAGAAGCAGGGTGCCCTTGGCCGCCCAGTCGCGCGAGCTCCCC
>JAJCZP010000147.1 GCA_029262315.1 Deltaproteobacteria bacterium | reverse complement strand
CGTGACGCACCGCGCGCGGTGCGTCACGCATTGACCGTCACGAAGCCCCTGCGGGTCCTCGTCGTCAGCGCCCGCACGCGTCCGATCATCGCCCAGGCACTCGGCACGCACGGCATGCACGTCGAGATGCTCACGCCGGAGGTATTCACGGAGCGCAGCCGACAACTCCGCGATACCCACGTGGTCGTGCTCGATGACATCGCACGTGCAAGCATCACCGATGCAGCGCTCGAGCGCGTGGCCGATCACGTCGCACAGGGTGGAGGACTCATCGTCACCGGAGGCAAGCACCTGTTCGGCGACCTCTCCTACAACGATACCGCGCTCACCCGCCTGCTCCCGGTCGAGCTGCAACCGCAATCGCCCGCGCCACGCGAACGCGCTCCCATCGCGCTCTATCTACTGATCGATCGCTCGAACAGCATGGGCTACGCCAGCGGTGAGCCAACGCTCCCGAACGGTCAGAAGATCGTGTACTCCAAGCGGGCGGCAATCGCGGTTCTCGACCAACTCGGCCCCCGTGATCTCGTCGGCGCGATCGCCTTCGACTCGCAACCCTACGAGCTCAGCCCACTGGCACCCGTGGCCGAGGCACGGGAGATCCTGAACAGTCGGATCCCCCATCTCCAGCACGGCGGGGGAACCGACTTCAAGGACGCCCTCGATATCGCACGCCGCAACCTCATCGACTCGGGGCGGGGGGTGCGCCACATCATCCTGCTCACTGATGGTGACACCAACCGCGGCGCCGACGACCACGGAGGCATCATCGCGGCGCTCGTGCGGGGCGAGATCACCGTCACCACCATCCGCGTCGGCTCCGACACGATCAATGTCGAGCTGCTGGAGACCATCTCGCGTGCCACTGGAGGTGCCTTCCATCACGTCGCCCGAGCAGAGACGCTGCCCACACTCATGATGCGCGACGCGCAGCGTCTGATCCACGATCGCGACGCACCACGCGACCTCCCGGTGCGCTTCGCGTACGCTGGCCGCATGCTCGCGGGCATCGATGAACGTGAGCTGCCGTCGGTGGACCGCTGGGCACTCACACGGCCGCGACGCGGCGCTGACGTGCGCCTCTACGTGCCCATCGGCGACGAGCGCGATCCCATCCTCGCGACATGGCAGTACGAACTCGGCCGGGTCGCCGCACTTCCCGTTGATTTTCAGGCAGGCGCGGCCGCCTGGGCGACCTGGGATGGCTTCGGCAAGTTGTGGGCCCAGCTCGTCGGCTGGGCGGCGCCGCCTGCCCTCGCAAGCGACCATCGGCTCGAAGCGCGGCGACAACGGGACGGCACGCTCTTGCGACTCACGACGCTCGTCGACGGCACCGGGCCGTTCGCCCTGCACCTCCCAGGGGTAGGCGACTTCCGTCTTCGCCAGACCGACCCGCGCACATTCACCACGACCGTGCCAAGTCTTCATGCCGGGCTGCACAGCGCAACATTGCTGTCCGGGGGCGGAGGAACGCTCGTCGAGGAGCCCATCGCGTTGATGGTGCCCGCAACATCGGATGCCGACCGCGAGTATCGGGCGAGCGATGCGGATGTCGACCTGCTGGCGAGCGTGGCGGAGCTAACGGGGGGCCAGGTCGACCCGGAGTCCAGCGCCGTCCTCGCGGTTCGACCAGGGTTTGCTCGCGCCGTCATGCCGCTCGATTGGCTGCTGATCCCACTGGCACTCCTCCTCCTGCTCGCCGATGTTGCGCTCAGACGTAGCAGGACGCTTTGACAGAGCCCCACCTACGGGCGATAGTGCGCCCCGTTCAAGGAGGTCGCCATGGCGTACATCATCACTCGCCTCTGTCGAGACTGTGTCGATACCGCGTGCGTCGGCGTGTGTCCGGTCGACTGCATCTACGTCTACAAGGGTAGCGACCACGCCTCGTTCCCGAACCAGCTCTATATCCACCCGGACGAATGCATCGATTGTGGCGCCTGCGAACCCGAGTGTCCGTGGCAGGCCATTTTCGAGGAAGAAACCGTGCCGGAAGTCTTCAAAGACGACACGCCGCTCAACTACGCCATGATGGAAAAGACCGACGACTTCGAAGTCAGCCCGAGCGAGAAGCACGACCAACCATCGGCGGAGCAGATCGAGGAAAACAAGCGCAAGTGGGGCCTCGCGACCTGAGTTTCCACCGGGCGTCGGCGACGGCCACACCCACCAAGGGCGACGGCCCCCGCCCTAGCCAGCGCTGAGCGTCTCGTCGTACCAGCGATGAATCGCCTCGATCTCGGTTTCGAGATCCGCAGTTTTCCAATGCGTCGTCGGAATCGGAGGGTGCACGACCACCTCCACCGTCGCTGGATGCACGAACACCCCGTGCTTCGGCAGCGCGTCGAGGGCATTCTTGAACACGATGGGCACGATGGGTACGCCAGCAGCCATGGCGAGATGAAAGGCGCCCTTCTTGAACTTGCCAGGCTTCGGCGTCGTGCTCCGCGTGCCCTCGGGTGCGATCACGATCGACACGCCCTGGCGCAGAGTCTCGACTGCCGGCGCCAGGGCGGCCACGGCCCGTTCTCGATGGAGGCGATCGATGAACACGGTCCCCGCAAGGATCATGAACGGTCCAAAGAACGGATTCCGACGGACCTCCTGCTTCGCAACTCCGACGATGTCCCGACGCAGCAACCGGCAGAGCAACAGCATGTCGATGCCGCTTTGGTGGTTGAAGATGAACACCGCAGGGCGATGCTCCCAGAGATGCTCCTCGCCGCGCACCCGCACGTCAACCTTCGCGAGCGCCGTCCCGAGCTCTCCCCACGTGGAGATGATCACGTTGATCGCCCGCTGCCAGCTACCGCTCAACACGCCGGCCGGCACTCCCAGCAACAGAGAGGGCACCAGGCTGCCGACCGCCAAGGAGGTCCGGACGACTTCCAACGCCCCCGGTGTCCCTCGACTCGTGAACCGTTTCACCGGCCACCCGCGCTTCGCCGCAATCTCGGCAAGCGCGGCATTGGCGTTCAGCGGCCGCGGATAGCCCACGATCTCGAGCAGCGGCAGATCCTCGTGACTGTCCGTGTAGAAGTAGCTGCGCGCCATATCGACGCCCTTCGCGCGCGCGATCGTGCGCGCCGCAACCGCTTTCCCCTCCCCGTAGCACGAGGGATGAATCACGGCACCGGTGAACCGCCCCTTCCGCACCTCGAGTTCGGTACAGAGCACGTGGGGAATTCCGAGCTCGCGCGCGACCGGATCAATCTGATAGCGCGTCGCTGACGAGACGACGGCCACAGTGTGCCCCTTCCGGAGATGCGCCTCCACCAAGGCGCGCGACTCCGGATAGATCTCAGACGCCAATCGCTCCCGGAAGATCGTCTCCGCCGTCTGCTGGAACTCGTCCTCGGCTCGACCGCGAAAACGCATCACCGTCCGCGTCATGAACCCGGAGAAATCGAGGCGACCGAGCTGAAACCGCGTCGCCGCGGCCAACGTATCCACGAGACTTCCGATCCCCATGTATCCGTTCACGAAATCGTCGCGCACGAACGCGCTCGCGGAATAGCCCGCGAGTAGCGTTCGGTCGAGATCGAAGAACGCGGCGACCTCAGGCCCCGCGGGGCCCTCGTCGATCTCCCGAGTCAACGCACCGTGCATGCTCATGCCCGGCCGTCATAGCAAACCACCCCCCCAGGAACGAAACCGACCGCCGACCAAGCGCCCGCCGCTCCCGGAATCTCGAAAGCTACTTGACGACGGCCTCGCGTCAGTGCGCGACGAGTTCCGCCATCGTCTCGAGCATCGACCGCTCGTGCGTTGCCACGAGCAAGGTCGTCACCGGAGTGTCGCGCCACGCCTGCAGTCGGTCTTTGATCCGGGCGCGCGACCCGGTGAGCGAGATCTCATCCGCGAAGTCTGTCGGCACCGCGGCGATCGCCTCATCGCGCTTCCCCTCGGTGAACAATTGTTGCACGTGGGCAGCCTCGGCCTCGAATCCCATCCGCGCCATCAAGTTCTTGTGGAAGTTCTGCTTCGAGGCGCCCATACCGCCAATGTAAAATCCGAGCATCGCCTTGACGGGATAGAGCGCGCGCTCGAGGTCGTCGTCGAGATTCACGATAACCATCTGCGCGATCTCGAACCCGGGCTTCGCCCCGGTCAGTGACTCGGCATACACCTCCTGCCGATACGGGGAATAGTACAGCGGGAACCAGCCATCGGCGATCTCGGCCGTGAGCGCGACGTTCTTCGGCCCTTCCGTGCCAAGGAAGATGGGCAAGTCGGCACGCAGAGGATGCGTAATGGCCTTCAACGACTTCCCGAGCCCCCACGCGCCCTCGCCCGTAAACGGCAGTGGGTAGTGCGGACCCGCGTTCACCACTGGAGCCTCGCGACGGAGCACCTGGCGGACGATGTCGACGTACTCCCGAGTGCGCGCGAGTGGCTTCGAGAAGGGTTGGCCGTACCACCCTTCGACGACTTGGGGACCCGAGACACCCAAGCCGAGAATCATACGACCCCCGGACAAATGATCGAGCGCCAACGCGGCCATCGCGGTTGCGGTCGGTGTGCGCGCCGAGAGTTGTGCGATGGAGGTGCCGAGGCGGATGCGGGAGGTGTGCGCACCAATCCAGGCCAGCGGGGTAAATGCGTCGTTGCCCCACGCCTCGGCGGTGAAGACCGAGTCGTAGCCAAGCGTCTCGGCATGCTGCGCGGTGCCGACCATGTCCGGCGGAGGCAGCGCGCCCCAATAGCCCATCTGCAGCCCCAGCTTCAGTTCTTTCATTCTGATCCTCGCTCGTCGCTGGCGTCTACTTGCCCGTGAACACCGGCGGCCGCTTCTCGAGAAACGCTCGGGGTCCTTCTCGCGCGTCCTTGGACGAGAACACGGGGAGGCCGAGCGGCATCTCTGCTTTGTCGAAAGCCTCGGACTCGGGAAGCGTTGCCGATTGGCGCATCGAGGCGAGAATCGCGCGCACGGCCAATGGACCATTGGCCGCAATGCGCTCGGCGATCGTCCGCGCCGTGGCGAGCGCCTGGCCGTCGGGAACGACACGACCGATCAAGCCGAACGCCTTGCACTCCGCCGCGCTGTACGACTCACCCGTCAGCAGCATCTCGGCGGCAATCGTATAGGGAATCTGGCGCGGCAACCGCACGGTCGATCCGGCCATCGGAAAGAGGGCACGCTGCACCTCGGTGACACCGAAGGTCGCACTCTCGGCGGCGACCCGAATGTCGGTACCCTGCAAGACCTCGGTCCCGCCCGCCAACGCGAATCCTTCGACCGCCGCGATCACGGGCTTCGTGGGCCGATAGGTCTTCAGCCATCCGTCAAAGATGACCGATGGCTCGGTCTTCAGTCGCTCCTCGAACTCATCGTCGGGCGGCGCACCGGACGTCAATTTGCTGATGACACTGAGATCCATCCCCGCGCAGAAGTTCCCGCCCGCACCGGTGAGGACGGCCACCCGCAGGTCGTCGTCCTCGTCCAGCCGATGCCACGCGTCACTGAGGCCGCACAGCACCTCGGCATTCACGGCGTTCTTCTTCGCCGGCCGATTGATGGTGACGGTCAGTATGTGATTGCTCGCATCGGTCAGCAGCGCGGGCTCGGACATTGATGATGTTCCTCCTGGGGATTGGATGAGTCGCCCGCGCGCGACTGCGGCGCGAGCGCGCATCGCCACGATCGTGGCCGAACAGTGGGTACCAAACTCCCCGTCAATCGGCCAGCGTCGGGCCGCCCACATGCCGAGCGCACAGGCGCACCGAAGCGGCGGTCGTCAGCGGGGACCGAACGGAACGACACCGTCGACGCCGGCCGCTTCAACCAATCTGCGGGCGTGCCGCCTCGGCGATCGACGCGAAGTCGCCACCCGGGGGCAACGTGCCGAGCGCGAGCCCATAGTCCCCGGTCAATCGGGAGCCGCAAAAGACGTCGGCGACGGCATCGGCGGCATGCCGCACCAACAACGAGCCTTGGAACGCAAGCGCCAGTCGTTCGACGAGCCGACGTGCCCGTACCTCGAGATTGCTGAAGTCGGCGAGCTCGGTGCGAAGATCGGTCACGAACCGATCCAGGCGCGCATCGCCACCTCGTGCCAGCGCGATCTCATCGAAGAACGCATCGACCGCCTCCGGACTCCGACCCATCGCGCGCAAGACATCCAGGCACATGACGTTGCCGGAGCCCTCCCAAATCGACATCAGTGGTGCCTCCCGGTAGAGACGCGGCAGCAACGACTCTTCGACGTAGCCACTGCCGCCTAGGCACTCCAGCGCCTCGCCGACGACCGCCGGTGCGCGCTTGCAGACCCAATACTTGACGACGGCCGTCGCAAGACGCGCGAACGTACGCTGTGCCTGATCCTGCCTCCCCTCGTCGTAGGCACGCGCCAGCCGCATCATGGCCACCGTTGCCGCCTCGGACTCGACCGCAAGATCCGCCAACACGTTCTGCATCAGCGGCTGCTCGCTGAGACGCCTTCCGAACGCCGCACGATGCGCCGCATGGTGCGTCGCTTGCGCAACGGCGTGGCGCATCGCCGACGACGAGCCGATCACGCAATCGAGCCGCGTGTGGTTGACCATCTCGATGATCGTCGTGACCCCACGCCCCTCCTCACCGATCATGCGCGCCCACGCCCCATCGAATTCGACTTCGCTCGAGGCGTTCGAACGGTTGCCGAGCTTGTCCTTCAACCGCTGCAGGTGGAAGCGATTGCGGACGCCGTCGGGCGTCCAGCGCGGCAGCAGGAAACAGGAGAGACCGCGATCAGTTTTCGCCAGGACCAGAAACATGTCGCACATCGGCGCCGAGCAGAACCACTTGTGCCCCGTGACGAGGTACTCACCACCCGGACCGCCACCGTTCACAGGGATGGCCCGCGTCGTGTTCGCACGTACGTCGGAGCCGCCCTGTTTCTCGGTCATCGCCATACCCGAGAGCGCTCCCCGCTTTTGCGCGGCCGGCACCATCCGCGGATCATACTCGAGCGAGGTCAGACGTGGCTCCCACTCCGCCGCGACATCGGGCTGATGACGAAGGGCCGGCACGGCGGAGTACGTCATGGAGATCGGACACCCGAAACCGGCCTCCGCCTGGGAGAGAACGAAGAAGAGCGCGGCCCGAGCGACGTGCGCGCCTTCGCGGGGCGCTCGCCAGGGAAGCGCATGCAACCCTCGCGTCACTGCGGCCTCCATCAACATGTGCCAGGCCGGATGAAACTCGACCTCGTCGATACGGTTTCCAAAGCGATCGTGCGTACGGAGCACCGGCGGTGACGCATTCGCCTGCACACCCCAGCCGAGCGCCACCCCACCGGCAAGCGCGCCCACCTCGGCGACCTGCGACCGCGCCCACCCAGCCCCTTCACGATCGAGGGCCGCCGCGAGAGCGCGATCCTGGCTGAACATGTCATAGCCTTCGAGCGGGGGGGGCTGATTTACGACCTCATGCGTCATCGGGCGCCTCCTGGTTCCTTATGGCCTTCCGCATGACCTCACGCCAAGCCCCGAGGCTGTTCGGCTCCCTTGAAAGCCCTCCAGCGGACTCGCTTGGGGGGTCCCTGGCAAAGGGTGCGACTTGGCCTGCGACTTGCTTGAACTCCTGGTCAGGAGGATAGGGCCATTCTAATCGACCGTCATATGAGGACACGCAGGCGGCTCGACGAGCTCCGGCCAGCCGACGTCCGCCAATCAGGGAGTATCATGCGTGGCGAGCAGCGACTCATGCTTGCCGTACTGGAAAACGCCATTTTGGCCTACCAGAAGCACGTTTTCTCCCCTGGCAGACGGGGCCGCAAGCTCTTTCGCGAGACCGAGACTTGGCTCCTAAGTTATGACCGATGTTCACCTTTTGCCTTTGAGAGCATTTGCGACGCTTTGGACCTCGATCCGAGCTACGTTCGGACCGGGCTCCTGACGTGGCGAGACCGGCAATGCGCCCGTGCAGCATTGCAGGCCTCGCACGCACGCCTCGATGAGGAGGGGATGATCCCGGTCATCGAAACCAGGGTGGACGCCCGTCGTCCCCCGGAGGTTCGAGCTCAGGCTTAGGCCTCCTCGAAGTCCTCCAAACCGCACAGCGAAACGTCGGACGCGCCGCCGGACGCCCAGATGGTCGGGAGACCATCTGGACGCCCGTCGGCGCGGCACGATCGAAGTACAACCTCGCCGCCGAAGCGACGTAGAACCTCGCCGCCGAAGCGATGTAGAACCTAGCCGCTGAACGTCAGCGGCAGGGTACCGGGAACCCGAAAAAGTGACGGGCCCCATTCGACCGCTTCGGAAACGAGAGCGAGCGCGTCGAAGCGAGCGACCAAGCTCCCGATCGCACACTGCGCCTCGAGTCGAGCCAGATGCGAACCGAGACAGAAGTGCGCGCCGCCCCCGAACGCGAGGTGGTCGTTCGGCTGCCGTGCGATGTCGAAACGGTCGGGATCGGGAAACGCGCGCGGGTCACGATTCGCCGATGCCAGGAGCGCCCAAATCGTAGTGTTCTTCGGAAGGGTATGGCCGCCGAACTCGGCATCCGCGTGCAACACCCGCACGGTGAGGCCGATCGGCCCGTCGAAACGTAGGCACTCCTCAACCGCGGTCTCGATCATCTCGGGAGACGCCTTCAAGCGAGCGAGCTCGGCAGGATGCAAGGCAAGCTGCCGAATGCCGTTGCCGATCAGTCCAATGGTCGTTTCGAATCCGGCGATCAGCAGACCAATCGACTGCGAGATCAGCTCCTCACCGCTTAGCCGATCGCCTTCCTCCTCGGCGCGAATGAGCATGCTCAGCAGATCGTCACCTAGATCCGTCCTCCGCACCGCGATCAGCTTGCGGAAATACTCGCCAAGGTGCTCGCCCGCAGCCCGAGCGCGCGCGAGCACGTCTGGCGGCGCGATCTCCCCCGCGAGGCCGTGCGTCGCATCGGCGGTCCATATGGTGAACGTGTCGCGGTCCTCGAGCGGCACCCCGATCATCTCGCAAATGACCGTGGAGGGTACGGGCAGTGCCAAGTCGGCGATGACGTCCATTGCGCCGCGTCCGGAGACGCGATCGAGACACTCGTCGACGATGCGCTGGACGTCGGCCCGGATACGCTGCACCGCGCGCGGGGTAAAGGCGCGGCTGACCAGACGCCGCAGCCGTGTATGGTTCGGCGGGTCCTGCTCGAGCATGAACCGGTGCTGGTTCTCCAACGATTCGTCCACGAACGGAAGCACGCCGTCGGTCGTACGCACACCACTCGGCACATCGTGCAAGACGCGCCAGACGTCGTCATACCGGGCGAGACGCCACAGGCCGATCGGCGTTCCGCTCACGGGCGCGTGCTCGCGTAGGTGCTGCAGTGCCGGATACGGATCGTTGCGGAAATCGGCGTCGAGTGGATTGCAACCGAGCCACGGGTCGTCGGCGGCGACGGGCATCGACGTGCGCTCGTTGGTACGCTTGGCGACCTCCATCAGGCGACCTCGCTCATCCGCTTCTCGAAAGTGATCGGTCCGTCATGCGAGAGCGAATACGTGCCCCCAGCCATGGCGCGTGCGACCATGCGCTCGAAGTGCCCAATCCGCGTCTCGAGAAAACTGGCGTGCGCACCCCGCGGCAAACCGCGCGCCCGTAGTCCACGCTGCACACGAGAGACCGCGGCAATGTCTTGCTTGTTGGTCCGATCAACCGAGTCCTCGCGCAACTCGCGAAACTCGGAACTGAGCGCGAAACTCCGTGCGACCAACCGGATCTTCTCGGGGCCGATCGGATCGATACGGAGATAGGAGAATTCGTCGGGAGACAACACGGGAATCAGGTTCGGGAAGACGTGCCCGAAGCGAGCGAACAACCGGTCGCCTTCCATGAGATGCGGGGCCGGGGGTGCCATCGCGACGTACTCTGGCTTCACGAACGCGTGCGTATAGTTGGCGTGCTCTTCGAAGAAGTGCCGAGCGGTCTTCGTCTCGACGAAGTCGTTCAGCATGTCGTGCACGAAGCGCACGTGATAGCCCTCGAGCCCGTTTTCGACGTACACCTTCCAATTGACGTCGACATCGTACGTGTACTCGAACAAGAACTGCATCTCGTCGGTGCGACCGAGCTTCATCAGGGGCGGCCACGCCCCGATCCAGTCTTCGAACGTGGGCGCGCCCGCATCGAGACACGCAAAAACCATCGGCGCAAGGACTCCCGTCCGCACCGTCACGAGCCCCATCGTACTGAGGTCGCAGCTGAACTCCTCACGATCCGGAACGCCGATCAGGCGTCCGTCGGTTGCGTAGCTCCACGCGTGGTAGGGGCAATCAAGGGACTTCCCGCAATTCCCACTCCCCTCGGCGACGGTCGTGCCCCGGTGACGACAGGCGTTCAGGAACGTTCGGATCTCGCCGTCGTGCCCGCGCACCACGACCACCGGAGTCGTCCCGATGCTTCCCGTCACGAAGTCGCCCGGGGATCGCAGGTCGGTTGTGTCGGCGACATGCACCCAACTGCGCGCGAAAATACGCTCGAGCTCGGCCTCGTAGACGGCCGGTGAGGTATACGCTCGCGGAGGCAGGACGCGTCCGGGCGCCGGCGCGGAAAGATCGACACCGTCGATGATGACAGGCTCCGTCATGCTCATTCTCCCTTGCGTGCCCCGGCCGCACGACCGGCGCTCACGCGCGATTGCAGCTCTCTGGCTCGCTTCTCGAGCGCTCGTGCTGTCTGGCCGCGGGCGATGCCCAACAGCAGGAGGCACATTCCGTAGACGGCCACCGCACAGAACTCGTCGGCGTCGAGGTCGCCCTTGGCCCACTGAATCATGGCCTGGACGTAGTGGCCGTATTCGCGACCGGCAAC